>JABDKI010000048.1 GCA_013002295.1 Altererythrobacter sp.
ACAAGACCCGCCCGCTGATGGACATGCTGCTGGCCAAGAAGCGCGCCGGCGACCGCAAGGCCTGGCTCGAGAAGAAAGGCGATCTTGCGGACGTCTAGCCCGTGTCTTTGCCCAATACCGCTACCAGGACGTCGTCGAAAACTACAGTGGCTTCATCAATTCATAGGACTATGTTTCTGCTTCTCGAACTAAAACCGCTGCCGCACCGCCGCCCGCTGAGGCGGCACCTCTTGCACGATCACGCTCAAGCCAAAGCTGTGCAATGACTCTTCACGCGATCGCACAATCCGCACTCGCCTCAGCAACCGGCAAAACGGCTATTGAACAAAACGGGCCAGCCAGTGTCAGCTCATTGAAGAACGGCTTATCCTGGATGAGTGGAATCTGAATCTCAGCATAGAGCTCCATGACTTCAACCTGACCAGCAACCGGCAAGGTTGCGCCGCCAACACCGGTGAAACCACCGCCAGGTACCTGGCTGATTTCATCAGGGATCGACTCGAGTTCGTCTTTGCGGCTTTCAACACCAACCAGCAAAGCTACGCCGTCGTCGGCCCAAGGGGTCGAAACGCCATACTCTCCCAAGTCGCCCTGGATATTGGCACCATAAACCAGCTGGCTTGTAGAACCGATGACAAGACCCACGCCCTGGATGAAATCCAGTGCCTCTTGAGTTACGCCGGTTGTACCACCTGGACGAGTGAAGATGTTGTAAGGAACGCAACCACCCGATGGATCAGCACATACGACGTTGCCGTTGCCGTCGTCCACAGCGATCAACGCTTGCTGCAGGTTAGCAATGATGAAGTCGTTTGTAGAAAGCGAGCTGTCTGAAGTTTCGGAATACTGACCGAATACTTCGTAAGCCCAAACACCATCAGCGAAATCACCGCGCAGGCCGCCTACAATGCGGAATGCCGAGTTTTCGAGACGTGAGTTACGTGGACCACCTTCAACGTTACGGTGCGACAAGAAGGCATTAGGGATGATTGTGCCATCGATAATGTCTTGTGCCGAACAATTGTAAACTTCCGTTGCGAGGTCGATACCCGGTGTGCCGTTGATGAACGGGTTGTCACAGTTGATCGGGTGAATACCAAACGACGCTGACTCAGCAATCTGAGCATCCGAGAATACATCGGTGTAGCTGACGTCGAGGAATGCTTCCAGATTGTCTGTGATGTCATAGTGGCCACGACCATAGAGCGTGAAACGCTCTGAAGGACGCTGGAAGAAGTTACGCTGACCAAAGTTATAAGTCTGCGCTGGTCCACCAACGAACGGTACGATTGTGCCGTCTTCGAGCTGGAATGCGTCATCATTGACGCCATCACCGTTAAAGAAGTCAGCAAAGCGGCGGAAGTTCGAGGAACCTACGCAGCCTGCGCCGCCGAAGCTAGTCGAAGAACTCGATTCACCGATTGTACACGCAGAGAACGAACGGTTGTTCTGCGTTACTTCGTTGCGCTTTTCGTAGCTGGCATAGACTGTAACGTTACCGCGACCATCAGCGGTGTTTGTACCGAGCATGCCAGTGATGACATATTCTTCACCGTCAATGATTGGTGATGCAACGACCTGCTCAGCAGCAGCAGTCACATTATTGAAAAATTCGTTGCCGTTTCCGGTCTGCTGGAAATTGCCCTGCAGATCGAGTTCAACGCCTTCAAAGTCGCGGCGGAGGATGAAGTTGGCAACGCCGCCAACAGCGTCCGAACCGTAAACAGCCGAAGCACCACCGGTCAGCACGTCTACGCGCTCGACCAGCTGTGTCGGGATCAAGTCAAGGTTGGCTGATGAAGTGCCAGACGAACCATATGGCAAACGACGGCCATCGATAAGAACGAGCGTACGGACTGAGCCGACACCACGAAGGTTCAGCGTAGCAGTACCAGACGCACCGTTCGAGACTTCACCAGCCTGACCAGCAAACACAGAAGGCAGCTGGTTGGTAAGGTCTTCGATACGAGCCGTACCGGTCGATTTGATTGTGTCTGTCGAGACACTAAGAATTGGAGCCGCACCTTCAAGGTTCGGGTTCACGTTCAAACGCGAACCGGTCACAACGATGGTAGTCTCTTCTGCTGCTCCGTCATCAGACGTAACGTCTGCGTCTTGAGCAAGGGCTGGAGCCGCCGTGACTGCAAGACCTGCAATCATGGTAGAGCTCAGGAAGCGCCCCATAAATTTAGTATTTTTCATGTAGTCCCTCCGGATAGAGTGATCTTCCGTCCTAATGTTGCCAATAGGGACTAAATGACTTCACAACGCACCAATCGAACGATCGGCAAAGTATCCAGTCCCACTTGGATAGTGTGCCACTGTCTCTAAGGGCCAAGAAGGTCAACCTGCGAAGGGGTAACGATCGGCTTTTCTGGGGGAGTGTTGCAGGGGTGTTACACACCATTTCCCGCGTTTTGGCGGCGCAATTTGTCCGTATAACCTGACGTTAACGTTAAAATAAATTGCACGTCAACGCATGTCTCAATGTGCCAGGAGGCCTGTAAGCCGGGTTCTGTCCTGCAAGCGGTATGTTTGCACACCAGCCTCGCAGCGGCAGCCATTCATCTAGGCTACGGATTGCTCCGCAGCTCAAGCAGCCAACCCGGGCCTCTCAGGGCGAAACGCCCCTGCTGCGTCATCCAAAGACTTCGCAGCGTGAGGCCCCTATTTGGCCTTGCTCCGGGTGGGGTTTGCCATGCGGGCGCTGTTACCAGAACCCCGGTGCGCTTTTACCGCACCCTTTCACCCTTGCCTGTGAGGTTTAGCCTCCATCGGCGGTATACTCTCTGTGGCACTTTCCCTGAGGTTTCCCTCGGCGGACGTTACCCGCCACCCTTGTTTCGTGGAGCCCGGACTTTCCTCGTAATCTCACGAAAACGCAGCTGCCCAGCCTCCTGGCACAGCGCGATATAGGCATGGCCGCCAAAAATGAGAAGGGCCAACCCGTTTCAGGGCCGACCCCTCCGCAGTTCGGTAATCCAGCGGTTATTCCTTGCCGCCAACGTTCTCAAGCGATTCATCGGGTGAGAGCACCACCTTCCAGATCAGCGCGCCGATTGCTGCACCAATCAAGGGTGCCACCCAGAACATCCACAATTGCCCGACAGCGCCGGTCTCAGCGTAGAACGCCACGCCCGTCGAACGCGCTGGATTAACCGAAGTATTGCTCACCGGGATTGATATCAGATGGATCAAGGTAAGCCCTAGGCCAATGGCAATTGGCGCAAATCCCGCTGGCGCTTGCGGCGAAGTCGAGCCCAGAATGATGATCAGGAAAAGTGCGGTCAGCACCACTTCCGCAACCAAAACGGCCATCATCGAGTAGCCGCCCGGAGACAGGTCACCGAACCCGTTCGATGCGAAGCCCCCAGCTGCAAAGTCCGGAGCGCCGCTGGCGATCACAAACAACAGGCCTGACGCGACAAAGGCGCCGATCACCTGCGCCACCCAGTATGGGATGAGTTCGCCCCAGGAGAATCTGCCTGACACTGCAAGACCTAGCGACACCGCCGGGTTGAAGTGCCCGCCCGAGATTCCGCCGACGGCATAAGCCATGGTCATCACAGTCAGACCAAACGCCAAAGCAACGCCTGCAAAACCGATGCCCAGTTCAGGGAAAGCCGCAGCCAATACGGCCGAGCCGCAGCCCCCAAACACAAGCCAGAATGTGCCGATCAACTCGGCTGATAGTTTTCTCATCATAGTCGAATTCCCACTCCCCAGAAAATTGATGCGGTACGCTAACCTGCGGAGAGTGCGATCACCAAATCCAGCTGGGTAAAACGATGTAAATTATCGCGCGTCCCCGCGGTCACGGTCCAAGAGCAATTGGAACAGTATCGCGCCTACGTGCTGGTCTACGATCCCGTCGATCAGTTCCGGTCGCCAGCGACGCTGGAATGCTTCGACCGCTTTGTGCCCGTCTGTGATGTCATATCCAAATCGCTCCAACGCGAGATAGAACGCGCCATCGTTGTCGAACGGATCGCCCAGTTCCAGCTTTTCGGGTTTAGGCAGACAAAGCCCGTATTGTGCGAGCCGATCCCACGGAAACAGCTCACCGGGATCGGTCTTGCGCGCCGGCGCAACATCCGAATGCCCGACAACATTGGCGCGCGGGATATCGTATTGCTTCGTGATGCGAGCGAGCAACGGGATCAGCGCATCGATCTGCGCCTCGGCAAACTCACGATAACCCAGCCCATGCCCCGGGTGATCCAACTCGATCCCGATACTTGCCGAGTTCACGTCCTTGTGGCCCCGCCAATAGGACATGCCCGCATGCCAAGCGCGCTTTTCTTCCGGCACCAGCCGCGTAACTTCGCCTTCTTCGCTGATCAGATAATGCGCAGAAACCTGAGCATCCGGGTCGCAGAGCCGCTCCAGAGCGCTCTCAACCGGTTTCATTTCGGTATAATGCAGCACCACCATTGTGATTGGCAGTGTACGATCATTGCAATTGGGCGACAGCTGCTCGCGGTGAACCAGCTCGTCCGCCATATCAGCCGATCATCCCTTCGGGCTGCGGCAGTACCGCCCCCATGACCAGACTGGTATCATCCTTCTTGTACTGAAGCCCGCCGCCCATCTCTTCGGCCAGCATCGCGATCATATGAGCAGCGGCGGTGCGGCTGGACAGTTCACCAGGCGCAAGCTCTCCTTGAAGTGCTCGCCCGATGTTATCGTCGAACGCAATCCGGTCTCCGCTCGCCCGAACAACGATCTCTACATTGCCGCCTTGCAGCTCGGCACCAATATCTAGCGTCCCGCCACGGATGAGCGCATCAAGCGCGATATGCGAGAGATTGAGCATCACCTTGACTGCGGGTTTGGGCAGACTGGCCCCGCTGATCGCCCAATTGTGCGTCACGCCCTTGGCGTCCGATACCAGTGCGTCAATTACGCTTTGCGCCTCTTCGACCGGCACAGCCTCACCAAACCCCCCAGCCGCGCCGAACGCGAGCCGGAAGAACTTGAGCTTGTCGGTGCTGATCTTTGCGCTTTGTTCGAGCAGCTCCATGCAGCGCGCACGCATTTCAGGGTCTTTCTCGTCTGCGAGCAATTCCAGCCCGTTGGAAAGTGCCCCCACGGGCGATAGCATGTCGTGGCACAGCCTAGAGCACATCAATGCGGCAAGTTCAGTGGCGGAAGTAGAGCTCATAAGTGAGATGGTTTTCCTACAGGATGGAACACTTGGAACACTGTCCTAGAGGGAAAATTATGCCCTTGCCAACCGTGCGTTTCACGATGCCGTTCAAATTCATTTCAGTATGGCCCCAAATACAAAGCATCTGGCGCTTTTATTGCCCTGTCACCTGGTAGGAAAGCGGAGCGAATCCATCCGGACCGTCGCACCAGAATCTGACACTGCCCTCTGCCAAGATCGCCCAGATACGGCGGTCACCAGAAGCCATGGCCCGATCCGTCATTGATGGCTGCGCTTCACCCGACGGATGGGAGTGGTAATAGCCGATGACCTGAGCCCCGCCCCGGCGCGCGGCCCGATGCGCATCAATCAGCGCCTGCGGATCTATTTCAAAATGAGTGTTGGGTGTCGGATGGACATTGCGGGTCGCAACATATTCGGAAATTCGATCGCTCTCGCCCAGCAGTATTCCGCATGCTTCACGCGGATAAGCTGCCAACGCTTCGCGCTGCATCGCTTCGACAACATGGCTTGCCACATCAACCTGCATTCCATTGCCATAGCACGCGCAGAAATCTTGTCACCGATGCAGCCGCAATGGTGCACTTGACCGAAAATCGATAAAGGTGTATATGCACGTAAATAATGACTAACCTCGACTCCCCTTTCAACTGTCTTTGCGCCGGGCTGCGACGCGCAGCCAGAATTGCGTCACGTCAATATGATCAAGCGCTCGCACCGATTGGCATCAATGTTCAGCAATTTACGGCGCTGGTTACATTGAACGAGCTTGGACCCACAACCGTGACACAGCTCGCCCAATCGCTAGAGCTGGAACGCACAGCCGCGACGCGAAATCTGGCCGTCATGGAGAAGGCCGGATTGATCAAGCGGCGCGAGGGCGAAGACCGCCGTGAACGCGTGGTTGAGATTACCGCAGAGGGCCGAAAGCGACTCAATACTGCACGTCCCATGTGGCGCAATGCTCAGCGTGATCTGATCGACAAGATAGGCGAACCGATTGCAGGCTCGCTTCTCCAGAAGCTGGATTCAATCGCGTAAAAAAATTTGAATTGATGCGTGTATATGCACGTTATAATAGGAGTAAGACAATGACACAATCATCAAGCGTGCAATCGCAGCCACCGCTCCAACTTGGAGAGCACGGCAGTGCCCCTTCCCTCTCGTATTCGACGCCGGTCTGGCTCATCACGGCAGTCTGGTTCACCACCGTCATGTGGCTGGCCATCCAAGGAACCTTTGATGCGCCCGCGGGCGAGGCGCCAATAGCCATGATCGCTGCGGCCGGGGTTCCGCCTGTATTACTCTGGATTGCCTATCTGGCCATCCCTTCGCTCAATCGATGGGTGCTTTCACAGGATCTTGCTGAGCTAACTGCCATGCAGGCCTGGCGCATTATCGGGGCGGCGTTTTTGTTCGCTTGGGGCGTCAACGTTCTGCCGCCTATCTTTGCCTTGCCCGCTGGTATCGGAGACATTCTTGTCGGTGTTGCGGCACCCGTTGCAGCCTTGGCCGTGGCACGCGCCAGCTCCAACGCCTCAAAGGCCGCATGGGGTATCGTAATCGCGGGAATGACCGACTTCATCATCGTGGTTTCGATCGGGATCGGCGCGCGCGAAGGAATGCTCCTGCACCTTGATGGCCATCTCAGCACGATGGCAATGGGTCAGGCACCCTTTGTGCTGTTCCCTGTATTCCTGGTGCCCGCATTCATCATCCTGCACATCATGGCGATTGCGAAGTTGCTAAACCAGTAAGTTTAGCATTCCGCTTGCCGGAAACGCGCCAGCCCGTCATCAGGAGGTATGGCGGAGAATGCGGGAATTACGATAAGCGGGCAGATCATCGCGTCAGACCGGCTGGACAAAGCGCTGGCTGACGCGACCGATCTGTCGCGAGCGCGAATTCAGGCACTGATCGCGGAAGGTCGCGTTGCGATTTCCGGTCAAATTGAGACGAGCGCGAAAGCCAAGGTGCCTGATGGCACGCGGTTTGAAATCAGCGTGCCGCCCCCTGTCGAAGCCGAGGCTAGGCCGCAAAATATCCCGCTCAATGTTGTGTTCGAAGATGAGCATCTGATTATCGTCAACAAGTCTGCCGGCATGGTGGTGCATCCTGCCGCAGGGAATCCTGACGGGACACTGGTCAACGCCCTGCTGCACCACTGCAAGGGACAGCTTTCAGGCATCGGCGGCGTTGCACGACCCGGCATCGTCCACCGGATCGATAAGGACACGTCAGGCCTGTTGGTGGTGGCAAAGTCTGACAAGGCGCATGAAGGCCTCGCCAGGCAGTTCAAGGATCATTCTATCGAGCGGCGATACCTGGCGGTTTGCGGGGGGCATCTTCGCAATTCGGAAGGGACGATTTCCACGCGAATCGGCCGTTCGGACGCCAATCGCAAGAAAATGGCTGTGCTCGACAAGAATTCCTCACGCGGCAAAGATGCTGTGACCCATTATAAGCTGCTCGAGAAGCTCAAATCCGCTTCGTTGATCGAATGCCGGCTTGAAACCGGGCGAACCCACCAGGTTCGCGTTCACTGTGCATCAATCGGTCATGCGCTATTAGGTGATCCATTATATGGACGTACACCGAGTGAATTGCGCAGAATTCTCAAGGATTTGGGTTTCGAAAGGCAGGCCTTGCATGCGGCATCGCTTGGCTTTGAGCACCCGATAAGCGGGGAATGGCTCGAATTCGAATCGGAACTGCCGGAGGATATGCAGGAACTAATCGACCAAACCACACGTTGAAATCGATGAAATGCACTGCAAATCTCGGCAAACGCGTGTATATGTAACCATGTGACCCGCACCCACGGATGCCCATTAGGGGTCCAGACACCGACGGGTTGACGCAAGAAAGGTTAGGGAAAGAGTGACCAATACCAAGTCTATGAGCGTTCCGGCGCTCGGCGGAGAGCAGAGCCTCAACCGCTACCTCTCGGAAATCAAAAAATACCCCGTTCTAACCGCTGAGCAGGAATACATGCTCGCCAAGCGTTATGAGGAGCATGAGGACCCCGAAGCTGCGGCACAGCTCGTCACCTCACACCTCCGCCTGGTTGCCAAGATTGCGATGGGTTATCGCGGGTATGGCTTGCCGGTGAGCGACCTAATTTCAGAAGGCAATGTCGGCCTGATGCAAGGCGTCAAGAAGTTCGAAGCTGAGCGCGGCTTCCGCTTGGCGACCTATGCGATGTGGTGGATCAAGGCCTCGATCCAGGAATACATCCTGCGTAGCTGGAGCCTCGTGAAGATGGGCACCACCGCTGCGCAAAAGAAGCTGTTCTTCAACCTCCGCCGGATGAAGAAGAACCTCGACGCTTACGAAGACAGCGATCTGCATCCCGATGACGTCAAGAAGATCGCCACCGATCTGGGTGTGCCGGAGCAAGAAGTCGTCAACATGAACCGCCGGATGATGATGGGCGGCGATGGATCGCTCAACGTCCAGATGCGCAATGGCGAAGAAGGTTCTGGCGAATGGCAGGACTGGTTGACCGATGATCGCCCGTTGCAGGACGAGACGGTTGCTGACGCCGAAGAAGCTCACGTACGTCACGAAATGCTTGCTGAAGCGATGGATGCGCTGAACGACCGCGAGAAGCACATTCTGACCGAGCGCCGCCTGACCGAAGACCCGCAGACGCTCGAAGAGTTGTCGCAGGTTTATGACGTCAGCCGTGAGCGCATCCGCCAGATCGAAGTGCGCGCGTTCGAGAAGCTGCAGAAAGCGATGCAGCGGATCGCTGGCGAAAGATTGCTGCCAGCGGGCGCTTAGCTAGCCCGGCAAACGGTCCAAGAGATCGTCAAGAACCGAAACATCGAAACGCCGGGGGTTTTCCTCCGGCGTTTTTTTTTGGATGTCACGCATCAGATTTTCCAGCGCAGGCCAATGAAAGCAGACGCGTTCGGGCATCACCGATGCAAGCGCTTCAAACCAGTCCATCAGGTGCGGCTGCAATGCCAAATGCATATCGAAACGGCGGCGGCGGCGGGTCTTGTCGCCTTCCTTTTGCGCGCGGGCAACGTCAGCTTCGATGTGCTTTACGAGATAACGATCGGCGAAACCGATCTCGCCTGCAACGATGGCCTTTCGCGCCAAAGGCATGGCCTCATTGAAGACGTCCATCGTTTTGAATCCCGCACGAGCCATGCACCAGTCAAAGTGTGACTTGAACGGCTCTGTGTCGCAGAT
>JABDKI010000053.1 GCA_013002295.1 Altererythrobacter sp.
TGCGCGCGCAGGCCAGCATCGCGAGCACGCCTTCGATCACCATCGGCATGTAGATCGTCACGCGCTCGCCTTTGGTGACACCCATTGCCTTTAGCGCATTGGCCATTCGCACCACTTCGGCATGCAACTCGTGATAGGTAAGCGAGCGACCGGTCGACGCCGGATCGTCTGGCTCAAAAATCAGCGCAGTTGTATCGCCGCGTTCCGCAACATGACGATCAACCGCATTGTAGCAAAGGTTCAACGTGCCATCGGCGAACCATTTGATATCAACCGGATCATACGACCATTCACCGCCTTTGTCGGGAGCCTGCACCCAGTCCAGCCGCCGTGCCTGCTCTAGCCAGAAACCGTCCGGATCCTGAAGCGAACGCGCATACATCGCGTCATATTGTTCGGGCGTGCAATGCGTTGGGTAGCTAGGTTCTGGGCGGGCAACAAAGCCGGACATAAAGCGGAATCTCCTTTAGATCCCGCTTTTATAGCGCAAAGTGCAACCAACGCACCCTCCGCTTTCAACATCTGTCACCTAAGCGCTATTCCGTCGGCTCTGTTCGAAATACGTAGACCGGTCCAATATCGACGATCTGCGCATAGCCAGCAAAGCTCAGCACCAATTCCGCGCCGCCCGGCGCGTAAGCGCGCGGCGATCGGGCACGAAGGCGAATCAGCTGCCAGTCTTCGCCCAATGGGAAAAGCGCTTGCGCGAAGTTGCCACGTCCCGGCTCCAGATCGTCGATCTTGGCATCAACACGCGCGCGGCGATCAGGTGTGATTGCCTGTTCGGTTCGACCGGCCACTGCAATCAGAAGGTTGTCGCCGGCTTCAATCGAGACATTTAGGGGAACCGCCAGCGACAGCGTGTCTGGATCGTCTGATGGCGCACCAACCGTGAAACGCGTCGCTCGGTTGAGCCAGATAGCAGGCTCTTCACGCTCAAGAGCCGCCGCGATGTCGCCGACGATGCGCCAATCCCCGCCGCGCGGATCATTAAGCAATTCGCCTGCCCCTTCGAGCGGTTCTGGTATCAGCGGCTCTTCACGCACGATCGGAACTGGGGTGGCCTCAGGCTGGGGTTCGGGCTCAGCAGCAGGTTGAGGCTGCGCGGCCGGTACATTCGAAGCTATCCGGTCAGAACCGGACACGACGACAGTCTGTCCAATTTCGATGGTTTGGCGCGTGCGGCCGAATTGCAGGGCAACAATGCCATCCTTGCTGCGAAGGGTCATTCCTGCATCGGCTGTTACCTCGTACCAATCCCACTCGCGGCCGATGGAAAGGGTTTGCTCGCCAAATCCGGGGAAAGGTTCTGCATTCTGTTGAAAACGAACTCGCAGAACGCCGTTGCCATCTTCAGTACGCGCGTCGATTGTGCGCGCATAAAATCCAACAGTAATGGTATCGCCGCGGCGGACAGTTTTGGTCAGCGGAACATTTGTGCCAGCCACATAGATGAATTCGCCCGCGCGCTTTACATCAATTCGGATCGCTGCCCCGCCGCCGGGGATCGACTCGTCAACAATTGCAGTGCGCTCAATGTCTGCCCCATAGCTCTCCCAATCGAGCCGCGATGGATCATTGACTAAGGTTCCAGGAAGTTGCGCATCTAGCTGCGCAAGCTCATCCTGATTGGCGAATGCCGAAGTTGTCCCAATCAGAGCCGCCGCCAAAACGGCAGCGACCAAAACCGGTTTCCACATGATCAAAAGCTCCCAACCTCAATCTGGGAACGTTAACATCAGCAATGAATTGCGACAAGATGTCGCATTCCCCTCATCGCGATAAGCCGCTTTAAGTCAGTCGCGCGATTCCAGACCATGTTCCGTCCGCGCGATTTCGTGGAGCCAATCGGCATGGCGCGGGGCTGTCTTTGTCTCGCTCCATTCATCCAGCATCAGCGGTGCAACGCGCTTCAGCTCGTCATACTGGTCTTGTGTACCGATGTCCGTTGCCAGCTCTACGCGATGGCCGTTGGGATCGAAGAAATAGATCGATTTGAAGATGCCGTGATGCGTTGGACCAAGCACATCGATGCCCTGGGCTTCGATATGGGCCTTGGCTGCCAACAATTCGTCTTCCGATGCGACCCGAAACGCGAGATGCTGAACCCAGGCCGGCGTATTCTCATCGCGGCCCATCGAAGGCTGATTAGGCAGCTCGAAGAACGCGAGGATATTCCCGTTTCCCGCATCGAGAAACACGTGCATGTACGGGTCATATTCACCGGTCGACGGTACATGATCCTCGGCAAAGGCGGTGGTGTATTCCATGCCCAGCACGCGGCCATACCATTCGACCGTTTCTTTCGCGTCTTTACAGCGATAAGCGGCGTGGTGAATGCCCGACGGCTTGATCGCGCTCATTCAGCCGGTTCCTTCTCAACGTCGAGCACGCCGCGCGCGATCTGGTCACGCTCTATGCTTTCGAACAATGCTTTGAAATTCCCTTCGCCAAAGCCGTCATCGCCTTTGCGCTGGATGAACTCGAAGAAGACCGGTCCAACTTGTGCTTCTGCGAAGATTTGCAACAGCAAGCGCGGCTGACCACCCTCGGTCGTGCCATCAAGAAGGATACCGCGCATCTTGAGCTCGTCGGCATTCTCGCCATGTCCGGGCAGGCGCTCGTCGAGCATATCGTAGTATGTGGTCGGCGGCGCGGTCATGAATGGCACGCTAAGGCCTTTCAAACGATCCCAGCATGCGACCAGATCATCACAGATCAGCGCGATATGCTGAATACCTTCGCCGTTGAATTCGCGCAGGAATTCTTCGATCTGGCCCTTGCCGCCTTCTCCCTCTTCATTGAGCGGGATCTTGATCTTGCCGTCAGGCGCGGTGAGCGCCTTAGACGTCAGGCCAGTGTACTCACCTTTGATGTCAAAGAAGCGGATTTCCTGAAAGTTGAACAGCGTCTCATAATAGTCCGCCCAGTACTTCATACGGCCGGTGTACACGTTGTGGGTCAGATGATCGATCAGCTTGAAGCCTGCGCCTTCAGGGCGTTTATCAACGCCGGGTAGATACTCAAAATCGATGTCGTAGATCGACAGGCCCTCGCCGTTCTCGTCTTCGTAGCGATCAACCAGATACAGGATCGCCCCGCCAATGCCGCGGATCGCCGGGATCGCGAGCTCCATCGGACCGGTTTCGACCGCCACTGGCTCTGCGCCCTGGTCCATCAGATGGTCCCATGCAGCCGCAGCGTTGCGGACGCGAAACGCCATACCGCATGCCGAAGGGCCGTGCTCGCGTGCAAAATACCAGGCCGCGCTGCGCGGTTCGTAATTGGCGATTAGATTGATGCCGCCCTGACGCCACAGATGCACATCCTTGCTGCGATGCGAGGCCACATGAGTGAAGCCCATCGCTTCGAATACAGGCTCAAGCTGGCCCTTCTCTGGCGCGCAAAATTCAACGAATTCAAATCCGTCAAGGCCAGCAGGATTTTCGAA
>JABDKI010000149.1 GCA_013002295.1 Altererythrobacter sp.
CGCCGAATTCTGCATGCACGCCGCGCGGCAATATGGCTTGGATCGCAAACAGTTCGGTCGCCCGCTCGCGGGCACGCAGCTTTATCAGAAGAAGCTGGCAGACATGCTGACCGATATCGCGCTGGGCCTGCAAGGTTCATTGCGCGTGGGGCGCTTGATGGATGAAGGCCGCTTTGCGCCCGACATGATTTCGGTCGTCAAACGCAACAATGTCGGCAAAGCGCTGGATATCGCGCGTCAGGCGCGTGATATGCACGGCGGCAATGGCATCAGCGAGGAATATCAGGTGATCCGCCACATGGTGAACCTGGAAACGGTGAACACCTATGAAGGCACGCATGATGTCCATGCGCTGATCCTGGGTCGGGGCATAACCGGACTGGCTGCGTTTTGATGAAGGAAACGCGCGAGCTGCTGTCCTACGCTTCCAAGAACTGGCATAGGACAGGCATGCGTTCCAATCCAACATTGCGTCCTAAACGGTCCAACAGGCCCAGTTTGCAAGCGCTTGAAAGATGGATGACTTTTCTTCATCTGGACAGTGTTCCATGTGTTCCATCCTGTAGGAATTTTGCAGCATGAAGCTTTACGGCTACTTTCGCAGTTCGACGACCTATCGCCTTCGCATTGCGCTGGAGCTGAAAGCGATCGAATACGAGTATATACCGGTGAACTTGCTCGAATCTGAGCAGAACGATGCCGGTTTCACCACCCGCAATCCGTTTGGCACTGTGCCGATGCTGGTTGCTGACGGACGTGACCGCGCGCAATCGATGGCGCAGCTTGCGTGGTTGGATGAAGCCTATCCTGAAAGGCCGCTCCTGCCGGCCGATATCGAAGACCGCTACACCGCACGCGAACTGGCCTATGCCATCGCCACTGAAACGCATGCTCCAAACAATCTGTCGGTGCTCAAGTATCTAAAGACGAATTTCGATGCCTCTCAAAAGCAACTTGATGATTGGTATCGGCATTGGCTGGCGCGAACTCTGGGGCCTATTGAAGCGCGCCTTGCGCAGCATAACTCACAGGACTTTCTGCTAGAGAAACCCGGGCTTTTCGAGGTCTTGCTACTTCCACAGATGTACAACGCGCGGCGATTTGCGCTCGATCTTTCAGGCTATCCGCACATGACCCGGATCGAGCAAGCGTGCATGGCCATGCCTGAATTCCAACGCGCGCACCCAGATAACCAACCAGATAATCCCGAGAGGTCTTCATGAAACTCGCCACACTCAATGACGGCACCCGCGACGGGAAGCTCGTCGTCGTCTCGAAAGACCTTACCCGCTATTGCGCGGCGGACAATATCGCGCCGACACTGCAGGCAGCGCTCGACAATTGGGCAGAGATCGCGCCCAAGCTGGAAGTGCTGGCCGTGGATGTAGAGCATGAAGCGGTACCGTGTGACCGCTTTCACGAACGTGAAGCGCATTCGCCGCTCCCGCGCGCTTACCAATGGGCAGATGGCAGCGCCTATATCAACCACGTCGAGCTTGTGCGCAAAGCGCGCGATGCCGAAGTGCCTGAAAGCTTCTATCACGACCCGCTGATGTATCAGGGTGGTAGCGACGCTTTCCTGGCACCGCGCGATGACATCCCGTTGGGCGACACAGCCTGGGGCTGCGACATGGAAGGCGAAGTTGCCGTGATCACCGACGATGTGCCTATGGGCGTTTCGGTGGAAGATGCAGCGAAGCACATCAAGCTGATCATGCTGGTAAACGACGTGTCTTTGCGCGGGCTGATCCCGGGCGAACTGGCCAAGGGTTTCGGCTTCTTCCAATCCAAGCCTTCAAGCGCGTTTTCGCCTGTTTGCGTTACGCCGGACGAGCTGGGCGATGCGTGGAAGGATACGCTGATCCACTTGCCATTGATGGTCGATTACAATGGCGAAGCCTTCGGTCGCGCTGAAGTGGGCGTGGATGCCACTTTCAACATGGCGCAGCTAGTGGCGCATGCTGCCAAGACCCGCAATCTGGGCGCGGGCGCGATCATCGGCTCTGGCACGATCAGCAACAAGGGCGCCGATGGCGGTCCGGGCAAGCCCGTGAGCGAAGGTGGTTTGGGCTATTCGTGCATCGCGGAAATCCGCATGATCGAGACGATTTATGATGGCGCGCCAAAAACCGCCTTCATGAAGCCGGGTGACACGGTGCGCGTTGAAATGCGTGACAAGGACAACCACTCGATCTTCGGCGCGATCGAGCAGAAGGTTGTGCAAGCTTAAACTTCGACCGGTTTGAA
>JABDKI010000071.1 GCA_013002295.1 Altererythrobacter sp.
ATCCAGTCAATTCGCATATCGCAATAGCCCGGATAGGCCTCCGGGCCTCAACCCAGCGCGATGTCAGGCGCATCTTCCTGTTTCATCCCGACCAGGTGATAGCCGGCATCAACATGGTGCGTTTCGCCTGTCACGCCCGATGAGAGATCAGACAGGAAGTAAAGCCCTGCGCCGCCCACATCGTCGATCGTGACATTGCGCCGCAGCGGCGAATTCAGCTCGTTCCATTTGAGGATATAGCGGAAGTCGCCGATGCCGCTGGCGGCCAGAGTCTTGATCGGCCCCGCACTGATCGCATTCACACGAATGTTCTTGGGCCCCAGATCATTGGCTAGATATTTGACGCTGGTTTCCAGTGCCGCCTTGGCGACGCCCATCACATTGTAATGCGGCATGACCTTTTCAGCACCGTAATAGGTCAGCGTGACGATGGACCCGCCGCCGTTTCCGTCTTCATCAACCGGCGGCATCATCTCCGATGCGCGCTGGGCAACGGCAACCAGCGAATAGGCGGAAATGTTCATCGTCATCAGGAAATTGTCCAAGCTTGTGTCGAGATATTTCCCGCGCAGCTCGTTCTTGTCGGAATATCCGATCGCATGAACGACAAAGTCGATCGTATCCCAGCGGCTTTTCAGCGTATCAAACGCCGCATCCAGCGCCGCCATGTCGGACACATCGCAATCGATCAGAAAATCGCTCCCAAGCTCTTCAGCGAGCGGCGCCACGCGTTTCTTCAACGCTTCCCCTTGATAGGAGAACGCCAGTTCCGCGCCCTGTTCGCGCAGCTTCTTGGCGATGCCCCATGCCAGTGACTTGTTGTTGGCAAGCCCCATGATGAGACCGCGTTTACCCTGCATCAATCCGTCCATGTCCGGTCCCTTCCGTCAGTCTTCCTGCGCTTCGTCTGCCGCCTCTTCCTCTTCAGGTGTCACGGCGAGCGCAGCATTCAATTCAGCGCCGATAACCATTCCCAGCCCGATGAGCCAGAAAAAGAACAGGGCGATCATGATCCCGGCAAGACTTCCATAGGTAAGGCTATAAGTGAAAAAGCTCCGCAGAACGTGCGGCATCGCTGTCGCTACAATCAGCCACCAACCCGTTACAAAGGCGACACCGGGCCATTTGGGATAGCGCCTGCTGCGATATGCCATCGGAGTGAGAGTGAAGAACAGCAGGTATAGTGACCCGAACAAACTTGCTGTCGAAACCGCACGCGACAATCGCAATTCGGACAAAGATCCTGCCAGCTCCGGAAAGCGAAGTTCGATAACTTGTTCAGCTGTGCCAAGCGCGACCTGCGCAAACAGCGATAGCACGAGCAGCACAACGGCGCCGAGAGTAAACCCTGTCGAGATAAGGCGGTATTTCCAGAATGCCCGCGTTGCCTGCGTTCCATAGGCCCTGCGCAGTATATCACGGATCGTCTCAACCAGGCTCGATACTGTCCACAGCGCTACCGCCGCACCAACCCACAGCAACCAACCCTGGCGTGCGTCCATCACATCGCGCGCAACCGGTTCGATCGTGCCAGCAACGGTCGGCGGAAATGCGTTGACGATGGTTTCGATCAACGCTGCGCGCTCACCTGCCCCCCCGATCAACGCAAACAAAGCAGCGCCAAGGATGAAGAAGGGAAATATCGCCAGCATGGCAAGATAGGCCAAATTGCCGGCATGGATGAAACCATCATTGAAAGTGCCGACTACCGTGCGCTTGACCACCGCAAATGCGCGCGTACCTGGCCCCAGCCGCTCAATCACTCGTCCACGCAGGGTTTGCGCCTCGCGCCGCCGGGTCTCCGGCGAAAGCGAGTGGACGGCACGCTCTTTGGGATCGGGCAGATGACCCAGGCTCACCTGCTACATACCCAGTTTGGCGCGCGGATTGCTGTTGTCTTTCCAACCTTCGAGCCGCTTGGAAAGTTCGTCTGGATCTTCGGGCATCTGAATTTCCAGCGTGACCAGTTGATCACCGCGCCCGCCGCTTTTGGTAGACCAGCCCTTGCCTTTCAGGCGCATCACGGTGCCGCCATTGGTGCCCGGCTTGATCGTCAGCATCACCGGGCCGTCTGCCGTGGGGCATTTTACCTTTGCGCCGCGCAAAGCCTCATCAAGCGTGATAGGCAGATCCATCCGGATGTGATCGCCATCACGGCGATAGAAAGGATGCGGGCCGATCTC
>JABDKI010000082.1 GCA_013002295.1 Altererythrobacter sp.
TCAATTTGTAGTCCGCGTTCTATAGGCTGGCGCGTTCGTGCACGCGATGCACTTTTACTGGACTTACGGAGCATCAGCTCTTCGTGCGGATAGCGCCAGGATACCGCCGCCATATAAGTCTCGCGGAAGGACTTCATCTCGACATGGTAAGTGCGCTTGGATGTTGTGATAATGAGATTTGTGGTCAGTCCGTGCGAGATTGGCTTAACCAGAATATGCACCTGCTCGCTATCGCCGGAGCCGGAGACAGTATCGCCGAGCACCCAGCGCACTGTATCACCTGCCGAGACCGACATCAGCTCTTCGCCGGGTTGGAGCGCGATATCAGTGACCTGTTCGGGCGCCGTATAAACCTGATAGAGCGCGCCGATTGTATAGGGATAGATCTGTATAGCGTTTACAAAACCGCCCGCTTCCGGCTCGATGGCAGAGGCCGCATTGGCCTGATCAATCGCCTCATGAGGCTTGAGGGTTTGAATTTCTGCGATGGACTCATTGATAATTGGCTTGAGTTGGCCCGCCATGGCCACAGGCATGATGCGTTCATAAATCATTGGCGTATCTGCACCTATCTCCTCCACCGTCAGTTCATCGGTCAGATAGACAGCTTCCATATAGTCGGCCTCATCCAGCGTGAAATCCGGGACGGGTTTGTCGAACATGGTTTGTAAGGTGGAGCAGCCGCCCAGCATGGTCATGGACAAACAAAGCAGAGCGAGGGGTATGGGTGGACGGATAATCATTTTGAGACTCCTGTGTTGGACTGTGTGGAAATCAGGTCGCGTGACCAATTGATGCCGTGGACGTAGATGCCGAGCGGATTGCGATGCAGCGTGGCCTCATCCCTAGGCGGGTCGATCACAATTGAGAGAACAGCGGTATAAGTCTGCTGGGTCTGCTGCACGCCGGACAGAAATGTCGTCTCGCGCCAACGGACATCGAAACTATCATCCGAGCTGCGCACAATGCTCGCTATATCGACTGAAACAGACCGCTTGCCGACATCGGAAAACGGATCATTTGTCCGGGCATAATCATTGAGCGTTAGTGACGCCTTGTCAGTCGTATAGTGATAGGCGTTGAGCCAATTCTCACGCACGACAATCGGGTCAATTGACACCGAGCGGACATCCTTGATGAAGCCTGCGAGTTGGTAAGCAATCTGCGCGTCGGTCGGCTCGTAATTCGCAACTGTCGCGCTGACGGTCCGCACCTCGCCGGAGCTATCGAGCTCAATTACATAGGGCGTGACCATGCTTTGCGTGGAGCGCCAGACATAGGCTGCGGAAAGCGCGGCGCAGAGCCCAAGGGCCGCCAGCGCTGTTAGTCGCCAATTCTTGGCCTGCACACGGGCTGAGCCGATGCGGTCATCCCAGACTTGAGCGGCGCGTTGATAAGGCGTTTCCGCCATGGGGGTTGTGCCGTAAGCGTTGCGGTTGCGTTTCCAGAGCATAATCTAATCCTCATCCTGTTTGAGTTGCGGCCCTTGGCCTGCGCCGCCGCCATCACCGCCGCGAACGGCGTGCATGGTGGCCATGCTGGCATCGCGCTGACGCTGGCCGCGCCGGGCTTGCTGCGCCCATTTGGGTTCTGAGTTTGGAGCGGATACCGCCCCGCCCGCATCATTCGCAGCGTTCGCGCCGCCCTTAATCGTTCCGCCGGTTGCAGTGACTGCGCCGCGCCCGCCGCCTTGGTAGCTTTGCTTGATGGGCGCAGTGACTTTGCTGGCGACGGTTTTGGCGCTGTTCACGACAGAGCCAGCCCCCGCCTGCGCCACGGCGCTCACACCTGCGGCTGTGCCTTTCAACCCGCCTGCACCGGAAGCGGCTTTACCCATAGAGAAAGCCATGCGCGTGCCGCCGGAGATCGCCGCGCCGGATTTAGCGGCAGCCATAGCGCCACCTGCAACAGCAGACGCGCCGCCTGTGGCAACCGCGCCTGCGGCCATCGCGCCCGCCCCAACGGCGGCACCGGCACCAACGGCAGCGCCTGCACCGAGTTGAGGCGCACCGGAGACCAGCCCGGTCGCAATGCCGGGGCCAAAGATGCCAAGGGCAAAGAGTGCGAGACTTGCGAGAATAACCGCGCCCGCATCTTCAAGGCCGACATCGCCTGAAAAGCCTGCCGTGACAGACGCAAATAGCGTGGAACCAATGCCAACAATGATAGCCAGCACCATGAGCTTGATGCCTGACGCAATCACATTGCCGAGCACCCGCTCAGCCAAGAATGAGGTTTTGTTCCATAATGCAAATGGCACAAGGACAAAGCCTGCGAGCGTGGTGAGCTTAAATTCAATGATCGTCACAAAAAGCTGGATCGCCAAAAAGAAGAAGGCGAACAAGGTGATCAGCCATGCGAGGAAGAAGACAGCAATCAGGACAATATTCGTGAAGAAGCCAATCGGGCCGGTTAATTCGCTGATCGCGTCGAGCAGTGGATAGCCCGCATTAAAGCCCGTTGCGGCCACAAAGCCTGGGCGCATGAGATCATCCGCCGTCATGCTTGCACCAGAGGCGGTCAGGCCGAGCCCCGCAAAACTGTTAAAGATGACATCCGCCAGAAAGCTGAACTGATTGAGGATCAGCGCGAAGACGCCGATATAGAGCACCTTCTTCACGAAGCTGGCGATAATATTGTTATCTGGCCCCATGGCCCAAAACAGGCCCGCCAGCACGATGTCTATCGTCACCAGAAATGTGGTGAGATAGGCCACATCAGGCCCAAGCAGGCCAAAGCCGCTATCGATATAGCTGCTGAAGGTCGCAACAAACTGGTCTATGACGCCGAGATCATCCATGAGCCCGCTCCGCCTAGCGCCGCGTATAGGCGGTGGATGCGCCTGACATGAAACGAGATTGGCGGACTTTGCTTTCCTGCTCAATTTGCAGGCGGCGGGCTCGTTCGAGTGCTTCGGCGCGGTATTGCGTTGCCATCAACTGCTGGAGCTGCATGTCCTGCTTGATGCCAAGCGCGGCGAGTTGATTGCCTGCCTGTTGAACTGCGAGGTTGCCCGTCGCCGACTGGCTGGCGCCGACAAGATCGTCCAGAATATCAGTATCGACTTTCACGGCCTGAACGATGCGAGACTGCATAACGAGCGTGTCCTGATAAGCGGCGCGTGAGGTCTCCCATTGCCAGACAGCGGCTTCCGCCATTTCTGTAGACGACCAGTCTTCGTATTCTTCGGGGTAATGCGTCTGGAACACCCGCTCGGTCTCTTCGACGCGGTAAGAGATCGCATTCGCTTCTTCAGTCAGTTTGAAGATTTCGTCCATGATGCGGCCAAGCTCCACGCTGATATTGATGTCGAGCGATAAGAGATCTTCGGCCTGATTCTGAAGCATCGCCGCTTCGTTACGAAGTTGCTGAATTTGATTGTTGATCTGTTCCAATGAGCGCGCCGCCGTCAGAATGTTTTGCGCCAGATTGGTCGGGTCGATCACGATATCCCCGACTCCGAATATGGCATGCGCTGGCGGCGCAAGTGTGAGCGGTGTTGTGGCCATGAGAATGGCAGCGATTATTGAGCGGCGCATAAGGCGTCTCCTTCAGTTTCTAAAATGTCGGGGGTGATAAGATCGGCGGCCCAATGCAGACCGCGTGCGGATAGCCAGGCTTGCGCAAAGCTGGCACTGCCCATTCGAGCATAGAACCCGTCCATGGCTTTAAGTTCATCCTTGGAGGACACGCCGCAAAAACTAAGCGCAACCGGGCCAAGGGAGAGATCAAACAAACGATTGCCTGCACGAGACTGGAAATAGTAATCGCGTTTGGGGGTCGCCTGCGCGATGATCTGTGTCTGGCGGGCATTGAGCCCAAACTGCTCATAGGTCTCCGCTTGTTGCGGTTCCAGTGCCCGTTCATTGGGTAGGAAGATACGCGAGCCGCAGCTTTCAATAATGGCTGGCGCAATTGAGCTGTTGGCGATGTCTGATAGGGATTGCGTGGCGAAAATCACCGACACATTGCGCTTGCGCAGGACTTTCAACCATTCCCGTATGCGTTCGGCAAAGAGCGGATCATCGAGGAAGACCCACGCCTCATCCAGAATAAGCAATGTGGGCCGCCCATCAAACCGTTCTTCCAGGCGATGAAACAGATATGTGAGGACGGGCAGCACCAGCGACTTGGCGTGCATCAACTCTTCCATCTCAAAACACTGCCAGTCAGCCTCTCCAAGAGTCTCAAGGTCAGCGTCCAGTGCCGCGCCATGCGCGCCTTCCAATGTAAAGGGCAAAAGCGCCTGGCGCAGATTGGATGATTGCAGCAACGCAACCAAACCCGTCATGGTACGCTCTTTTACGGGTGCAGAGGCAAGCGATGTGAGGGCCGTCCAGACTGTCTCTTTAACTTCGGGCGTAGCGTCCACGCCTTCATGGGTCAGCAATCCGATAATCCAATCCTGCGCCCACGCGCGAGAGCTGTCTTCATCAATGCGGGCCAAGGGCTGAAAACAGAGCGCGCCATCACCGCCAAGCGCGTAATGCTCGCCTTGCATGCCCCAGGTCGCTGCCTTTGCGCTTTCACCTTTGTCGAAGATAAAGACTTGCGCATTTTCATAGCGCCGAAACTGCAAAGCCAAGAGTGAAAGCAGCACGGACTTGCCTGCGCCTGTTGGCCCGACGACGAGCGTATGCCCGACATCGCCTTGATGGGTCACAAGCCGAAACGGCGTGTGCGATCCGGTCGTTGCGTAAAGAAGTGGTGGCCCGTCCAAATGAGCGTTGCGCTCCGGCCCCGCCCAGACGGCAGAAAGCGGCATCATATGGGCGAGGTTCAAAGTATGGACGATAGGCTGACGCACATTGGCATAAGCGAGCCCCGGAATGGTGCCGAGCCAAGCATCCACGGCATTGACCGTTTCGCGGATGGTGACGAAACCGCGCCCGTTTACGACGCGCTCAATCGCGCGCATCATTTCATCGGCTATGTTGGGGTCTTCGTGATGGACGCAAATAGCGGTCGTCGCATATCCAAAACCGACATAGTCCTGACCAAGCGCTTGTAGGGCGGCGTCGGCGTCTGCAGCCTGATTGTCAGCGTCGGTATCAACCAAGGCTGAA
>JABDKI010000092.1 GCA_013002295.1 Altererythrobacter sp.
ATGCGGAGCCAAGCCATGAAGTTCTTTGCCGACACAGCCGAAATTGACGACATCAAGGAATTGGCCGCTACCGGTCTGCTGGATGGGGTGACGACCAATCCGTCGCTGATTGCCAAGTCGGGCCGCGATTTTATGGAAGTGACCAGGGAAATCTGCGGCATCACAGATGGTCCGGTCAGCGCAGAGGTTGTCGCGCTTGATCACGGAACGATGATGAAAGAGGCCGAAGTCCTGCGCAAAATCGCGGACAATGTCTGCATCAAGGTGCCGCTGACCATCGATGGCCTGAAGACCTGCAAGGCGCTGACGGAAGATGGTACTATGGTCAATGTGACGCTGTGCTTCAGCGCCAATCAGGCGCTGCTTGCGGCGAAAGCCGGTGCGACTTTCATCAGCCCCTTTGTCGGCCGCCACGACGACAACGGCTTTGACGGCATGGAGCTGATCGAAGATATCCGCTTGATCTACGACAACTACGATTTCGGCACAGAAATCCTGGTCGCCAGTGTGCGCCATGTTACCCATGTGCTTCAAAGCGCGAAGATTGGGGCCGACGTCATGACCGCGCCGCCCAAGGTGATCAAAGCGCTGTTTAATCACGTCCTGACAGATAAAGGGATTGAAGGCTTCCTGAAGGACTGGCAAGCGACCGGGCAATCAATAGTTTAATGTTCGGAGCCGTCTTTGGCGGAAGAAACACCTCTCGATAAGTTCAAGGCAGCGCTGACCGGCGCCAGCCGCGCTATTTCGCGCGAGGCAGAGGTCGAGCTTGCCTGGAGTGCAGATTCACCCTCTGCCAGCGGCAAGAATTTCCGCGTGCCGCTGCCAGGCCGTGATCTGCCGCCAGAACAGGTTGCCGAAGCCCGCGGTTTTGCAGACAGTTTTGCGCTGAAGCTACGCCATCACGATATCGACCTGCACAGCAAGAACGCGCCGCCGGAAGCAATCGCGCGTGCTTGTTATGACGAGTTTGAGCGTGTTCGATACGAAGCGCTGGGCGCGAACAAATTTGGCGGCATCAAGGCCAATCTCGAAAGCGCGACCGAGATGCGCGTGTTGTCCGATCCGATTGCGCGCGCTCAAACGCGCGAGGATGTGCCGCTGCAGACCGCGCTCGGGCTGATGTTGCGAGAGAAGCTTACCGGCGAAGCTGTGCCTGAAGCTGCGCAGCGCGGGGTGGAGCTGGTGCGCGAGTTTATCGAAGAGCGCGTGGGCGACAATCTTGAAGACTTGCTGGGATCGCTGGACGATCAGGAAGCGTTTCAGTCGCTGAGCCTCGACATGTTGCAGCAGCTCGATCTGACTCAGCCGAGCGACTCCCCTGACGAAGCCGACAACGATCAAGGCGACGACGAGGAAGGCTCAGAAGAGCAGCAGGAAGACGACGATCAGGATCAGGGCGAAGGCGACGCGCAATCCTCCGAAATGGCCGGCGAGATGAGCGAAGGCGAGTCCGACGGTGAAGGCGACACGGAAATGTCGTCCGAATCCGAAATGCAGGACGGCGAACCGGGCGAAGAAGGTGACGACGGCATGATGCCGGTGCGCCCCAATCGGCCGCAAGGCGAGATTCCGATGGATCTCGACTACACATCCTACACCGAGGCCTATGACGAGGAAATTCCGGCCGAGGAGCTGTGCGATGCAGAGGAGCTTGACCGGCTGCGCGCCTATCTCGACAGTCAGCTGACAGGTCTGCAAGGGATCGTCACGCGGCTAGCCAATCGGCTTCAGCGCCGCTTGATGGCGCAGCAAAACCGCAGTTGGGATTTTGACCAGGAAGACGGTGTGATCGACGCTTCGCGCCTCGCGCGGATCGTAGTCTCGCCCGGCACGTCGATGGCGTACAAGATCGAAAAGGACGTCGAGTTCAAGGACACCATCGTGACCTTGCTGATCGACAATTCCGGTTCGATGCGCGGGCGCCCGATCAGCATCGCTGCGATCAGCGCAGATATCCTGGCGCGCACGCTGGAGCGTTCCGGCGTGAAAACCGAAATTCTTGGCTTCACCACCCGCGCTTGGAAGGGTGGGCAAAGCCGCGAACAATGGCTGGCCGAAGGCAAGCCACCAAGCCCAGGCCGCCTCAATGATTTGCGCCACATCATCTACAAGAAGGCGGATGAGCCATGGCGCCGTGCGCGCCGCAATCTCGGCCTGATGATGCGCGAAGGCCTTCTCAAGGAAAATATCGACGGCGAAGCGCTGATGTGGGCGCATAACCGGCTGATGGCGCGGCGAGAGGATCGCCGCATCCTGATGGTGATTTCGGATGGCGCGCCTGTGGATGATTCGACGCTCAGCGTGAACAGCGCAGGCTATCTTGAGGCGCATCTGCGCAAAGTGATCGACTGGATCGAGAAGGTCTCGCCTGTACAACTGGTCGCGATCGGCATTGGCCATGATGTGACGCGCTATTACCGCCGCGCGGTGACAATCATGGATGTCGAGCAGCTTGGCGGCACGATTATCGAGCAGCTGGCTGAGCTGTTCGAGGAAGAAAAGGGACGCAGATGAACGTAACCGAAGCCGTTAAATCCCGTCGTAGCGTGCGCGAGTTTCTCGACAAGCCGGTTGATCTGGAAACGATCCGCCGCGTGATGGACACTGCGCGCTGGGCCGCATCGGGCTGCAACTATCAGCCTTGGGAAGCGACCATTGTCACGGGCGAACCGCTGAAAGAATTGCGCGCCAAGCTGACGTCATCTCCCATGCAGGAAGCCGAGTATGACTGGACCGCTCCGGGGCAAGAGGATGCGTATAAAGAGCGGCTGAATGCTGTTTCGCGCGGCATGTTTGGCGCAATGAACATCGCACGCGATGATGCGGAGGGCCGCGGCAAGGCTATGATGCGCAATGTCACCTCGTTCGATGCGCCCGCGGTCATGTTCATCTATTTTCCGCGCCTGATGAAAGAGGCGCAATGGTCAGACACTGGCATGTGGCTGCAAACGGTGGCGCTGCTGCTGCGCGAAGAAGGGCTCGACAGTTGCTATCAGGAATTCATGGCGCTCTATGCCAATGTGATCCGCGACTTCCTCGGCCTGGATCATGACCGCTATATGCTCTTTTGCGGCATGGCGATCGGCTATCGTGACCCCGACGCGCCGGTGAACAATTTTGAGCGTGAACGCGTGCCATTGGACGAGCAGGTGAAGTTTCTCGGCTTCTGATCGGTTGACCCGCGCGCGGCGGCTGGGCAAAGGCGCATGCGATGAGTGATACGCCGCCTCTAAAGCTGTTCAACAGCCTGACCCGTCAGCTGGAGCCATTCCAGCCTGTCCATGATGGCGAGGCACGCGTTTATACTTGCGGCCCCACGGTCTACAACTATCCGCATATCGGCAATATGCGCGCCTATGTCTTTGCAGACGTGTTGGGGCGCACGCTGAGCTGGAAAGGCTACAAGCTTACGCACATCATCAACATCACCGATGTCGGTCACCTCACCGATGATGCCGATGCGGGCGAAGACAAGATGGAAAAGATGGCGGCTGAAAAGGCGCAATCCATCTGGGACATCGCAAAGCACTATACCGAGGCTTATTGGGAGGATGTGAAGACGCTCAATATCCGCCAGCCTGCGAAGTGGTCGATCGCGACGGATTACATCGACGAGATGCTGGAGTTCGCAAAAAGCATTGCGGACAAGCACTGCTATGAACTCGACAGCGGGCTGTATTTCGATGTCTCGACCATCGAAGATTACGGGCGTCTGGCGCGCGCGGTGACCGAGGATGGTGAGGGCCGGATCGATACGGTCGACGGCAAACGCAACCCTCAGGACTTCGCGATCTGGCGCAAGACGCCGGCGGGCGAGAAGCGGCAGATGGAATGGGATTCTCCGTGGGGCAAGGGCGCACCCGGCTGGCATCTCGAATGCTCGGTCATGGGCGAAAAGCTGCTCGGCTTTCCGTTTGATATTCACACCGGCGGCATCGACCACCGAGAGATACACCACCCCAATGAAATCGCGCAGAACCAGGCGTTTTGCGGCTGTGGCGGGCTATCTGAAGCGACCAATTCTGGCGCGAAGATCTGGATGCACAACAATTTCCTGGTCGAACGCAGCGGCAAGATGAGCAAGAGCGCAGGCGAATTTCTGCGCCTGCAGCTGGTGATCGACAAGGGTTATCACCCGCTCGCATACCGCATGATGTGCTTGCAGGCGCATTACCGCAGCGAGCTGGAGTTCAGCTGGGAAGGTTTGCAGGCAGCACTGACGCGATTGAAGCGGATCGTGATGGCGGTCGAGCGGCTCGCCGATGCGCCATCCCAGCCAATGGCTGAGCATCCCAAATTCGCTCCGATGCTTGCGAAATTCGAAGAGGCGATCTCCGACGATCTGAACACACCGATCGCGTTGACCGCGCTCGAAGATGCATTGGCGGTCAAGAAGGTTGATGCCGGGATCAAGCGCGCGGTTGCGGAACACATGGACTCGGTTCTCGGCTTCGACCTGTTCAGTCTTGCGCGCACCGACCTCCGCGTCCGTCCTAAGGATGCGGAGATCACCGAGGAAGAAATCGAAGATGCGTTGGCTCGGCGCAAGGCTGCGCGCGCAAAGAAAGACTTCGCCACGAGTGACGCCATCCGCGATGAACTAGCGGCAAAGGGCGTCGAGGTGATGGATGGCGATCCGCTCGGTTGGGAGTGGAAGCTTAATTGAGGCTGTGGCGGCTCACCCGCGCGCCTTTCGTAGCGCTCGACGGGACGGGGCCGGAAAGGCATGGCGCGCGCTGGACTTCGCCGGGGCGCAAGATGATCAATTTTGCATCCGAACCCGGCCTCGCGGTGTTGGTTGTGCTGCGATATCTGCCACGCGACCTTTCGGGGATCGATCAGGATTATCTGTTGGGATGGACCGAGGTCGATCACGAGCCCGAACGCCTGCCGTTTGTCGAAGATCAGACAGAAAAACGCCGCATCGGTGATGAATGGCTAGATGCGGGGCGTTCGTTGCTTGCTGCCGCGCAATCCGCTGTTCTGCCTGAGGCCGACATCATTATGATGAACCCTGCGCACCCCGATTTTGCCAGTGTCCCGCCGCTCACGACGCGGCCATTCCGATTTGAAGATTGCCTGCATTTGCCGGAGAACCCTTAAATGACAATTCTCGCACTATCCGGCCTGATCCGCCCGCTGCTCGAACCGCGTTTGCCAGAGGGACTGGATGTCCGCTGGTTCATGACCAAGGAAGAGGCACTCACAGTCGTGCCTGAGGCGGAAATCGGCTGGTTCGATATGTATGAGCAGGACGCGATGGCGGAAACGCTGCGCGCGGCGACCGGTCTCAAATGGCTGAATTCAATCTACGCAGGGCTGGATTTTCTGCCGATGGATGTGCTGATCGAGCGCGGGATCACCGTCACCAATGGCGCGGGCATCAATGCGCTGACAATCGCCGAATATGTCGTGATGGGGATGCTCAACATCGCCAAGGGATATCGCGATGTGGTGCGAGCGCAGGAAAAGCGCGAGTGGCTGCAGGATAGCCCGGGCAAGCGCGAGCTGGCGGGATCAAAGGCGCTGCTGCTGGGCTATGGCGCGATCGGGAAGCTGATC
>JABDKI010000108.1 GCA_013002295.1 Altererythrobacter sp.
GGAAGCAGATGCTTAAGCTCTAGCCTTCCAGATCGCTTGGCCGGTTCACATTCATGAGCGGCGGATCGACAGTGATTTGCCGCGCGTTGACGCTCTCGGCAAAGCCATAAAGCGCGCGTCCCCCGTCGCGTATGAAGATATCAAGTCGCGGCGCTAGCGATACAGGCCATAGTCCGACGACCGGCTGGCTTTGAATAATTGCCGCGCCTTCGCCGGCAAGCTCCAGGGCCAGATTGTCGGACAGGTTGGGAATGTCACAGCCGGAACTGAGTACCCCGTCAAATCCATTGCTTCGAGCAAAATGTAGAGCTGCGTTCAGCCCCCCGAGCGGACCAAGCCCGTCGTTCGGCAGGTCCGCAATGCAATCGAAGCCTTCCTCCGCGCGCCCGCACACAACCAACCCGCTGCATTGCGCGGCCAGCGCAGCCCCGACATGATCGATCAGGCGCCTTCCATTGTAGCGCGCATAGGCCTTGTCGCTGCCAAATCGCGTGGCCTGTCCGCCCGCAATGATGGCGCCGAGCAGTCTCAGCCGAACTTCTCTGTCGGCACGCCTTCCTCATTGTAAACCGGGCCTTCGGCGTCGACGCGGTATTTCCGGCTCACGGCGTTTTCGATCCCGAATGAACCCAGATGCCCGAGCATTCCGGCATAATGCTTGTTCGCAAAATGGCTCGCGAGGGCTTCTTCGCTGGTCCATTCCTCGAAAACGTTGATACGGGTTGGATTGTTCAAGTCCGCGCTCCAGTCATAGTGCAGGCAACCCTCTTGCGAGAGTGCGCCATCGATAAATGGCTGCGCGGTCTTCAATGCTTCCTCACGCTTGTCTGCCTGCAGGTCGATCTGTGCAGAGATAACGATTTTCGCCATGGTCTATCCTTCCTGCGGATTGTATTCTGCAACGATGCCGAACTTGCGATGGGTAAAGACCCATGCGCCGTCGATCTTCGCCAATTCGTCTTCGTAAAGCCCGCCAACAACGCGGGTATTGCCATCTTTCATATGCAGAATTTCCTGCGTCTGGACGCGGCTGGTGGCGGTATCGCCGGTAACTTCGACCATGCACGGAACGCAGTGGAAGCTGACTGCTTCGATCCCGCTCATCGCCTGGCTCCAGAAACCGACGATCGCCTCTTTGCCTTCGAACAGATTGCCGAAGAAATCCCACGTGGCATTCTCGGCCCAAACGCTGCCCCAAGTTGCGGGATCGTTGCGTACGACCCCATCGGCATAGGTGCCATTGAGTTCGGCAATCATCTGGCGATCTTCTGCGGGTCCTCGGAACATGGCGCTCTCCTTATCTCTTGGCCCGGCTATCGACCGACACAGCGGAAGCTTCAATGAACACTTTTGGGAAGGGTGTTTGAGCTGCCGAGCGCCTAGAGACAATTTTGAATTGTAGCGGAGATGGAGCGAGAGATGGGCCTGCTGGCAGGAAAGAAAGCCGTTATCCTTGGGGCGGCGAGCAAAGACAACATCGGGCAAGTCACGGCGCGGCTATTCGCTGCTGAAGGTGCCGAGGTGTTGGTTGCTGGCCGCAATGAGGGTCCCTTATCAGATATCGCTGAAGAGCTGGGCGGACATTACGCATTGTGCGACATCACCGACCATGATCAGGTTCACGCGCTCGCGAAAACGGCGGCCGACAAAATGGGCCGCGTCGATGCAGCAATCAATTGCAGCGGGTGGGGCTTGCTCGCCAATCTGCTGGAGACGACAGAAGAGCAGCTAGATCAGATCTGCGCTTTGCAATTCAAAGGCGTGCATCATTTCCTGCAGGCTTTTGTGCAGCAAATGAAGGATCAGGATCCCTCGGGCGGATCGATCATTTCGCTAAGTTCGGCCACAACAAAGGCGCTGATTAACAACCACGCAGCCTACATCGGCACGAAGACAGCAGGCGAAGCGATGATCCGCTGCGTCGCCAATGACTTTGGTCAATATGGAATTCGTGCGAACTCAGTCTCGCCAGCCTTTACCGAAAGCCCGATGACATCGGACAGTTTTCAGGTGCCAGGGCTGGTCGATGCCTTCATGCCCAAATATCCACTCGGCCGCTTGAACACGAGCGAAGACGTGGCCGAGGCCTGCGCATGGCTGTGCAGCGACCGCGCCTTCGTGACGGGTCAGAATATTCAGCCGAACGGTGGGCTGACGCTGCGCGGTAATCCGCAGGCGGTGGATATCGAAGCGGCTGTTGGTGCAGCGATGGCGAAAATGCAGGAAGGTTGATCGCCGCTAATACTGCGCGGTTCCGCCATCCACGCTGATGGCCGCGCCGGTGATGCCGGCACCCTCGGGCGAAGCCAATAGCATGGCCACGGCTGCGATCTCTTCGACAGTGTTCGGCCGCTTGATCGCGGCTTCGCTGGCGAACATCGCGATCATCTCGTCAAATTCCATGCCCATCGCTTTCGCGGTCGCGGGGCCATTGTTCTTGATGATGTCAGTGACGACCAGACCCGGGCAGATGCAGTTTGCCGTGATACCCAGCTCACCCACTTCGCGCGCAAGCGATTTGGTCATGCCCGTCACCGCATGTTTTGCCGCGGTGTAAGCGGTGAACACCGGTTTGCCATGCTTGCCCTCCATCGAAGACATATTGATGATACGGCCGTGGTTTTTCGGGATCATGGTCTTGAGCGCGCGGCGACTGGCCCAGAAGGTGGAATAGACGTTCCACTTCATCGCCTCGTCAAAGGCTTCGTCTGACAGATCGACCATCGGCTGAAGATCGCCTGCACCGCCAGCATTATTGACCAAAATGTCGATCGTGCCAAAGTTGGCGACTGTCTGATCGATGAAGCCTTCAACGTCGGACTGGTTCATCACGTCGCCTGCAACAAAAATCGCCCTGTCACCGACACCCAGCTCGTCAAGCACTTTCGCGCCCTTGTCGGGATTGCGCGCGAACAGCGCGACTTTGGCGCCTTCGGCCAGAAATGCTTCGCCAATCCCGCGCCCCAAACCTGCGGTTCCGCCTGTAATTGCTGCGACTTTGCCTTCAAGTTTCATGCGTCTCTCCTTGTTCCAAGCCATGCGACATTTGTGAGGGTTCCAACATTGGCATTTTCGCTGGGGTTTCCGCGCCGCCCGCACCCTCCACCCTACCA
>JABDKI010000110.1 GCA_013002295.1 Altererythrobacter sp.
GTTCAAGAGCCGCGCGCAAATATTCAATCAGAACGACGAAGTTGTGCTGGGAATGACCTCAAATGGGCTGATCGCCGTACGCGATCCTCATGCGCCGATCGAGGGCTAATTGGGCTGGTTCCGTCACGTTTTCAGGTCACGTTCTTATGATTATATGGACGACATATTCTTGGCGCAGTTTAAACCTGTAGACGATGGCTTTCTGTATCGCAGAAATCAAAACGGCCCAGCATTAAAATGTTCGGAAAGTGAGAAGGATCAGTTCTTCTCAGACTTCCGTAAGGCTTCAAGAAGGCTTATCCGCGGCACGGTCCTTGCCATTTTCATAATTATCGCGCTCGCATTTATGTTCGCACGTGATTGGTTCGAAGGGAGTGACTGGCCTGCACTACTTATTGCAGGCGGAATATTGCTATTCTACTTTCCGGCCACTTAGATGATTTACGGTGCACCGGAAAAGGTCCTAGAAAAGTCTATTCCTGTCAGTCCAGGGTTGACCAAACAAGAATGGCAAAAGAAGCCCTTTGAGAAGATTGGTTGGGGGCTGCTTGTTGCTGTTACGGGGTCTGCCGCCACCAGCTTCGGATACATGATCACGCAAAGCGAATTTAGCGCTGCTGTGGATTACATTTGGCTGCTTGGAAGCGGTGCAGTAATTCTCGTTGGATTACGATCGCTTTGGTTGAAGCACCGATTATTAGGGCTCAATGCCGTCCGAACAGTTTCTCGACGTCTTCCATGCTGAGCTTCACCCAAGTCGGGCGGCCATGATTGCATTGCCCTGAACGCGGGGTGGCTTCCATCTCGCGTAACAGAGCATTCATTTCCTCAACCCGCAAAACACGCCCTGCCCGCACCGATCCATGGCACGCCATGGTCGCGAGGACATGTTCCAGCTTTTCTTCTAGCAACAACGCTTGCCCGTGCTTGGCGATATCGTCGGCCAGATCGGTCAGCAGTACCTGCGGGCTGCCCTTGCGCAAGGCATGCGGCATCGCGCGCACCAGCATAGCCGAGGGACCAAAACGTTCGATTACCAGACCAAACTTGGCTAAGCCTTCGGCGGCTTCTTCCAAACGGTCACAATCCACCTCGTCTAGCTCGACCACGTCAGGCACCAGCAGTGCCTGAGAACGCGCGACAGCATCCCCTGCCCCCGCTGCACGCAATCGTTCCAGTACAAGCCGTTCATGCGCAGCATGCTGATCGACCAGCACCAAGCCGTCTGCTGCTTCAGCTACGATATAGGTATTGGCAACCTGACCCCGTGCGACACCCAATGGGAAGTCCTCTGGAGCTTCCTGCTCTTCTGTCTCGGTCGCCCTGCCCTGCGGAGCATAGTCATCACGCGCCATGACGTCGTTTTCATAGGCGCGGTAGGCCTGGCCCGCGTCGCTTACACGGGATTTCTGGACCGACCAGTCACGTCCCTCGAAGATCGAACGTAGGGCTGGCGAAGGCTCAGATACTGGCTCTTGCTGCCAGCGTTCCATTGCGCCTCTGTCCGGACCCTGCGCGCTGCGTCTGTCACCAGTCCCGAGCGCTTGCCGCAGCCCCGAAACGATAAAGCCGCGCACGCCGTTCGCGTCGCGGAAACGCACTTCAGTTTTCGCCGGATGCACATTCACATCGACATCTTCGGGCGGCAGATCGAGGAACAGCGCCAACACAGCATGGCGGTCCCGCGCCAGCATATCGGCATAGGCGCCGCGCACGGCACCCACCAGCAAGCGGTCCTTCACCGGGCGGCCATTGACGAACAGATACTGGTGATCAGCCACACCGCGATTGTATGTCGGCAGGCCCGCGACCCCGGTTAATCGCATCACACCGGCTGGGCTCGGGCGCTCCAGATCAATGGCAACGCTGTTTTCTTTTAGCTCGCGCGCGACAATGCCCGATACGCGGTCGATCAGCGGCTCATCGGCTTGCAGACCAAATATCCGCCGTTCGCCATGCATCAGCGAAATCGCAACATCTGGTCGCGCCATCGCAAGCCTGCGCACGACATCCAGGCAAGCGGCATATTCGCTGCGGGCCGTGCGGAGGAATTTACGCCGCGCGGGCACTTTGGCGAAGAGTTTTTCGACCTGCACGCGGGTACCGGGCGGCAATGCAGCTGGCCCTTCTTCAATGACCTGCCCATGATCGACGATTTTGCGCCACCCATCAGCCTCGCCTCTGACGCGGCTCTCTATCGTGAGTTGCGCGACACTGGCAATCGAAGGCAGCGCTTCGCCACGAAATCCTAATGTGCTGACCAGCTCAATCGCTTCATCGGGCAACTTGGACGTCGCATGGCGTTCCAGCGCGATGGACATTTCCTCCGCGCTCATCCCGCAGCCATCATCGACAACCTCGATCTTGCCCAGCCCGCCTTCGATCAGTTTTACATCGATGCGACTCGCCCAGGCATCAATTGCGTTCTCGACCAATTCTTTAAGCGCAGCGGCCGGCCTTTCGACAACTTCACCCGCCGCAATACGGT
>JABDKI010000136.1 GCA_013002295.1 Altererythrobacter sp.
GGCACTGCCATAGCGGCCGATGCCGGCCTTATCGCCCAATGCATCAGAGATTGCCTGACCCAGTGCAATTGCGCTGTCTTCGGTTGTGTGGTGCTGATCGACATGCAGATCGCCATCGACCTTCATCGTCACATCAATCAGCGAATGCTTGGAAAACTGCTCCACCATGTGGTCGAGAAATCCAATTCCCGTGGAAACTTCATAGTTTCCAGTGCCGTCGAGGTTCACCTCAACCAGAATCGCGGTTTCCGCTGTGTTTCGCTCAATTCTGCCAGTGCGCATGAGGGCGCTATAAGCGCTCTTTGGCTCTGCGCAAGCGTTCGCAAGCATGTGGGTGATGTCGATTGCGGCTTGACCGCAGCCTGATCCAGCGCCACGATTTATCCCGAAATGAGTGATGAAGCCCCAGATAGCCTGATCCCGTATGACGAGATCGTTCAGGAAGCGCTGCGCGCTGTGGTTGGCCGCGTGCTCGGCGAAATTGTGGCCGGCGGAAGCGAGCTTCCCGGTGAGCATCATTTCTACATTACTTTCAAAACCGGCGCGCCGGGTGTTTCCATTCCAAAGCATCTGCGCGAACGCTTCCCGGACGAGATGACTATCGTTGTGCAGAACAAGTTCTGGGAACTGGAAGTGACCGATCATGGCTTCTCCGTCGGCCTGAGCTTCAATCAGATTCCGGCGAAACTGGATATTCCCTTCAGCGCCATCACTGCATTTGTCGATCCAGCGGTCGATTTTGGCCTGCAATTTCAAGCTACTGGCGACGATTTGCCACCCGAAGAGCATGAGAATGCCCAAAACGACGGGTCCGGAGACGGCGGATCGAGCGAGACTCACGAAGGCGCTGACGATGGTTCGAACGTTGTGACCGTGGACTTTGGCCGCAAAAAATAGGCGGGTTTCGCCTTACCAACTCTTGATTTTGAAGGCTGCCTTGCGCCAACAGCGCACATGGACGCAGAAAACCAACAGAACGACAAACTCCATCGCCGCGGGCTGATGTTCATTCTGTCCTCGCCATCGGGGGCAGGCAAGACGACCATGTCGCACAAGCTGCTGATGGCTGATGAAGAAATCAAACTATCGGTTTCAGCGACCACGCGCCCCAAGCGTCCAGGCGAAGTTGACGGTATCGATTACCATTTTGTGAGCGATGACGAGTTTGACCGGATGGTCGAGAAAGACGAGTTTTACGAATGGGCCAACGTCTTTGACTATCGCTATGGAACACCCAAGGCCTACATCCGGAAAGGCCTGAAAGAGGGTGAGGATTTTCTTTTCGATATCGACTGGCAGGGTACGCAGCAGCTCTACCAGAAAGACCAGCAGGACGTAGTCAGCGTGTTTATCCTTCCGCCTAGCCTGACAGAGTTACGCCGCCGGTTGGAAAGCCGCGCGCAGGACAGTGCCGATGTCATTGATGGCCGGATGGAGCGCGCGCGCAGCGAAATCAGCCATTGGGCCGAATATGACTATGTGGTGATCAATGACGATGTCGATGAATGCTTCGTCAAAGTGCGCGAGATCCTGCATGCAGAAAGAATGCGCCGCACCCGTCAAACAGGGCTGATCCCGTTCGTGCGCGAATTGACCGCTTAGAATTCACGAATAAGAAAGGCCGGAAGATCACTCCTCCGGCCCCAAAAAAATTTTCGCTGAGGACTACTCAGCCAGCCGGATCGTTGAAAGTGCTGGGCAGCCAGGCGTTCACGACGCCGCCATCGACGATCACGGTTTCGCCAACGACATAGTCGCCTGCGCGGCTGCAGAGGTAGATAGCCGCAGCGGCCATGTCCTCTGCCGAACCGATCCGCTTCGCGGGAATGCCTGCAGCGGACGCGTCGGGCGCATTCTTGGCCGCCTTATTCATCTCACTAGGAAAGGCTCCCGGCGCGATGGAGCTGACCACGATGTTGTCTTGGATCAGCCGTGCGGCAACGCGGCGGGTCAGCTGAACCACGCCAGCTTTTGATGCTTGATAGGCATAGGTTTCCCAAGGGTTGATGCGGAAACCGTCAATCGATGAAACATTGATCACCTTGGCCGGGCGCTCTGGCGAGGCTGCAGCCACCAGCAGATCATGCAGTTTCTGTGTCAGGAAAAATGGTGTTTTGACGTTCAAATCCATCGTGCGGTGCCAGCCCGCCTCGTTGAACTCCAGATAATCCTGACCCCACGCCGCGCCGGCATTATTGATCAGGATGTCGAGTTTGTCTTCCTTTGCCGAAATCGTATCGGCAAGCTGTTGCATGCCGTCCATTTGCGACAGATCAGCTTGCACGGGAATGACTTTGTCCGCGCCGAGCTCTTCGACAGTCTCCTGCATCTGCTCGATCTTGCGCGCAGAAATATACACCCGCGCGCAGCCCGCGGCGAGCAAGCCTTCAACGAACATCTTGCCGATCCCGCGTGAGCCGCCTGTTACCAGAGCAACCCGCCCATCAAGGCCAAAAAGTGATTGAATATCCATTGTTTAGCCCTTCCTAGTACCCGCTGAGCTCAGCGACACGATTGGTGTGGTAATAGGCGTCACCCAGGAATTCCTGCAGCGCGCGGTCACGTTTCATATACAGGCCGATATCGTATTCATCAGTCATGCCGATGCCGCCATGCATTTGCACGCCTTCGCGCACAGCAAGGCCAGCCGTCTTGGCAACCTTTGCCTTGGCAACCGACACCATCAGATCCGCTTTTTCGCTACCACCATCGAGCAATTGCTGCGCCTTGATGACAGCCGCACGTGCAATTTCGACTTCGGAGTACAGATGCGCCGCGCGATGCTGCAGCGCCTGAAATTCACCGATCAGCTTGCCGAACTGTTTGCGTTGCTTGAGGTAATCGACAGTCATATCCATCGCCCCGCGCGCGACACCGACACCTTCGGCCGCAGAGCCAACCCGGCCTGCATTTAGGATCTTGTTCAAGACTTCGCGCCCGCCATCGACTTCGCCAATCACGGCATCGCCATCCAGCTCGACATTGTCGAACGTGGTGTGTGTAGCCATCGAGCTGTCGACCAGCCGCACAGAATCGTGGCTC
>JABDKI010000139.1 GCA_013002295.1 Altererythrobacter sp.
CTGTAAGCGCCGTAGCGTTCAACCTCGTCACGGAAAGGCCGGATCATCTGGCTATGACAGGAATAGCAGCCTTCCCGGATGTAGATGTCACGTCCGGCCTGCTCCAGCGGGCTGTAGGGGCGCACCCCTTCGACCTGCTCGATTGTGTTATCGAGGTAGAACAAGGGGGTGATCTGAACCAGACCGCCGATGGCGACTGTCAGAAGAGTTCCCACTGCCAACAGTGTCACATTGCGTTCCAGCCGGGCGTGAACTGTGGGCGCGTTGTTTGGTTTATCGCTCATTGGATACGCTCCTATTCGGCTGGGACTGCGGTGATGGGACGATCGGCTTGCGGATCATATTTGGCATCGCTCATCGGCGCTTCTTCGCGCAGCTTGCCTGCGATGGTCATCCACACGTTGTAGACCAGCACAATGGCTCCGCTGAGGTAGAACAGCCCGCCAAGCACGCGCAGCGAATACATCGGCTTGAGAGCGGCAACCGTGTCAGCAAAGCTGTTCACCAGATAGCCGTCCGCGCCGTATTCGCGCCACATCAAACCCTGGGTGATCCCTGCCACCCACATGCTGGCGGTGTAGAAAACGATGCCCAGCGTCGCGAGCCAGAAGTGCCAGTTGATCATCCGCATCGAATACATCCGCTGGCGTTCCCAAAGGCGCGGGACCAGGAAGTAGATACAGGCGAAAGTGATCATGCCGTTCCAACCCAAAGCGCCGGAATGCACATGGCCAATCGTCCAGTCGGTATAGTGCGACAGGCTGTTGACCGCCTTGATACTCATCATCGGGCCTTCGAATGTGCTCATGCCGTAAAAGGCCAGGCTCAATACGAACATTCGGATGATCGGATCGGTGCGAATCTTGTCCCATGCGCCGTCCAGCGTCATCAGGCCGTTGATCATACCGCCCCAGCTGGGCATCCACAGCATGATGGAAAACACCATGCCCAATGTCTGCGCCCAATCAGGCAGCGCGGTGTAGTGCAAATGGTGCGGACCCGCCCAGATGTAGAGGAAGATCAGGCTCCAAAAGTGGATGATCGACAGGCGATAGGAATAGACCGGCCGTTCTGCCTGCTTCGGGACGAAGTAGTACATCATCGCCAGGAAGCCCGCAGTCAGGAAGAAGCCAACCGCGTTGTGGCCATACCACCACTGGGTCAGCGCATCCTGTACGCCGCCAAACACACTGTAACTGCGTGATCCCAGCAGGCTGACCGGCATCGACAGATTGTTGACGATGTGCAGCATCGCGACAGTGATGATGAAGGCGAGGAAGAACCAGTTTGCCACATAGATATGCGGCTCTTTGCGTTTCACGATCGTGCCGACAAAGACGATGAAGTAGCAGACCCAGACAATGGTCAGCCACAGGTCGACGTACCATTCAGGCTCGGCATATTCCTTGGACTGGGTGACACCCAGCAGGTAGCCGGTCGCCGCGAGCACGATGAAAAGCTGGTAGCCCCAGAACACAAAGCGCGCCATCGAAGGGAACGCGAGTGTGGTGCGGCCAGTGCGCTGGACGACGTAGAAACTGGTTGCCAGCAAAGCGTTGCCGCCAAAGGCGAAGATCACCGCGGACGTGTGCAAGGGCCGCAGCCGGCCAAAGTTTAGGTATGGTTCAAAGTTGAGTTGCGGGAAGACCAATTGCGTGGCGATAATCACGCCTACCAGAAAACCGGCCATGCCCCAGAATATGGTGGCAATAACACCCCAGCGAACGACATCATCGTCATAGCGTGATGGCCCTGGCGGCATCTTGAAGATGCTTTGTGCCTTGACCAGCGGATCGTAGCGGGCTGCTGTTACGCAGATCAAGGCGAACGCTACAATTCCAATCAGCGCGGCATGAAGCGCAAAGCCAATGTCCTTGGCCCCGGCAAAGGCTGCGAGCGCAGCCAGTAGGACCAAGAGCCAAAGTCCAACCCTTCCAAGAACAGATTCCATACCCTAATTCCTCCTGTCTCGCAGTCAGTTACGCGGACCGCTCATGACCGACATTGATCGAGATCAATTTGTGGGGTTTCCCGAAGTTTTTTGCGTCTGGTGCAAATGGCCGGCTTTTCTGGACAGCATGTCGCGATCAAAGATGGTGACTCTTGACCGCCCTTGCGTCTTGATCAGACCCAATTCGCGCAGCACGCCAAACTGGCGACTGACAGTCTCGATCGTCAGCCCCAGCGATTCTCCGATCTCTTTGCGAGACATTGGCAGATCAAGCTCACAATGGTCGGCGTCAGCCCTGCCGATCCGCTCCGACATCGCGAGCAGGAAGCCGGCGAGCCTTTCAGTCGCCGAACCCTGACCCAACGCCACGGCGCGGTCGCGGCAGCGCTGCAATGCGATCGGCAACCGTTCCAGCAGCGAACGGGCTATCCGAGCCTCCCCTGCGGCAGAATCGAAAAATTCGCGCGCTGGAAAAACAAGCAACTCGCTATGCCGAAGCGCGGTCACTGAATTTGCAAAAAGGCCATCGGCCGGGACGGAAACAATGTCCCCATCGAAGTGAAATGCCACAATCTGCTGACGCTGTTCAGAGGCTTGCGCAACCAGCTTGGTCGCTCCGCTTGCAACAAAGACGATGCGATCTGATCTGTTGTCTAGTGGCGCAGTTTGCCCCTTCGACAGGTCAATGCGGCTTGCAAGCCCTTCGAGCTGCGTGCCGATGTGCGAACCCGGCTCGATCCCGAATGCAGACCGGGTGAAAAAGTCGAACGGTGCACGATGCGTCATGCGCACCGTCTGGCGCAGTTCACGGCTGGAAGCTTTGATCTAGGTCAATGAAGCTTGTCCTGCGCTGCACCAAAAGGCGCTGCGATGTCGCAAGAACCCTTGATCGCATTGGGCGGTCACTGCGGCACAAAGGAATTGAACGATGAAAGCGCTTCTCGCAGGCGGATTGACCGCTCTAGCGTTGTTGGCATCCCCCGCAGCAGCCCAAGACACCGATGGCAAGCTGCAAATCAAGGTGCTTGGCACCGGCGTGCTACCCGATGGCAAGATTACTTCGGTGGACACGGACATCGTTGGCCTTCCAGCTGATACCCAAACAGAGGCGAACGACAATTTCGTTCCGACCATTGCGATAGAATACTTCTTCACCGACCAGTTCTCGATCGAGACGATCTGCTGTGTGACTCAGCATGATGTCGATGCGGTCAGCGGGTTGCCAGGGGCAGAGCTCGTTTCGAATGCCAGATTGATCCCGGCCACACTCACAGCGAAGTATCATTTCAATCTCGATGGTTTCAAACCATATGTCGGTGCTGGCCCGACTTACTTCCTGTGGATCGAAGATAAACCGGGCGCAGCAACGATTCCGTTGGGCGTGACCGATACCGATTTGTCTGACGAATTCGGCTTTGTCTTACAGGCGGGCTTCGATGTCCCCATCAACGATAACGGTTTTGGACTGACCGTTGATGCGAAACGCTATTTCGTGGACACGACCGCGCGCTGGTACGCAGGAGATGTGCTGGCAATCGAAACCGAGCACAAGCTTGA
>JABDKI010000140.1 GCA_013002295.1 Altererythrobacter sp.
ATCTTGGTGCGCTCGAGTGGGACGATACGGCGGTTTATGACTTGCTTCAGTCGGGCAACACGGTTGGCGTGTTTCAGCTGGAATCGGAAGGCATGCGGCGGACGCTTGCGGCGGTGAAACCGACCAACTTCGGCGACATTATTGCGCTCGTTTCACTCTATCGTCCCGGCCCGATGGACAACATCCCGCTGTTCGGCAAACGTAAAAATGGCGAAGCGGAGATTGAATATCCGCACCAGAAGCTGGAAGGCATCCTGGCAGAGACTTACGGCATTTTTGTCTACCAGGAGCAGGTTATGCAGGCCGCGCAGATCCTGGCCGGATATTCGCTTGGAGATGCGGATTTGCTACGCCGCGCAATGGGCAAGAAGAAGCAGTCCGAAATGGACGCGCAGCGCCAGCGTTTCATTGATGGCTGTAAGGAAGTCTCCGGCATCGAAAAACAGCAGGCGAACGAACTTTTCGACTTGATCGACAAGTTCGCTGGATACGGTTTCAACAAGTCGCACGCAGCAGCATACGCATTGCTTGCCTATCAGACCGCTTGGCTCAAGGCGCATTACCCGGAAGAGTTCTACGCCGCCTCTATGTGTTTTGACATGCACCATTCGGAAAAATTGGCGGTGTTTGTCGATGATGCGCGGCGATATCCGGGCAGCGAAGGTGGGATTGATGTCCTGCCGCCTTCGATCAATTACTCCGAGGCGCGCTTCACAGTCGAACAGACCGAAACGGGCTATGGCGTGCGTTATGCACTCGCAGGCATTCGCAATGTAGGCGACAAAGCGATGGACGCGATCGTTGCGGAGAGAGAAGGCTCCGGCCCGTTCACCAGCCTGAAGGACTTCTTCGAACGAATCCCCAAGGGTTCGATGAACTCGCGGCAATTGGAAGGTCTGGTCGCTGCGGGTGGGCTTGATTGCCTGGATGAGAATCGTGGGAAGCTGTTCGCCAATATCGACATGTTGCTGGCCGTTGCTGATGCAGCAGAGCGTGAGCGATCAAGCGGGCAAGCGGCATTGTTCGGCGGCGAGGATGCGGCAGATGAGGACTTGCGGCTACAAGACGCAGAAGCCTGGTCACGCACCGAGCAAATGGCCAAGGAGCGCGAGAATTTCGGTTTCTATTTCTCCGCGCACCCAGTCCAACAGTATTGGCATCTCGCCTCAGCCAATGGGGCCCGGAGCTACCAATCGATCATGGAGGCCGGCGCGCCCGCTGGCGGCCGCTCGCCAGCTGTCATGGCAGCGATGGTAGAGGGGTTTAGTAAGGGCCGTACCAAGCGCGGAGCAGACTTTATCCGCGGTGACTTCTCCGATTCCTCAGGTCAATTCAGCGCGGCATGCTTTGAAGAAAGCCTGGTACCGCAATTCGAGAGATGGGCAGCCGAGGGAACGTGCATCTTGCTCAATGTCGAGCTGGATTCTCCCAATCCCAGCGAGCCACCACGCGTAACCGTACGAGGTGCAAGGCCGTTAGATGAGGTTCGGGGCGGCACGCGCATGCGATTGACACTTGATGTGCTCAGCCTGGAGGCGCTTGCTGATCTGCGGCTCGAGCTGATCCCTGCTTCCGAAGGCAGCAACACGTCCTTGGGCGGAGAGGCCATTGCGCGGGTCCTATTGGGCGGGGCCGATTATGCCACCATCCTCCTGGGCGAGGATTTTGCGCTAGATGGCGAACTGGCTGAGCGGTTAGGCGCAGTCGAAGGCATTGCAAATGTCCAGCTTCAACCATTGCGCGGCCGTGCCAATTTGAGATTAGTTGCTTGATGAGCGGCTCGATTGATAATCTGACCGACAAGGAGAAGGAAGCGCTGCGTTTGCTTCTGACGGGTCATGACACGAAGTCGAGCGCGAGCGAACTCGATATATCCGTCCACGCTGTAAACGATCGCCTACGCAATGCGCGCCGCAAATTACATGTGTCGAGTAGCCGAGAGGCCGCAAGAATTTTGGGGGATGCCGAGGGCGCGACTGCAGGTTTGGCTCCCCAAAATCCTGCGCGCACATCTTTCGGGATACCGCTGAGCGACACTGGCGAAGATACTGCAGACCTTACTAACACACAGCCATCCGGCCCGTTTGGGCTCACTTGGCTCGCAGGAGGAATGCTTATCATGTCTATTGTTATCGCGGCCGCAATCGTTGGCGTTGTCTACTTCTCTGATGATGGCGTAGCCACCACCGCCGCACATCCGCCCGTAGAAGCAGAAGCGAGCCAATCGGCAGCGGTAGAAGACCCGGAATCACTCGTTCGTGCAGAAAACTTCCTGAAGTTCGTTGATGCTGGCGATTGGGCTGGCAGCTGGGAAGCTGCCGGTGCGTCTTTTCAGGATGAGGCTACGCTTGACGAATGGGTCGCCGCAGTTGAACCGGTGCGGGAGCAAGTCGGCGAATTCAAAAGTCGCAAACTCATCACAGTGCAGCGCACCTCCACTTTACCAGGCGCACCTGAAGGTGACTTTGAAGTCCTGCAATATCAAAGCGAGTTTGCAGCAGTGGATGTCGGCGCGGTTGAAACGTTGATTATGGTTCAAGGCGCCGACGGATGGGATGTGGCCGGCTACTTCGTGCGACCGGGCCAACTCTAAACATCCATTCGCTGGGTTATCGCAAGGGGGCGGTGTGATCCGCCCCTTTTCTATTAGCCTCAAATGTTTGAGTGATTGCAAAGCACATCCGGTCTCGGCATGACAGTTTCAAACGAGGAATTGAATTGAGGAGAGAAACCTGATGCTCGGAGCCATGCAAGACTGGACCATGCGGATTACACATGTGATCGATCACGCCGCTCGCGAAGCGGGATCGCGTGAGATTGTTACCCGGTGGGCTGATGGCAGCGAAACGCGCACCAACTGGGCGGGTATTCGTGCCGATGCGCTGAAGATGGCGCAGGCGCTGCAGGGACTAGGACTCAAGAAAGGTGACAAGGTCGCAAGTCTCGCGATGAACCATTCGCGGCATTTGGTGAGCTGGTACGGTGTTGCTGGCATGGGCGGGGTGCTCCACACTGTAAACCCGCGGCTGTTCGATGATCAGCTAGAGTACATCGTCAATCACGCTGAAGATAAAGTGCTGTGCTATGATGCGGCGTTCCAGCCGATTGTGGACCGGATGAAAGAGCGCTGGACCACAGTCGAGCACTACATCTGCTATGACAGCGGTGAGCATTCACCCGCATTTGAGGACTGGATTGGTGAGCAGGACGGTGACTTCGAATGGGTTACCGGTGCGGAGACTGATCCGTGCATGATTTGCTACACATCCGGCACCACAGGTAATCCCAAGGGTGTGCAGTATGAGCATCGCTCAACTTTGATGCACGCATTGGCAGGCTTGCAGCCTGCCGCGTTCAACTTCAGTAGCGCTTCTTGCATGCTTCCAGTCGTGCCGATGTTCCATGCGGCCAGCTGGGGATTGCCCTATGCAGGCGCGATGGCCGGCATCAAATTCGTGTTCAGCGCGGTAAATGATCCAGCTGTCCTGCACGAGCTGATGATCCGCGAGAAAGTAACCGACAGCGCTGGTGTACCAACCGTATGGCTCGCGCATTTCCAATATTGTGACAAGGAAGGCATTGATCTGCCGCCACTGAAGGCTGCGACCATCGGCGGTTCGGCTTGCCCGCGCTTCATGATCGAACGGCTGATGAAAAACGGCACCCGCGTACAGCACGCTTGGGGCATGACCGAAACCTCGCCGATCGGCACGGTCGGCGGCCCAACATGGGACTGGGACGAGCTGAGCTTTGAGGAAAAGGTCGACAAGACTGCGATGCAGGGCCGGCCGATCTTCGGGGTCGAACTTCGCATTGTCGACCTTGATGACATGATCACCGAGTTACCGCGTGACGGCAAAACCTCTGGTGCGTTGCAAATCCGCGGACCCTGGATCATCAAGCGTTACCTCAAGGCGGAACAAGACGCGGCAAATCAGGAAGGCTGGTTTGACACCGGCGACGTTGGCATCATCCATCCGGACGGGACGCTGCAACTGACCGACCGCACCAAGGATGTGATCAAATCCGGCGGCGAATGGATAAGTTCAGTCGAGCTGGAAAATGCAGCTGTGGGCCACGAAGGCGTCGCAGAGGCAGCGTGCGTTGGCATGCCGCACCCGAAATGGGATGAGCGTCCCGTGCTGTTCGTGGTCAAAAGCGAAGGGTCTGACGTTACGAAGGAGGATATCCTCAAGCATCTTGAACCGCAGATTGCGAAGTGGTGGATGCCCGACGCGGTCGAGTTTGT
>JABDKI010000164.1 GCA_013002295.1 Altererythrobacter sp.
GGAATTGACCGCGCAAATGGAGAAAGATTGCGCCGAGGCGAAGAGGCTTCTAAGCGCCCCCCAAACCTGAATTAGAGTAAGATGACCGAAAAGCGCGACTATAAAGAAACTGTCTTCCTGCCGAAGACCGACTTTCCGATGAAAGCTGGCTTGCCTCAAAAGGAGCCGGGCATTCAAGCGCGCTGGGAATCCGAAGGGCTGTATCGCCAACTGCGCGAGAGCCGCGCGGGGCGTGAGAAGTTCATCCTGCATGATGGCCCGCCCTACGCGAATGGCGATATGCATATCGGCCACGCGCTCAACCATATCCTCAAAGACATGGTCTGCCGCACGCAAAACCTGGCGGGCAAGGACGCGCCCTATGTGCCGGGCTGGGATTGCCACGGACTGCCGATCGAGTGGAAGATCGAAGAGCAGTATCGCAAGAAGAAGCGCGACAAGAACGAAGTCGATCCACGCGAGTTCCGCGCCGAGTGCCGATCCTATGCGCAGCATTGGGTTGATACGCAGCGCGAGCAGCTGAAGCGGCTGGGCATTATGGGCGATTGGGACAATCCCTATCTGACCATGGATTTCGCCGCCGAGGGCACGATTGTGTCCGAGCTGCTGAAATTTGCCGAAAGCGGCAATCTCTATCGCGGATCAAAGCCGGTGATGTGGAGCCCGGTGGAAGAGACCGCGCTGGCCGAGGCCGAGGTCGAATATGAAGACCTGACCGACTCACCCCAGATCGATGTGGCGTTTGAGATCATGGAATGCCCGAATCTGCCCGAGTTGGTCGGCGCGCAAGCCGTGATCTGGACGACGACCCCTTGGACGATCCCGGTCAACCAGGCTTTGGCCTATGGGCCGGATGTCTATTACCAGCACATCAAGGCCAGCGACGGGCGCCGATACCTTGTCGCGTTCGACTTAATTGATGATTTTCTGGAGCGCACGGGACTGAGCTACCGTTATCCAGATGCTAGTGCCGGCATCGAACAAATGCCTGCCAACAACATCAAAGGCTCCGAACTAGCCGGAACTAAGGCCCGGCACCCGATGCATCATCTCGGCGGGTTTTACGCCACGCCGCGCCCGTTCCTGCCGGGCGATTTCGTTACTACCGAGAGCGGCACCGGCCTGGTCCATATGTCGCCTGACCATGGCGAAGACGATTTCGCGCTGTCCAAGGCGCACGGCATTGAGCCAGTCTTCGCAGTGATGAATGACGGGCGCTATCGCGATGACTGGCTATGGCTGGGCGCGGATGATCTCGACGCCGAAGGCAAACCGCGCCGCCGCAGCGTGATCAACAAACCATTCAATTCGCCTGAAGGCCCGATCTGCTCGGACCTGCGCGAAGTCGGCGCATTGCTCAGCGCGTCAGCTGACTACGCCCACTCCTACCCGCATTCATGGCGCTCAAAAGCCAAGGTGATCTATCGCTGCACCCCGCAATGGTTCGTGCCGATGGACAAGGATTTGCCGTGGCTCGAACCCAAAAGCGAAGAGGATCGCAGCTGGGAAGGCGAAGGCGGTGCAATCGACCCGTCCGAAGAAAGCGTCTGCGCTGCGCCCACTTTGCGTGAGCGCGCGATGGAAGAGATCGCCCGCGTCCGCTTTGTGCCAGACAAGGGCCGCAACCGCATCGGCTCCATGGTCGAGGACCGCCCCGACTGGGTACTCAGCCGCCAGCGCGCATGGGGCGTACCGATCACGCTGTTCGTCAACCGCGAGAGCGGCGACTACCTGCGCGATGAAGCGGTCAACGCGCGCATCGTTGCCGCCGTGCACAAGGAAGGCGTCGATGCGTGGGAAGAAGCCCGCGCGCAGGAATTCCTCGGCTCTGATTACAACGCCGATGACTACGAGATGGTCACCGACATTCTGGACGTGTGGTTTGATTCAGGCTGCACGCACAGCTTCGTGCTCGAAAGCGGGCGCTGGCCTGACCTGCAATGGCCCGCCAACCTCTATCTCGAAGGCAGTGACCAACACCGCGGCTGGTTCCAGTCTTCACTGCTGCAAAGCTGCGCCACGCGCGGCCGCGCGCCGTATGATGAGGTGTTGACCCACGGCTTCACCATGGATGCCAAGGGTTTCAAACAGTCCAAATCGCTCGGCAATACGACCGATCCAGTCAAGATGATGGAGCAGACGGGCGCGGACATCATCCGCCTGTGGGCGCTCTCAGTCGATTTCACCGAAGACCACCGCATCGGTGACGAGATCATCAAGGGTGTGGGCGACCAGTATCGCAAGCTGCGCAACACGTTCCGCTATCTGCTCGGCGCGCTTGATGGCTTTGTCGGCGATATGGGCGATGCGGGTGAAGTGCCCGAGCTGGAAATCTATGTGCTGGCATTGCTAGCGGATCTCGACGGAAAGCTTCACAAGGCTGTCGATGATTACGACTTCAACACCTACACCCGCCTGCTAGTCGATTTCTGCAACGAAGACCTGAGCGCGTTCTTCTTCGATATCCGCAAGGACACGCTCTATTGCGACGGGCCGGACAGCACCGCGCGCAATGCCTATCGCACTGTGCTCGACCTGCTGTTCCACGCGCTGGTGCGCTATGCCGCGCCGGTGCTGGTCTACACAGCCGAGGAAGTGTGGAGCACGCGCTACCCCGATGGCGGCAGTGTGCATTTGCTCGAATGGCCAGCGGTGCCCGGCGTTGCAGCCGATGGCGCAAAGTGGGGCAGATTGCGCGAGCTTCGCGAACGCGTGAACGAAGCAATTGAGCCTTTGCGCCGCGAGAAAGTGATCCGCTCCAGCCTTGAGGCTGATGTGATTGTGCCGACAAATTCCGTGCCCGCCGGCGTCAGCGATGCTGATCTGGCCGAGTTGTTCATCACCGCGTCAGTTAGCCGCAGCGATAGCGACACAGTGACTGTGACCAAGACCGACAACCACAAATGCGGCCGTTGCTGGCGCTTGCTTCCCGAAGTTTCGGAAGATGGCGAGCTGTGCAATCGCTGCGACGATGTCGTCGGCCAAATGGATGCAGCGGAATGAGCGAGTTTCT
>JABDKI010000179.1 GCA_013002295.1 Altererythrobacter sp.
CCTGGCACCTGCCCGCTGACCTAAAGCGCTTCAAGGCGCTGACAATGAACAAACCGATGATCATGGGCCGCAAAACGTTTGAGAGCTTGCCCGGCCTGCTGCCTGGACGGCGACATATCGTGCTGACCCGCCGCGAGAGCTGGGATGCCACCGGCGCCGAGGTGGCGCGCAATGTCGAGCAGGCTCTGGCGATGGCCCGCGATGGCAATGACAGCGGGGAAATCGCGGTGGTTGGTGGCGCCGCGATATACGACGTGTTTCGCCCGCTCGCCGAGCGGATCGAAGTCACACAGATTCATGCCGAATTCGATGGCGATACCTTCATGAAACCGATTGGCTCGGACTGGGATGTGACCGCGCGCAAGGATTTCCCGGCAGAGGGCGATTTGCCAGCTTACTCATTCGTGACCTACCGCCGCCGCGAGGAGGAGGACTGATGCGCTGGCTCGATCATCGCGAAACTGTGCCAGACGCGCTGCGCGGCGCGGTAATCGCGCTGGGCAATTTCGACGGCTTTCACAAAGGGCATCAGGCGGTCGCCAGCGAAGCGATTGAATGGGCGCATGCCGAAGGCCGTCCTTCGATCATCGCTACTTTCGACCCGCATCCGGTGCGCTTTTTCCGCCCCGATGTTCCGCCCTTCCGGCTTACCACTCTGGAGCAGCGGCAAGAGCTGTATCTGGCCGCGGGCGCAACCGCGATGCTGGTGTTCCACTTCGACAAAGAGCTTTCCAGCACCAGTGCCGAGGATTTCATTACCGATATCCTGATCAAGCGGTTCGGCGCGCACGGTGTGGTGACAGGCGGCGACTTCACTTTCGGTCAGGGCGCGAAGGGCAATGTCGAATTGCTGCGCGATTTGGGCGGTACGCATGGCCTCGAAAGCCGGGTTGTCGATGTGGTCGAGGATGGCAGCGAAGTCGTGTCGTCCAGCCGCATTCGGGATGCCTTGCGCGATGGTGATCCGCAGCTTGCGGCCCAGCTACTGACCCGCCCCTTCGCGATCCGCGGCATCGTGGAACATGGTGACAAGAACGGGCGCAAGCTTGGCTATCCCACGGCGAACCTCGTGATCGACCACTATCTGCGGCCCAAATACGGCGTCTATGCCGTGACCGGGCGCATCCTGAGCACCGGACAGGAACTGAAAGGCGCGGCAAATATCGGCGTGCGCCCACAGTTTGAGCCGCCCAAGGAATTGCTGGAGCCCTATTTCTTTGACTTCTCTGGTGACCTTTACGGGCAAGAGATCGAAGTCGCCTTCCATCACTTCCTGCGCGGGGAAGCCAGGTTCGACAGCCTGGAGGAATTGACCGCGCAAATGGAGAAAGATTGCGCCGAGGCGAAGAGGCTTCTAAGCGCCCCCCAAACCTGAATTAGAGTAAGATGACCGAAAAGCGCGACTATAAAGATACTGTCTTCCTGCCGAAGACTGATTTCCCGATGAAAGCTGGCTTGCCTCAGAAGGAGCCGGGCATTCAAGCGCGCTGGGAATCCGAAGGGCTGTATCGCCAACTGCGCGAGAGCCGCGCGGGGCGTGAGAAGTTCATCCTGCATGATGGCCCGCCATACGCCAATGGCGATATGCATATCGGCCACGCGCTCAACCATATTCTCAAAGACATGGTTTGCCGCACGCAAAACCTGGCGGGCAAGGACGCGCCCTATGTGCCGGGCTGGGATTGTCACGGGCTGCCGATCGAGTGGAAGATCGAAGAGCAATATCGCAAGAAGAAGCTCGACAAGAACGCGGTTGATCCCAAGGAATTCCGCGCCGAGTGCCGCGCCTATGCGCAGCATTGGGTCGATACGCAGCGCGAGCAGCTGAAGCGGCTCGGCATCATGGGCGATTGGGACAATCCCTATCTCACCATGGATTTCGCGGCGGAAGGCACGATTGTGTCCGAGCTGCTGAAATTTGCCGAGAGCGGCAATCTCTATCGCGGATCAAAGCCGGTAATGTGGAGCCCGGTGGAAGAGACCGCGCTGGCCGAAGCCGAGGTTGAATATGAAGACCTGACCGACAGTCCGCAGATCGATGTGGCATTCGAGATCATCGAAAGCCCGATTGAGGAACTGGTCGGCGCGCATGCGGTGATCTGGACGACCACGCCTTGGACGATCCCGGTGAACCAGGCTTTGGCGTATGGTCCGGATATAGAGTATGTTGTCGTTCACTACGGCGACAAGCGCTACCTTGTTGCCGAAGATCTCTGCTACGCGCTTTCTGTGCGAACCGGTGCCAATGAGAATGGCACCGGAGCACCAGAGAGTGGCACAGATAACATCACAATATACAAAGGCTCCGACCTAGCCGGAACCAAGGCCCGCCACCCCATGCACCATCTCGGCGGGTTTTATGCGACCCCGCGCCCTTTCCTCGAAGGCGATTTCGTCACCACCGACAGCGGTACCGGCCTCGTCCATATGTCGCCTGACCACGGTGAAGACGATTTCGCGCTGTGCAAAGCGCACGGCATCGATCCGGTCTTCGCGGTGATGAATGACGGGCGCTATCGCGATGACTGGCTGTGGCTGGGCGCGGATGATCTCGACGGCGAAGGCAAACCGCGCCGCCGCAGCGTGATCAACAAGCCCTTCAATTCGCCCGAAGGCCCGATCTGTTCGGACCTGCGCGAAGTGGGCGCGTTGCTCAGTGCCTCCGCTGATTACGAACACTCCTACCCGCATTCATGGCGTTCCAAAGCCAAGGTCATCTATCGCTGCACCCCGCAATGGTTCGTGCCGATGGACAAGGACTTGCCGTGGCTTGAACCCAAAAGCGAAGAAGATCGCAGCTGGGAAGGTGAAGGCGGCGCCATCGACCCG
>JABDKI010000181.1 GCA_013002295.1 Altererythrobacter sp.
CGCTTGGCCAACTTCACCAATGGCGAATTGTGGGGCCGCGCAACCGACGTATCGTGGGGCATGATTTTCCCCGGCGGCGGCGAAGTGGTGCGCCACCCCAGCCAGCTTTATCAAGCAGGCCTCGAAGGTCTGCTCATGCTTGTCATTATGACATTGCTGTTCTGGAAAACCGGTGCGCGATTCCGCCCGGGCTTGCTGACCGGGATCTTCGTCACCGGGATCAGTGCGGCGCGCTTTGTTAACGAATTCTTCCGAGAACCTGATGAACATTTGGCAGATCGAGTTGTCGAAACGGGGCTTAGTCAGGGCCAATGGCTCACAATACCGCTGATCCTGCTTGGGTTGATTGTCATTCTCTACGCGATGCGGCGCAGCCCGCTGGCGTCGGGCGGGAGCAATCCAGCCAAGGCATGACTGAACAAGCCGAAGGCGGGCTGAAGGACACATTTCTCCGCCTCATCCGCGAAACCAGACCGATCAGCCTTGCGCAATATATGGGCGAAAGCAACGCGCGCTATTACACCAGCCGCGACCCGTTGGGCGAAGACGCAGACTTCATCACCGCGCCGGAAATCAGCCAGGTTTTTGGTGAGCTGATCGGGCTGTGGCTGGCGGATATCTGGGTTCGTGCCGGGCGGCCTGATAACGTACACTATGTCGAGCTGGGGCCGGGGCGCGGAACGCTCGCATCGGATGCTTTGCGGGCTGCCGGGAGGTATGGGCTCAACCCCAAGGTCCATTTTGTCGAGGGCTCCGAAGCCTTGCAACTGATTCAACGCGGCACCGTGCGCGGGGTGCAGCATCATAGCGATGTGACCAGCCTGTCAGAGGATGGCCCGCTGCTAATCGTCGCCAATGAATTTTTCGACGCGCTGCCAATCCGCCAATTGCTGCGCGCGGCAGAGGGTTGGCGCGAACGGATGGTTGGCCTGGAAGACGGCAAACTGTCGTTTGTTTTTGGCGACAAGCCCATGGATGCAGCCGTGCCGGAGCGTTGGAAACATGCCAATCAGGGCACGCTTCTGGAAACCAGCGCTGCGTCCTCCGCGATCATGTCTGAATTGGCAGATCGATTGGCTGCGCAGGGCGGCGCCGCGCTGATCATCGACTATGGCGCGAAAGAGCTGGGTGCAGGCTCAACCTTGCAAGCTATCAAAGGGCATCAAAAGGTGGATGTATTTTCTGCACCTGGCGACATGGATCTGACCGCGCATGTTGACTTCGGCGCATTGCGTGATGTGGCCGAACGGCAAGGGTGCCGACCTATTGGCATTGCAACTCAAGGCGAGTGGTTGACTGAATTGGGCGCGGAAATGCGTTTTGACGGGCTCAAGAAGAAGTCACCGCGCAATATCGAGGTGCTGGATCGCCAGCGGCATCGGTTGATGGCAGATGACCAGATGGGGCTTCTGTTCAAAGTGCTGGGCGTGGCGGGCAAGGGTTGGCCCGGCGATGCACCAGGTTTCCTTAGCTAAAGTCCGACGCGCGTTGCCAGCATCCGCGCGGCTTCATCTGGCGTCAGCTTGTCGGTGTCGCGGTCGACCGCGTAATTGGCCTCGCGCATCGCATCAACGTCGATTGTATCAATAACGGGTGTGAGCGCTGAGAGCAGCGCGGCATCTTCTGCCCGATCCGGGCTGACCAGCAGGATCGCGTCATAATTCGGGAATGCCCCGGCCGGGTCATCCAGCACCACCAGATTGTCTGCTGCAATGCGTCCGTCTGAAGTATAGGCGCTGATCGCATCAGCCTCTCCCGATCTGAGCGCATTATACATGAAGGTCGGCGCAAAGTTTCTGTTCTGGCCAAAGCGCAGGCCATAGGCATCGCGCACTGCGATCCATTCGGGCCGCTCGAAGAACTCCGGATCTCCGCCGATGGTGAGTTGCGGGGCGATATTGGCCAGATCAGCGATAGAGTTGAGGTTGCGCGCGTCAGCGACGTCGCGCCTCACAGCCAGGCCATAAGCATTCTCGAAACCCATTCGCCCCAGAACTTTGGTCCCACTAGTTTGCTGTTCCCATTCCGAGATTTCAGCATACATCTGTTCGCGCGCCGGGTTGTCGCTGCGCTTCATCTGATTGGCCCAGATCGTGCCGGTGTAGTCGACCAGCAGATCGATATCACCGCTCGAAACCGCGCTATGCGCCACGGCCGAACCCAGCCCGTCACGATATTCGACCGCGTATCCTTTGGCTTTCAGCCGCTGTCCGATCAGCCGCGCGAGCACATATTGTTCGGAAAAACCCTTTGCTCCGATCAGGATGCGATCACGCTCGCCGCCGCCAAACTGCGCGAAAAGCGCCGCAGCGATGCCCAAAGCCACCGCCGCCATACCGCCGATCGCAAGGCCGCGTTTGCGGCTCGCCATTCCGCGCTCGATCAGGCCCAGCAGAGCGTCTGTAATCAGCGCCAGGCCTGCGGACGCAAAACAGCCAGCGAGCACGAGCACCCAGTTCTGCGTTTGCAAACCGGCGAAGATCGGATCGCCCAGGCTTGGCTGGCCGATAGTGGTGGCGAGCGTCGCCGCTCCGATTGTCCACACGCTCGCGGTGCGAATGCCCGCCATGATGAAGGGCGCCGACAGCGGCGCTTCGATCAGTTTGAGCTTTTGCCACTTGGTCATGCCGACACCGTCTGCCGCCTCTAGCACACCCGGGTCGAGATTAGCCTGCGCCGTGACCGCGTTCCGCAGGATTGGAAGCAAAGCATAGAGCGCCAAAGCCAGCAGGGCCGGCAGGAAACCGAGCGTCGGCAATCCTTCGCCGAACACGGCGCGCAAACTTAACAGGATAGGGAAGAACAACGCCAACAGCGCCAGCGCCGGAATAGTTTGCACCAAGCTCGCAAAGCCCAGCGTCACGCGAGCTACAGGCGGCGAGCGGCTGGCCCAGACAGCCAATGGCAAAGCGACTAAAATGCCAAGCGCAATCGCGCTAGCGGATAGCAGCACATGGGCGGACAATTGCGGACCAAGGCCCATCAGCGCGTTCCAGAACCCGTTCATGACCTGCTGCCTTCACGTTCCATCCGCGCCAGCTTGTCTGCTTGTGCGCGTGGCACAGCCACCAAACCCTGCGCGATCTCTCCGCCTTTGCCCGCGAGAAGCGCAGCCGGAGTTTCGTCAGCGACGATCAGCCCTGCATCCATCACCAGCACACGGTCCGCCAGCAGCAAAGCTTCGGCCATGTCATGCGTCACCATGATGGTAGTGAGGCCAAACTTGTCATGCAGCTCGCGCACACGGCCGCCCAGCGCATCGCGCGTGATCGGATCAAGTGCGCCGAAGGGTTCATCCATCAACAGCAGCTCGGGATAGTTCGCCAGCGCGCGCGCCACGCCAACACGCTGGCGCTGCCCGCCTGAAAGCTCGTCCGGCATGCGGCTGGCCATATCCGCGTCAAGCTCCACCAGCTCGAGCAGTTCGCGAACTCGCCCATCGCTGAGTCTTTGCCCTGACAGGCGCGGTCCGATCCCGATATTCTCGGCCACATTCATATGCGGGAACAGGCCGATTGACTGGAACACATAACCAATGCGCCTGCGCAGCTTTGCTGGCGGCTGAGTAGACACATCCTCTCCGGCGAACATAACCTGGCCAGTGGTCGGTTGCTCCAACCCGTTGACCATCTTCATCAATGTCGACTTGCCCGAGCCGGACGCGCCCACGAGAGCAACGAAGCTTCCGGCTGCAACGCTCAAGCTGAAGCCGCCAACCGCGATTACATCGTCGAAATGCCGCGTTACCGCGCGGAAATGGATCACGCTATCTGGCAATGTGTCGGAAATGGTTTCGCCCCGCTTAATTGATACAACCCTAGGGAAAGCCAGCGGCAAGGCCAAGAGACGACGTGCAATCGCCAAGTAATTTCAGCTGCAACCGGTTTGCGCAAACCGCGTGCGCTGGTATGGGCAGGATCAAGGAGATAACCACACATGCGTGCCACCCCCGACTTCGATTTCCAGCTTGGTGAAGCGGCAGAGATGATCCGCGACAGCGTTGGCCGGTTTGCTGACGAGCAGATCGCCCCCCTGGCGGACAAGATTGATCGCGAAGACTATTTCCCGCGCGAAGAACTGTGGCAGCAGATGGGTGAGCTCGGCCTGCATGGCCTGACTGTATCCGAAGAGGATGGCGGGCTGGGGCTCGGCTATCTCGAGCATGTGATTGCGGTCGAGGAAGTCAGCCGGGCGAGCGCATCACTGGGCCTGTCCTATGGCGCGCATTCGAACCTTTGCGTCAATCAAATCCGCCGTTGGGGCAATGAAGAGCAGAAGGCGAAGTATCTTCCCGGCCTGATCTCCGGGGAGCATGTTGGCTCGCTCGCCATGTCAGAAGCGAACGCAGGGTCAGACGTTGTCTCGATGAAGCTGAAAGCTGAAGCCGTGCAGGGCGGCTATGTGCTGAACGGGACGAAGTTCTGGATCACCAACGCACCGGAGGCCGACACGTTAGTGGTCTATGCCAAGACCGATGGCAGCGCCGGATCGCGCGGGATCACCGCGTTCCTGATCGAGAAGGGGGACGAAGGCTTTTCCATCGGTCAAAAGATCGAGAAAGTTGGCATGCGCGGCTCGCCCACGGCAGAGCTGGTGTTTGACGATTGCCACATCCCCGAAGAGCGCATCATGGGGCCATTGAACGGCGGCGTCGGCGTGCTGATGAGCGGGCTCGATTATGAACGCGTGGTGCTGGCCGGATTGCAGCTCGGCATTATGCAGGCGTGCCTCGACACGGTCATTCCGTATCTGCGCGAGCGTAAACAGTTCGGTAAACCCATCGGCAGCTTCCAGCTGATGCAGGCCAAGGTCGCGGATATGTATGTCGCGCTGCAATCAGCGCGCGCTTACACCTATGCGGTGGCGAAGGCGTGCGACGCTGACCAGACGACGCGCTTCGATGCGGCTGGCGCGATTCTGCTGTCGTCAGAGAACGCGTTCAAGGTTGCGGCGGAAAGCGTGCAAGCGCTGGGTGGGGCGGGCTACACGCTCGATTGGCCGGTCGAGCGCTATATGCGCGATGCGAAATTGCTCGATATCGGCGCGGGGACCAACGAGATCAGGCGGATGCTGATCGGGCGCGAATTGATCGGAGCGGCGGGGTGAGTTTGTTGCACATCACCGCCGCCGGGCTGATTGTCTTGGCCTCGCTCTTTCACTCGCTGATGGGTGAAAAGAAACTGATTGCCCCGACGCTTGCTGTCGATGATCCGTTCATCAAGAATCCGATGACCCAAGGCATCACCCGGTTTGGCTGGCACTCATCAAGCGGCTTTTTCTTGCTGACGGCGTTGATCGTCGTTCTTTCGGGGACACCAGCTGCGCTGATCTGGGCGACCGGTGTATTGTGGCTGGGGCTTGGACTAATCAACTTGATCTTGATGGCGGCAAAACACCCCGGCGGCTATCTATTATCTTTGATTGGCACCCTTATTCTGCTCGGACAAATTCTATGACCGCACCGGTTCTCACCACAAAGCTCGACCGCGAGGCGCCCGACGCCAAGGCGCGGTTTGATCATAACAAGGCGCTGGCCGAAGATTTGCGCGCAAACGTTGCAGAGGCAGCGCTGGGCGGGCCAGAGCGCAGCCGCGAGCGGCACGTCAGTCGCGGCAAACTTCTCCCACGCGAACGGGTAGAGCGCCTGCTCGATCCGGGTTCGCCCTTCCTCGAAGTGGGCCAACTTGCAGCCAACGGTATGTATGACGGCGATATCAATGGCGCGTCGCTGATCTGCGGGATCGGGCGCGTGTCGGGCCGTCAGGTGATGATCGTGTGCAACGATGCCAGTGTTAAAGGCGGCACCTATTATCCGATGACGGTCAAGAAGCACCTCCGCGCGCAGGAAATCGCGCAGGAAAACCGCCTGCCGTGCATCTATCTGGTCGATAGCGGCGGGGCGAACCTGCCGCATCAGGCGGAAGTTTTCCCTGACCGTGACCATTTCGGCCGTATCTTCTTCAATCAGGCGAATATGTCCGCACTAGGTATACCGCAGATTGCTTGTGTGATGGGCAGCTGCACCGCGGGCGGGGCCTATGTCCCTGCCATGTCGGACGAGACGGTGATCGTGCGCAACCAGGGCACGATCTTCCTTGCCGGGCCGCCACTGGTGAAGGCCGCAACCGGCGAGGAAATTAGCGCCGAAGACCTCGGTGGCGGCGATCTTCATGCGAAAAAATCAGGTGTGGTCGATCACCTGGCGGAGAATGACGAGCACGCGCTCACCATCGTGCGCGATATCGTGAGCCAGCTTGGCGCGAACACAGATGCAGCGAAGGATGTTGCTCTGAAAGACCCGCGCCCGCCCAAGTTTGATGCCGACGATCTTTACGCTCTGGTGCCAGA
>JABDKI010000184.1 GCA_013002295.1 Altererythrobacter sp.
CCGATCAGATCATCGAGCCGCGCCATGCTGCCATCTTCGTTCATGATCTCGCAAATCACGCCGGATGGATTGAGGCCAGCGAGCCGCGAAATATCTACCGCGGCTTCAGTATGCCCGGCGCGCACCAGAACCCCACCGTCGCGTGCGGTCAAAGGGAACACATGGCCGGGTTTGACAATGTCGTCCGGGCCCTTTGTTGCATCAATCGCGACAGAGACGGTCCGCGCCCGGTCGGCTGCTGAAATGCCGGTTGTTACGCCTTCTTTCGCTTCGATCGAAATGGTGAACGCGGTTTGCATACTCTCTGTATTATTGGCGGTCATGGGCTCAAGGCCCAAGGCTTCAACACGGCTGCGACTGAGTGCCAGACAGATCAGGCCGCGGCCATATGTCGCCATAAAGTTGACGGCATTAGGCGTGGCCATCTGTGCAGGTATGATCAGATCGCCTTCGTTCTCCCGGTCCTCGTCATCGACCAGAATATACATCCGGCCATTCCGTGCCTCGTCGATGATTTCCTCAATGCCGACTAGCGCAGGGCGGTCGTCGTTATCTGACAGGAAGTTTTCGAGCTTGGCCAACGTGTCAGCTGTGGGATTCCAGCCATCTTCGGTGCATTCGCGCAGTGTGTTAGCATGAAGACCGGAGGCGCGAGCCAGACCGGCCTTTGTGAGTTCGCCCGAGGATACAATCTCGCGGACGCGTGTGATGATCGATGTGTCCATTCGTCACCAATATCACATCATGATGTGATATCAAGAGGTGAAGGCCTATCAAAATGACATGAATTCACACTAAGATGTGTAAAGACTGTTTGAGGGAGGGGCGCTAACAAGAAAAGGATGGTGGACGCACTAGGGTTCGAACCTAGGACCCGCTGATTAAGAGTCAGCTGCTCTACCAACTGAGCTATGCGTCCATTCCCGACTTTCGGAAGCGCCTATGGCAGCCGCTTCGAATCAAGAGACGCGCTCATATAGCGATGCTGTTTCGAATTGGAAGCGATTGTTCTGCTATCGAACGCTCAGCTCGATAACCCGCGGCGCGGCGCCATCCGATTCCATCGGTTGACCATCATCAGCAAGCCGATGCAAATCATATTGGTCAACATTGATGAACCGCCGTGGCTCATCCAGGGCAGAGGGATACCAACGACCGGCGCCAGTCCCATTACCATCATCAAATTGATCGCAATGTAGAAGAAGATAGTGGCAGTCGCTCCCCCGGCGAGAAGCATTGAAAAGCGATCATTTGATGCACTCGCAACACGCCAGCCCCAGCGCAAGATCAGAGCGAACATCAGCATGACAAACATCCCGCCGATAAATCCCCATTCCTCCGCCATCGTTGAGAAAACGAAATCAGTATGCGGCTCCGGGAGGTAATCGAGGTGGCTCTGCGAACCCTGATTGAACCCCTTTCCAGTGATGCCGCCGGACCCAATCGCAATTTTTGACTGAGTAATGTGGTAGCCCGCACCAAGTGGGTCACTCTCCGGATCAAGGAAAGTTGTGACCCGTCGCTGTTGGTAATCCTGCAATCCGAAAAAGAACGCGATCGGGGCGGCTACTGCCGCGACTGCGCCACCGGCTGCGAACCATTTGATTGGTAGACCTGCAAGTAGCATTACCACAGCGCCGCCGAATGCCACGGCAAGCGATGTTCCAAGGTCAGGCTGCATTAGGACAAGCGCCATCGGCAATCCAATCAGGACACCCGGTAGTGCCAATGCCTGCCAACTGCCGACCATGCCTGGTGGGAGAGACGAGAAGAACCGCGCAAGAGCCAGAACGACGACTGGTTTCATGATCTCTGACGGCTGCAAACGCATAAAGCCGAGGTCGAGCCAGCGCTGGCTTCCTCCGCCGATGGCTCCGACAATCTCGACAGCCAGCAGCAATAGAAGGACGATGCCGTATGCCGGATACGTCATGAACTTCACAAATGGGTGCGGTAACGACGCGATGATGGCTGCCATTAGCATAAATACAGCAAATCGAATGAGATGCGATGAGGCGAATGGCTGCATCGCGCCGCCAGCCGCTGAATAGAGCACTGCAGCGCCGAATATTACAAGCAGGAACAGAGGGATCAACATGCCCCAAGGTTGCCGTGCGATTGGCGCCGGGATGAGCGAAGTGTTGGCGGGCTCGCCAAACCTGCTCATGGTTGAGCCTCGTTCTGGATCAGCTCAATCGGGCTAGGGCGAGGCTCGCCTCTAGGCGCAGCCTCTGGGCGCGGCGTAACAGCTTGTTCGGCGATCTCTTCGGATTGTTCGGCAGCGCTACGCGCTTCAGCTTCGACCCGCGCAAATATGTCTTCGTCACGCCTGGGGGGGGCGCTAACAATCTCGCCACGTGCTTCGGCATAGGCCGCATACTTCGCAGACAGCCGCTCTTGCGCATTGCCGCCCCATTGGGCTTCCAACGCGCGAAGTTTCTCCAATCCCTGTCGTGGGTCGAACAGGAATGTCATCACATCGCGTGCAATCGGATAAGCGGCGCCAGAGCCGCCTCCGTGCTCGATCACAACAGCGCCTGCATAGCGCGGATTGTCGAACGGAGCGAAGAATGTGAACAATCCATGGTCGCGATATTTCCAGGGGCCGCTACGACCGTCAGAGATATTGAGCGAGACAACCTGCGCTGTGCCGGTCTTTCCAGCCATCAAGATATCATCGAAAGGCAATCGGCCGCGCCCTGCGGTTCCGGGGCCATTGACGACATCGCTCATGGCCTGGCGTACGTAGGCCACATGCTGTGGAGGGAAATCGACCTGATCGAATCCCTTAGGCGGCGTATCCATGGTCAAACGCGGCATGACATGCCTGCCGGTCGCAACACGAGCAGCACTGACCGCCAACTGAAGCGGACTGGCAAGCATGTATCCTTGACCGATCGTGGCATTAACGGTGTCGAAAGCTTGCCATTCCCGACCAAACTTTTTGAGCTTCCATTCCGGATCAGGAACAGTGCCGTAAAACTGACTGGTGACTGGCAGAGGAAACTCCTCGCCAAGTCCGCACCGTCGATTCATCGCCGCGATCGGGTCCATACCGATGCGTTGGGCCAAGTGGTAATAGTAGACATCGCAACTTTGATAGATGGCCTTTGCCATATTTACCTGGCCATGACCGCGCCGATTCCAGCAGCGGAATACACGATTACCAACCCGCAATCCTCCACCACAAAATACAGTCTCGTCAGGGTCGATCCCTTCCTTAAGGAAGGCCATTGAAACCATTGGTTTAACTGTTGATCCCGGTGGATATAGCCCTTTCAGGACCTTGTTTCGAAGGGGGACCCGTTCGTCTTCGCGCAGCATTGAGTATTCAATGCTACCGATGCCGTCAGAGAAGCTATTGGGATCAAAGCTGGGCATGGATGCCATGCAAAGCAAATCACCGGTCTGGCAATCCATTACGACGACAGAACCGCTTTCAAGCCCGATGCGGCGCGCGGCGTAGTCTTGCAAGGGGCCATCGATCGTTAGTCTGACCGCATTCCCCTGGATATCCTCACGCGTCTCAAGGTCACGCACAATCCGGCCTGATGCCGTAACCTCGACACGGCGAGCCCCAGGGACGCCGCGCAAAGTCTGCTCAAACTGTTTCTCCATCCCGTCTTTGCCAATTTTGTAACCAGGCGTGATGAGAAGGGGATTGCGATCCAGCTCGTATTCTTCGGCTGATGCTGGTCCAACATAACCGATCAGATGCCCGACAGTTGGACCAGTAGGATAGTACCGCGAGAAACCCCTCTGTGGAACGACTCCCGGTAAATCGGGCAGGCGTACACTGACTGCCGCAAAGTCCTGATACGCGAGACCGCTAGCAACTTCGATTGGGCGAAAGCCGCGCGATGCCTCAACTTTGGACTTGATGTCATTTATACGGTCTGTCTCCAGACCAAGCAGGGTGCCCAGTTGCTCTATCGTGGCATCGGGATTGTTCATCCTTTCCGGAATGATGTCGACACGGAAGTCCGCTCGGTTCGATGCCAATGGCGCGCCATTGCGATCCAGAATCCACCCGCGGCGCGGCGGTATGAGTGTCAGATTGACCCGATTGCTTTCCGCTTCTGTGCGATACTTCTCATTCTCGCCGATGGAGAGGTAGGCCATGCGTGTGGCCAGCAAAACTCCGATCCCGCCCATCGCGGTGCTGACAACAAAACTACGCCGATCGAAGGCATTCTTCAGCTTCGTAGGATTGAGTGTCGAACGCGCACCGCGCAGCGCCATCAGCGAATTTCCTTGATGCGTATGAGGCGAATGCGATCAAGTGCGGCTACCATAGCAGCGACAATGGGATAGAGAGCCATCGACAGCAAGAGCTGAGGCACAATCGCAGCAAGGATTGGCAGGCTGAGCACGGCTCCTGATATGAACGCTGCCAATAAGACGTAAGACCCACAAGCAATCGCGCTAGCCAGCCAATCCTGCAAGAAGCCGCGCCATGGAAAACGGCTTTCAAACCATTCAAAGGCAAGCAGTGCGATCGACCAAAGCAGAATGGCACTACCGAAAGGTTGGCCACTAACCAGATCGTCAATCGCGCCAAGCGGAAAGCCGATCCAAGCGGGGAGGGTGCCCGGTCGCATCAGGTGCCAGCCAACCAGCAAGAGAAACCCCATTGGTGGCAGCAGCGGCATGCTGGCGGTCACCAGGAATGTTGGGGCCCACGACGCGAGAATGATTGATCCATAGAGTATCAGGGCCGCGAACAAGGGCGAATGTTCGCGGTTAATCTGGCGCCGAGAGTGCCTCTGACGCGGGCCCATTTGAAGATCGCTACGGATCATTGCGGCGCGTTTGTGCCTTGCAGCACTTGATCGGGCGACTGCTGGGCGGCTTGGACCGCCTCGGGCTCCCAAAAGGCTTCAACGCGCACAAAGTCTGTCCCGGCAGGATCTGCGATCATTCGAGCTAGCCCGCCGTCATCGGTAACCTCGTGCACGACCGCGACAGCAAGGCCTGGTTTAAAATAGCCGCCTGCGCCACTGGTCACAAACA
>JABDKI010000185.1 GCA_013002295.1 Altererythrobacter sp.
GTCTTCGCAGGTTTGGCCAGCACCATGGCGGCGTTAGTCGCCAGATCGCCATGACTTGCATCGCGCGGCGGCTCGACCGCAACGTTAGCTAGGTTTGTGCCTTCGGGAAGCACGCCATCAGCCTCAATTTCGGCCAAAACGGCAGCGATCTTAGCTTCGAATTTCTTATAAAGTGTCATTGTGTCGGACATACAGCTGTGCGCCTAGCCGAATTGACCAGAATCGCAAGAATTCAGGAAGTGAAAGCGCGCCTCGTTTAGCGCGTCACATTGTAGGCAAGTTGGTCTTGAGTGAGCTGAAAACCGATCAGCATCTCAAAGCTTGCCCGTTGGATCGCGGCGCGCACTTGCGGATCGGCCAGCGGATCAAGCGCTGCATCTGGATCACCGGCGCGTCGTCGCCGGGTAATCTGCAAGCGGATTTCCTCTGGCAAGGTTGCTTCGGACCGATTGACGAACGAACCCGCCTGCGCGGTTGCACTCGCCCGTTCCTGGCCATCAGCGAAATTCAACGTCACTGTGCCAACGCTTTTGGTCACAACGGCACTGCCGCCGCGAAGGACAGTAACGAAGTAAGGCAGTTCGACCGTGCGCGCACCACGCACGTCGGTACGGCGCGCCTGCACATCGAATGTGGCTCCAGTATAGACTTGGTCCGACGTGCTGTTTTCATCACATGATGAACGCAAGTTTGTGATCGCAGCGGTCATATCGAGGTTGTTCGCTGATCTATCGCCCGCAGTGCGGAAGGCAGTAACATCGCCCGTGTAGTCAGGAATCCCCACTGCCGGGCACTGGCCCAAAACGGTTGTGATACCGACGCCTTGATTGACAACCAGCTCGCCTTCGTTTGTGCAGCCGGCCAGACCGGCTACAAATGCGGTTGCTGCCAAAATGCGAAACTTGCGGTTCATGGCGTTACGATCCTCAAACATTGCCTTGGCCTACACTAAAATATGCTGGCCCTAGAATACATCGACACGCCCTAGCGGTGCGCGTCGCAAAGCGCTAGAGGGCGTGACATGAACGCGCCCTTTCAACCAGCAGAATCGGGGGAAAATCGCCCCGCCCTCAAACTCTTGATCGCTGCCCCGCGGGGATTTTGCGCTGGAGTAGACCGAGCAATCGAGATCGTTGAAAAGGCGCTCGAACGTTACGGCGCACCGGTGTTTGTGCGGCATGAAATCGTCCATAACAAATACGTTGTCGAGGATTTAAAAGCCAAAGGCGCGATCTTTGTCGAAGAGCTGGACGAAGTGCCCGATGACGCACCAGTGGTGTTCAGCGCGCATGGTGTGCCGAAGTCGGTCCCGGCGGAGGCTGAACGCCGCAAGCTGATGTATGTCGATGCAACATGCCCTTTGGTCAGCAAAGTTCACCGCCAGGCTGAGCGCCAGATCGAAAAGAACCGCCATATCATTTTTGTGGGTCATGCCGGGCACCCGGAAGTGATCGGCACCATGGGGCAGGTTGAGCCGGGCCAGATGACACTGGTTGAAACGGTTGAAGATGTGGCGCGACTTGAGTTCACGGAGAGTGATGACCTGTCATTCCTCACACAGACCACCCTTTCAGTCGACGATACCCGAGAAATTCTCGACGCCTTACAGGCACGCTATCCGCGGATTGCGGGGCCGAAGGCCGAGGACATTTGTTACGCGACATCGAACCGGCAAGCGGCGGTCAAACAGATCGCGCCTGAAAGCGATCTGGTACTGGTCATCGGCGCACCCAACAGCTCCAACTCCCTGCGATTGGTCGAAGTGGCAGAGCGCCTGGGGACGAAATCCTATTTGATCCAGCGCGCAGACGAGATTGATCCTGAATGGCTCAACGGTGTCGAGACGATCGGCATCACCGCAGGCGCATCAGCGCCGGAAAAGCTGGTCCGCGAAGTGATTGACCGCTTCAGCGAATGGCGTGATGTGAAAGAGGAAACGGTCAAGGCCGCAGAAGAAAAAATGGTCTTCAAATTGCCACGGCAATTGCTTGATTAGCGGCAGTTTCGACGGATGGCGGTCTACACACATCTCGGAGCAGAAGAGCTCGCAGAGCTGATCGCAGCCTATGATGTTGGCGAACTCGTTTCTGCCAAGGGCATTGCCGAGGGCGTGTCGAACAGCAATTGGATCATCGAGACGACCGGGATCGACGGCACCGGCGCGCGCTTCATTCTGACAATGTACGAACGGCGGATCGAGCTATCTGACCTGCCCTTCTTCCTGTCATTGCTTGATCATTTGGCCGAAAGGGGTTGCCCGGTTCCAGGTACAATCCATGATCGCAAT
>JABDKI010000210.1 GCA_013002295.1 Altererythrobacter sp.
GCCGTACATCGCGACCCGTACGGCGTAGCGTGACAGGCTGCCGGGATCCTTCAGGGAAACCTGCAAGCCATCCGACGCGCGCTTGCGTTCGCGCTGGAAGGCATCTTCGGGGTAGGTTGCCCCGCGAATGATCTGCGCAGCTAGCGCGCCTGCATCGCCAAGCGTTGCGACCGGCGCCGTCAGGCTAAAGCTGGTACCGTCGCTGCCCGCACCGCCGCCGAAACTCGCGCCCAGGCTTTCAAATCGCGCGGCGATGGCAACCTCGTCCATCCCTTCGATGCCTTTGTCCGCCAGACCGGCCGCCATCTGCGAGACACCTGCCTTGGCACGCGGATCAGTCTTGCTGCCGCCCGGAACAAGCATAGTGATGGTTGCAATCGGTACATCTCCGGTCTTCACAGCGACCACTTTGATCCCGTTGGAAAGCGAGCGTTCGACAATCTCTGGCGCGGCAACGGCTGGCACATCTCCCGGCCCGGGGGGCGCCATACGCTGATCCTCTGGCAGGACCTGGCGAATTTCACCTACTGCTGCGGGCAATGTCCGATATTCGGGCATTGGCACCGGATTGGCGTAGGTCGATGGATCGTCCTCGCCCGCGGTGTAGGTGAACGCCACACGTTTCTGTGGGTCGAGATATTTAGCCGCGACCCGCATCACATCATCCGCGGTCACTTCGAGCAGCTGATTGAGGCGCGTGTCGGCAAAGTTCGGATCCCCGCTTGAAACCAATGCTTCGCCAAGCTCGAACGCCCGTCCGCGCGCGGTTTCACGGCGACGCAGAGTGCTGGCAATGATTTCATTGCGCGCTTCGGCAAGTTCGTCCTCGGTTACGGATTCGGTCCTGACGCGCTCCAACTCAGCACCCAGAGTGGCGCTCGCCTGATCCATCGCTTCCGGATTGGAAACCACCACATAGGTCGCAATCTGCCCGGCTTCGCGGAACAATTGTACACTGGCCGCGGCCTGAACCGCTTGCCCACTTCGAACCAGTGCACTGTCCAAACGGTTGTTTTCGCCGCGCACCAAGATCGCCTCAAGCATCTCGAGCGCGGCTGCATCAGGGTGCGTGGTTGGAGGCGCTTTCCAAACCGCCCCTACGACTGGCAACGGCACATTGGGCGCGGTTGCATTGACCGTACGGGGCTCTGTGCGATCGGGCTCTCGCTCCGCAATAGCCAGATCGACCGGATTGGCTCGCGGCGGAATATCCGCAAAATAAGAATCGACGAGCGGGCGAAGCAGCGAAACGTCGAAATTGCCCGCCACAATCAGAGTTGCAGTATCCGGCCCATAATAGGCTTCATAGAATGCGCGAGCATCATCCAAAGTCGCGCTGTCCAAGTCTTCAATGCTGCCGATACCAGGCCGGCGATGTGGCATCACATCGAACGAATTCTCTGTTATTACAAACCGCTGCAAACGGCCATAGGGCGGTGCGAGCACGCGCTGGCGCAGTTCCTCCTTCACAACTCCGCGCTCGGTCTCGAAAACTTCCTCGTCGACAACCACTTTCGCCATTCGCTCACGGTGAGTCCAAAGCATAGTCTCAAGATACTGAGCCGGGACGGTCTCGTAATAATTGGTCCGATCAACCCAGTTCGACGCATTGCGCGTGCCGCCGATGTCCGCCGTGAGCCCGTAGATCATGTTGTAAGGCATGTTCTCGGTCTTGCGGCTGAGGATATGCTCGAACAGATGCGCAAATCCGCTGCGCCCTTCGGGATCGAGCTTGGAACCGATATCATACCATAGTGAAGTGGTGACGCTGCTCGTCCCTTCATCGGGAATTGCTATCACGCTCAATCCATTGTCGAGCGTCCACATCGTGTACTCGATTTGGGGTGCAGAGAGCGCCGCAGGCGCGGTTTCAGGTTGCGCTGGGGGAGGCGCGGAGGCGCTAGCCACGCGATCTCCGTAAGAGGGTAAACACCCTGCAAGTGCAATCGCTGCGCTTGCAGCACTAAATGCCAAGGCTTTACTGATCATAATTCTGTCCCCGTTGCGCACATCTCTTCTACCCTGACTTGAACGCGAAGCCGTTTCGGGATCAAGCGTTTAAGGAAGTATCACCGGCGAACAGCACTCTCCGGTCGATGTGCAGCATGTATTGGCATGGACGCGCATACCAATTTCACAGGGCATGGGGTTGTGCTGCACTGCACAATAAGCCAAAGGCGATCGCATATCTTCAGCGGTGTGCTTTTGTGCGCGTTTCGAAAACAATCCGAATTCAGGAATTTCCTATGTTCAACGCCGCAGCGATCCGCCGCGACTGGTTCTCCAATGTGCGAGCAGACATCCTTGCCGGGATAGTCGTTGCCCTCGCCCTCATTCCCGAGGCCATCGGCTTTTCCATCATAGCGGGCGTGGACCCGCGTGTGGGACTCTATGCATCTGTGACTATCGCAATTGTGATTGCATTCACCGGCGGGCGTCCTGGCATGATTTCCGCAGCGACAGCCGCAGTTGCCGTTGTGGTTGTACCGCTGGTGCGCGACCATGGGGTGGAGTACCTTTTCGCGGCGACCATTCTGATGGGCGTTTTCCAGGGCATGGCCGCCATATTACGGCTTAACCTTCTGATGCAGTTTGTCAGCCGCTCGGTCATCACCGGCTTCGTCAATGCGCTCGCGATTCTGATATTCATGGCGCAATTGCCGCAACTGATCGGCGTCAGCTGGGAAACCTATGCAATGGTCATCGCGGGCCTTGCCATGATCTACCTTGTCCCGAAGGTCACAACAGCCATTCCCAGCCCGCTGATCGCGATCATCGTGCTTACCGCGCTGTCGATCTGGCTCAATGCGCCGGTCAACACGGTCAGTGACATGGGCGAATTGCCCGAAGGACTGCCCTTCTTCGCAATCCCCGACGTGCCTTTGACGTGGGAAACACTGCGCATCATCGCGCCCTATGCCGCAACCATGGCAGCGGTCGGCTTGCTTGAAAGCCTGCTCACCGCACAAATCGTTGACGATATGACGCACACCAATAGTGACAAGCGCCGCGAAAGCGCTGGCCAAGGTATTGCTAATATCGTCACCGCGTTCTTCGGAGGCATGGGCGGTTGCGCCATGATCGGCCAGTCAGTGATCAACGTGACAAGTGGTGGCCGCGGGCGTTTGTCTTCTTTGGCCGCTGGCGCGACGCTGCTCATACTGCTTGCTTTGCTCGGTCCGCTGGTCGGTCAGGTGCCGATGCCGGCATTGGTCGCGATCATGATCATGGTGTCGATCGGCACCTTCTCGTGGAACTCGATCCCTAACCTCACCAAGCACCCGTGGCAGTCTTCAGTCGTGATGCTCAGCACGGTTGTGACAGTTGTCACCACGCATAACCTAGCGCTGGGCGTGCTGGCTGGGGTCATTCTGTCCGGCGTGTTCTTCACCCACAAGGTGATGACCATGTTCGAGGTAGTTCGCGAACGCGACGGCGACACAGCGATCTACCGCGCCAAAGGGCAGATCTTCTTCGCGAGTGTCGACCGCTTTCAGGATGCATTGGGTCCGGAAAGCAGCCAACCCGATCCCGCTGATCACGTTATTATCGACGTGTCCAAAGCGCATTTCTGGGATATTTCCGGGATTGGCGCGCTGGACAAGGCAGTGGAGCGGATGCGCCGCAATGGCCGCAGCGTTCAGGTTCGCGGACTCAATCGGGCTAGCACGGATCTGTTCGACAAATTTGCACTGACGGACAAGACCGGTGTCGAGATCGGGCTAGCGCCGCACCCTTGATGCAGCATCCACTCGAACAAAAAAGGGCGGCTTTCGAGCCGCCCTTTTCATACCATGGCGCAAGAGTTACCCTTCAGCCTCAGCTGTGACCGGCGCAACCGTCACCGTTTCGCCTTCGTCACTGGTCGAAGTGAAACTTCCGTCTTCGCCGGGTGCCTCATTGAGCCAGCAGCGCGCTACATCGTCGCCCGCCGTGGTGAAGCAAATCTTCCCGTCAACAACCTCAGAGGTGCCTTCGTTAGGATTGCCCTCATCATCGACACCGTTCCAATTGCCGTCCGCATCGATTGAGAATGGTGAAGTACTTTCACCATCGTCGACCGAATAGTCTCCGGGAGCGACGCTGCCGTCGTAAGCGACCACTTCTTCAACCGGAGCTTCGGCTTCAGTTTCGGCGGCAGGCGAGCATGCTGCAACAACGAGTGCAGCGCTTAGTGCAAGATATGTTTTCATGTGGATTCCCCCTCTTTCAAGGGGCTTTGACTAGCATTGGTATTGCTGGTCGGCAAATTGACCGGTCTAATGCGCCATCGAACGGGTCAAGCCCGACGTCTTCCAGCTTGTAGTTTTTTGAGCGCAAGTAGCGCTTCTTCAGCCCGCTCAGCCGGAACAAAAACATGATCATGATGGAACGCTGCGACCATATTGCACGCAATCCCGGCATCCGCCAGCGCGCCTGAAACGGCCGCTGTCAGTCCTACACCTTCGAGCGCGGAATGCACTTGTAGCGTGATCCGTGCGAAAGCTGCGCTGTCATCGCCCAGCTCGCGTGCGGTCGCCTCAGGCACTATCGCGGTGACGCCTTCATCCTCGCGAAATGTCCCGATGGCTGCGCCCAGCGCTGTAGGAGCGGTTTCCGGCGAGATGAGCAAAAAACAGTAGGCGTGATCATCGAGCGATGGCGACATCTGCGCCACCATAGCATCGCGATCAGAGACCGGGCCCGTCATTAGAGGATGTATTTGCTAAGGTCGCTGTCGCTCGCGAGATCCGCCAGCCGTTCGCGCACATAATCCGCGTCGATCCGGATCGTCTCGTCCGCATGTTCTTCAGCTTCAAAGCTGATTTCCTCGAGCAACCGCTCCATCACCGTCTGCAAGCGCCGCGCGCCGATGTTCTCGACGCTCTCGTTCACCTGTGCAGCAATCTTGGCGACTTCGGTGATCGCATCATCGGTGAAATCGAGCGTGACTTTCTCCGTGCCGAGCAAAGCGCGATACTGCTCAACCAGATTGGCGCGAGTCTCCGAAAGAATCCGCACAAAATCTTCTTCCGTCAGCGCGCGCAGCTCAACCCGGATTGGCAAGCGGCCCTGCAATTCGGGCAGCATGTCTGACGGTTTGGCCACATGAAACGCGCCTGATGCGATAAACAGCACATGGTCCGTTTTCATCGGGCCGTATTTGGTGCTGACCGTTGTGCCTTCGATCAGCGGCAGCAGATCGCGCTGCACGCCTTCGCGGCTAACCGAGCCACCGCGCACATCGCTGACAGCGATTTTATCGATCTCATCCAGAAACACGATGCCATTGGTTTCGGCATTGGCGATGGCGGCCTGGTTCACGTCATCCTGATCAAGGCGCTTGTCTGCTTCCTCGTCTACCAGCCGGTCCCATGCATCCGGGACTTTCAGCTTGCGCCGCCTTGAGTTGTTCTTGCCCATCGCCTTGCCGAACATATCGCCCAAATCGATCATGCCGACATTGCCGCCCATATTGCCCATGTCGAAGGGCATTTGCGGCGCTTCCTGAATGTCGATCTCGACCTCGACATCGTTCATGGCGTCTTGCACCACGCGTTCGCGAAAGGCCTCGCGGGTCGCTTCAGAAGCATTCTCCCCGCACAGCGCGTTGAGCAGGCGTTCCATCGCCGCTTCACTGGCGGCTTCGCGCACTGCATCGCGGCGGCGTTCCTTTTCCAAACGGATCGCTTCTTCGACCAGATCGCGCGCGATCTGCTCAACGTCGCGGCCAACATATCCGACTTCTGTGAACTTGGTCGCCTCGATCTTGATGAACGGCGCTTGCGCAAGCTTGGCCAGGCGGCGACTGATTTCAGTCTTACCGCAGCCGGTCGGGCCGATCATCAAGATGTTCTTGGGCGTCACTTCATCGCGGAGTTCGCGATTGAGCTTTTGCCGGCGCCAACGATTGCGCAGCGCCACAGCAACCGCGCGCTTGGCGTCTTTCTGGCCGATGATATGCTCGTCGAGCGCGGCCACAATCGCCTTCGGAGTGAGTGATTCAATCATTTCAGTCAGATCTTTTCGACAGTCACATTGCCATTAGTGAACACGCAGATATCTGCCGCCACTTGCATCGCTTTGGTCGCGATGGTCTCTGCGTCTTTTTCATAGTCAGAGAGCGCGCGCGCCGCAGCGAGAGCGTAGTTTCCGCCCGAGCCGATGGCCGTGATCCCGCCTTCCGGCTCCAACACGTCACCATTGCCGGTCAGTACCAGCAGCACTTCCTTGTCCGCGACGATCATCAGCGCTTCCAGATTGCGCAGGTATTTGTCGGTGCGCCAATCCTTTGCCAGCTCGACCGCAGCGCGTAGCAATTGGCCAGAATGTGCTTCCAGCTTCTTTTCAAGCCGTTCGAAAAGAGTGAAGGCATCCGCCGTTGCGCCTGCAAAGCCAGCAATCACATTGCCGCCTTCGCCGATGCGGCGAACCTTGCGCGCGTTGGGCTTCATCACGGTATTGCCCATGGAAACCTGGCCATCGCCCGCGATCACAGTTTGATCCCCGCGTTTTACGCCAACAATGGTGGTGCCGTGCCACTGGATCAGGCCGTGGCTCGCCGCTTTATCGTTCATGCAGCGAGATATGGGGGTGAAGTGCCGCCGGTCAAGCAGGCTGGACCCGCAAACGCTCTATTGCGGGGCGCCGCCAGCGCCAGGTGCGCCAACTGTGCCGATATTGCCGAACAGGTCTTCCAGGAAGCCGCGCTCCCGGCCCAATGTTGGCGTTTCATCGCCGTCAGGCGAAAGGAATGCGACGCGGTTGATTCCGCTTCGATCAGTGCTGATCACCTTGCCTGCGTCATTGAACTGTATCGCCAGCACGCTATGCGTCCTGATTTTCGGACTGCTCATAGCACGTTGCCCGGTGACGCTGGAAACGTAATACCAGGTCGGCGTGCCATACTGGCTGGTGAAGCTTGGGCGGCCCATAGTCATTTCCACCGAACGCTGGTTGTCGATGCCAGGCTGAATCGCATCGATCAGCAAAGCATCAACCACATAGCCGCGCGATTGGCGGATGGAAGTACACCCCGCCATGGCAAGCGCCAGAGTTGCAACCAGACCAATTTTGAAAGCTTTCGCGTGGATCATTCGAACCGCAAACCTTATCTGCATTCGCTTGCTACGCATTGTCCGCGCGGCGAGCATCACTATATCTCGGCCAAGAGCCTTACGGCGATGGCGCGCGGCTTGCAACGCCGCGTTTCAACGCCTCTGGGCATAGCGAATTGAATTCTGGCTGAACGCCAAACTTACGGAGCGCCCAAAACCCATGTCATTTCTTTCCAAGCTGCTCGGCACACAGAAAGATCCGCGCGATGTGGTTCGCCCGCTTTGGCATAAGGTTGTCGAGCTGACGCGTGACCCAAGCTGGTATGCGGATTGCAAAGTGGCTGACACTGTCCCCGGGCGGTTTGACATGATTACCGCTGTGCTGAGCGTGGTGGTTGTGCGTATGGAAGCCGCAGACAGGCACCAGCAGAGCGCGATTCTGTGCGAGCTGTTTGTCGAAGATATGGACGGGCAATTGCGCGAATTCGGCATCAATGATGTTGTCGTAGGCAAGCATGTCGGCAAGCTGATGAGTTCGCTTGGCGGACGGCTGGGCGCATACCGCCCTGCCCTGAGCGCGGGCGATTCCGCAAAGCTGGAGGCAGCCGTCACCCGCAACGTGACTTTTATTGAAGATGGCTCGCCGGCCTGCGTTGCAAGCAAACTGCAAGACCTGCACGATCATCTGGCGGCAATGGATGTTGACGCGCTGATCGCCGCAGAATTCGGTTTGGGCGAGGCGGCATGAGCGAGAGCGAACTATCCCGCCCGATCAAAGTCCGCGCACTACCCGCCGATCCGGTTGTTATCGAAGCGAGCGAGGCAGAGCGTGCCGCGTTGGCCGAGCGCTTTTCACTCACTAGCGTCGACGATCTTCATGCAACCATAGAGCTGGAACAGCGCGCGAAGGCGATCCGTGCAACGGGCACGCTCAAGGCGCGGGTTACGCAGGCCTGCGCTATCAGCCACGAGGACTTTGCGACCAAGATCGAGGAGCCACTTGCGTTCAGCTTTGTCGAGGAATTCGAGCCAGAACCGGGTGACGCAGACGAAATCGAGATCGAGCTGGCTGCCGATGATCTCGACGAAATCGAGTATTCAGGCGAGACCTTTGATCTGGGCGAAGCTGTTGCCCAGTCTCTCGGCCTCGCAATTGATCCTTACGCAGAAGGGCCGAACGCCGACGCAGCGCGCAAGAAAGCGGGGATCAGCACCGATGACGAACCTTCCGGCCCGCTGGCTGAAGCGCTGAGAGCACTTAAAAGGGACTGAATTCGCTACCGCATTTGCATCTGGCGGTGCTCCCCACTACACCCGCCATGGGTCGACATTGTTGGGGGTATCAATGACGGCGAATCCGCGTGCAAACGGCTTTTTCAACCTTATGGGCTGGGTCCTTATGGTGTTGGTGGTGTCTGGATTTGGCATTGTCCAAGTGCTGACCCCTGAGCTCACCAGCCCGATGCGGCTGACACTTGCGCTTCATGCTCTGATTTTCTTGAGCTGGTTTGCCTTGCTTATCATCCAGCCGCGGTTGATCGCCCAAGGCAACTATGCACGCCATAAACAGATTGGCCAGCTCAGCATCGGGCTCGCCATTGCATTGGTTGTGATGGGCGTCCTTATTACGCGGGAGGCCTATCTAAGGCCCGGCTGGTCGATTGCTGGCATGGGCCCGCAAAGCTCGATCATGTTCCCGTTCACCGACCTGGTATTCTTTTCGATTCTCTATTGGTTGGCTTACGCCAAGCGCACAGAGGCGCAGGCGCACAAGCGCCTGATGCTTTTTGCAGGGATAGTGATGCTGGATCCGGCGCTGGCTCGGCTATTCACCGCGCTCGGCCTGCCACCGCCCTTCATCACTGCAGTTGAACTTGGACTCGTGATTGCAGTGATGATCCATGATCGTAAGTCATTGGGCGGAATTCATTGGGCGACGTGGCTCGGGCTGGCATTGCTAGCAGCAGTCTACCCGCTCGCATTCGGATTTTCCCAGACAGCTGCATGGACCAGCATGGTTACAGCCGTGCTGGGAAGCCCGCCGCCAATCTAGTTGTCCGAATCGAACCGCGATCAAAACGGGATATCATCGTCCAGATCGTCATAGTTGGAACCACCGCCAGCGCCCTGGCCGCCTGATCCGCCGCCCTGATTACCGCCGCCAAAGCCGCCTCCGCCTTGGCCACCTGATCCGCCGCCATAGCCACCACCGCCTGAACGATTGCCGCCACCGCCGCCGCCGCCAGCACCATCAAGCATGGTCAGCGTACCATTAAATCCGCGCAACACCACTTCAGTGCTGTAGCGGTCATTGCCCTGTTGATCCTGCCACTTGCGGGTTTGCAGTTGGCCTTCGACGTAAACCTTGCTGCCCTTTTTGAGGTAATTCTCGACCACATTGACCAGGCCTTCGGAGAAGATCGCGACAGTGTGCCATTCGGTACGTTCTTGCCGCTCGCCAGTGTTGCGATCTTTCCACGTCTCGCTGGTGGCGATGCGCAGGTTGGCGACCTTCCCGCCATTCTGGAAGCTGCGAATTTCCGGATCAGCGCCCAGATTACCGATCAGCATTACCTTGTTGAGCGAGCCCGCCATTGTGCATTTCCTTCGTAAGATTCGATTCGATCTATCGGTAGGATATGCGCGGAATGGCGGCTAGCGCCAACTACAGGTTTTTTGTGAACGAAGCGAAATTACCGCGACGGGTAGCGCAGGCGCCCCAGAAATCGGGTGACGCTGAAAGTCTCGCGTTCGCTGTTCAGGAACTTCGCCTTCACTTTCTCGAATTTCATCACGCCTTCAATCCGGCGCTCGAGAAAAGCCTTGGTCGCTTGCTTGTCTTCGCTTTCATCATCGATGAAAACAGCCAGCGTCGCGCTATAAATCCCGGTCAGGATCGCACGCTTGGTATAGTGATTGTAATCGGTCGCAGTATCACCTGCGAGCCGCCACATGACGTCGGCGCTGCGCCAACCCATCTTGAGCCCGCGCGCCGCATTCTGTGGCTGAGCCATAACCGCCATCGCGCGGCGCACAGCCTCTTCCAGGCCTTGTGCTGCATCCAGGCGGAATTGCACCAGAGCGCGAATCCGTTCGCGGATTTTCATCGCGCCAAGTTTTTCAGGGGTCAGCTCTTCAGCCATCGCCAGATCAACAGTGTCGATCCACGCCTGGATCATGTCCATCGCTCCGCCCGGATAGGCCAGCCGGGCAACATCCAGATCAGCGCCGACCATCTCCGCCGCATTTTCCAGCGCCGCCTGCGTCCAACCGTCGAAGATGGCGGATTCGGCAATGCTGGGTGCGAGCGCGAGCCGCAGCTCGTCCAGTGTCATATCGGCGTAGTCAGTCATACTTCGAAGCCCATACTTAAAAGCTAGGTCCGTAATTCTCTTGCGTGCCGGAGCTCTCTCTCGCTGCATCAGCGCGTTCAAATTCCGTTAGTACAGCGGTGTTAGCCGTCATTAGTTCCGCATAATCGCGCGCCGTCCGGCCCGAATTGTCCGCCCGATCCGGACTTGCCTTATTGGCAAGCAGCAGGCGGATCATCGGAATGTCACGGCGATGCACGGCAACAATCAACGGCGTTTCGCCCGCGCTGTCAGCCACTTCGATGTCAGCGCCCGCTTTGATCAAGCGCTCTACACCCTCGCTGAAGCCCATTGTCACCGCAATCTGGACCGGTGTGACGCCTTTCTTGTCACGCACATTGGGGTTTGCCCCGCGCTGAGTCAGGAAACGGATCCACAGTTCGTCGCGCCGCTTGGTAACGATGTGCAGCCCAGTCTCACCACTAGTGAGATCGCGGGTGTTGACGATGGTTGTGCCTGGCTCGTCGAGCATCGCAGTAACAGCATCGCCGTCACGGTCATCGACCGCTTTCAGAAATTCGTACCCATCAGAGAACATTTGCGCGGCAACCGGGGCAGCGGCGAAAACGCCAAGCAAAGCCGCCAGAATTGCAATCTTGCGCATAACGACACCCGTCACGCTGTCATCCTTTCAATTTTCCTGTCAGAACCTACATCGAAGGCTCTCTACAATGGCCGGTTAGCAGACGATGAACCAACGCACCATGCTTCACAATTTATTCCCCCGCAAATGGCTTTCGCTGGCAGCAGCCTCCTTGGCGCTGGCCGCGTGCGATCCCGCGCCTGTCGACACAATTGAACCGCCCTTGGCGGGCGCAACAATCGGCGGCGACTTTGCATTGACCGGATCAGAAGGTGCAACTGTCAACTGGGCCGATTTCGCCGGACAATATCGAATAGTCTATTTCGGCTTCACCTATTGCCCGGACATATGCCCGACGGACGTCCAGCGTTTATCCCAAGGGCTGGCACAATTTGAACAGGCAGCACCCGATCTCGGCGCAAAAATCACGCCTATCTTCATTTCAGTCGATCCGGAAAGAGATACACCGGAGATTGTCGGCGAGTTTATCGCCAACTTTCATCCGCGCTTGGTTGGGCTGACAGGAACGCCGGATCAAATCGAGGACGCCGCACGCAAATTCGCTGTGTTCTATTCGCGCGGCGAGGAGACGCTCGGAGGGGGCTATCTGGTTGATCATTCAGCGGTAGTCTATCTGTTCGGGCCCGATGGGGAACCGATCGCGATACTGCCTACAGATCAAGGGGCTGATGCTGTTGCAGCAGAATTGGCGAAATGGGTGAGCTGAGAGACCAATTCTGGGAGCGGCCGCTTGCAGAGCTCTCCCGCGCTGAATGGGAAGCGCTGTGTGATGGTTGCGGGCGTTGCTGCCTGCACAAGATCGAAGATGCGGATACGGGCGAGATTTCGGACACCAATGTTGCGTGCAAGCTGCTCGATACCGGAACCGCGCAATGCACCGATTATCGCAATCGCAAGGTCTTTGTACCCGATTGCCTGCGGCTAACGCTCAAGATCGTGCATGATGTCGCATGGCTGCCCGGCACCTGCGCTTACCGCTTGCGCGCCGATGATCAGCCGCTGCCGGACTGGCACTATCTGATCTCGGGCGACCGTGATGCGGTGAAGCACGCAGGGGTTTCTGTCGCAGGCCGCGTGGTGAGCGAGACTGATGCTGGTCCGCTGGAGCATCATATCGTTGAATGGAATGCGCGATGATCGATTGGCTGCGCAAGGAGATGATCGAGCCGGAAATCGAACTTGATGGCCGAACCATACCCATTGTGTTGAAACGCCATCCCCGCGCCCGCCGGCTGACCTTGCGCCTTGCCGCTGATGGCAGCGCGGTCAACATCACCTTGCCCCAATGGGCGCGCGGCAAGGAAGCAATCGCCTTTGCCCATGCGCGGCAATCCTGGCTCGCTTCCCAGCTGGCCAAAGTACCGCAGCGGTCTGCGCCCAAGCCCGGGGGTCTTATTCAGTATCGCGGCGAGGAGCTCACTATCGACTGGAGTGAAGATGCCCCAAGACGGCCCAGCCGCGCAGGTGACGCGGTTGTTCTGGGCGGTCCGCGCCATGCACTGGAGCGCAGATTGGCGCGCTGGCTCGAGCGCGAAGCATTGGCGGTATTCGAACAGGATACGCAAACCTATTGCGAAGCCGCTGAGTTGGAGCCGGTACCTGTCGCATTGTCTCGCGCGCAGCGACGCTGGGGCAGCTGCTCTGATAGAAAGCGCATCCGGCTGAATTGGCGGCTGATCCAGGCACCGGATTTTGTCCGCCGATCCGTGGTCGCGCATGAAGTGACGCATCTAGTACATTTCGATCACAGTCCTGCCTTCCACGCGATGCTGGGCGATCTCTATGAAGGCGATATCTCGGCCGCAGATGCCTGGCTAAAGCAGTACGGCCGCACGCTCTACGCTCAATTCGGCTGAAACCTCCCTCTGGCATCGTCGCAAATGTGGCACTATGTAAGAAGGCATGAGCATTCTCAAACGCTTCAATCCAGCCCCCGGCACGGCTGACCTGTGGGAGTATATCAAACAGCCGCAGGAGTATCGCTGGCTGATCGTGGCTGTGTCTTGTTTGCCGGTTATCGTGATCCTGATGTGGGCAAGCAGCGAAAGCAGAATCGCGCCACTCGATCGCCCGAGCGTGACTTATATAACCACGCTGGATGAGAACCGCACGGATGAAGAGATTCTCGCTTCCAATATCGAGAACCAGCGTGTTCAGGATGAACGCCGCGCACAGATCGAGGCCATCGAAGAACGCAAACGCGAAATGTATCGCGCCCTGGGCGCCGCAAGCGGCATGAACGTCGAAGCGATGGAGGAGCAAGCCGCGGCAGAACGCGCACGCGAGGAGGTGGCCCGTGAAGCGCTGCGCCGCGAAGTCCTGGAAAACCGTGTTGTGCCCGGTGCAGCCGATGCCGCCGTGCGCGGCGGAGACCAATAAGAATTGCGCTCATATGGCGACTGGATGGCTGCCGCTGCGCGATTGGCCGCGCGCGCCCGCCCGCTCAGCCGCCCCAACCCTGGTGTTGCCTGCATCATAGTGAAAGACGATGTCGTGCTCGCGCGCGGTTGGACGCAGGCAGGTGGACGCCCCCATGCCGAAGCTGTGGCGCTGGCGAAATTGCCTGAAGGCGGAGCCAAAGGTGCGACGATCTACGTCACGCTGGAGCCCTGCGCGCATCAGTCCGAACGCGGGCCTTCCTGCACCGATCTGATTGTTGCAGCCCAGCCGGCGCACGTGGTGATCGGCGTAACCGATCCCGATCCGCGCACATCGGGAAAGGGGATCACGCGATTGCGCGAGGCGGGGGTTGCAGTCGATGTGCTCGACCATTTTGATGCAAAAGAGGGCCTTGCGGGGTTCCTGACCCGCGAAACACAGGGCCGTCCTTTCGTCACGCTCAAGCTTGCCATGTCCGAAGACGGTTTCATCGCGCGCGAGCCAGGGCTGGCTCCATGGATCACCGGAGAGTTCGCCCGCGCTCATGTGCATGCACAGCGTGCCCGGCAGGACGCCATCCTTGTGGGCAAGAGCACGTGGGACGCGGACAGTCCCGGCCTTGATGTGCGCCTGCCCGGTATCGAAAGCCGCAGTCCGCAGCGATACGTCCTCACCAGCGGCAGCGCGCCAGATAGCGCAAGCGCCCTCCCCTCTCCGCATGCGATCAGCCAACTCAGCGAGATCCAATATCTCTATGTCGAAGGCGGAGCAGGCACCGCACAGGCATTTCTAGACGCGGGACTGGTCGATGCGCTCCATATCTATACCGCGCCGATCACAATCGGATCAGGTCTGAAAGCGCCCGAAGCACTCCAGCCAAACACGATCGCCCAGTTTAGCGAATGGACGGTATGTGAAAAACGCCAGCTTGGCAGCGACACCTTCACCGCTTACAGCCGCGCGTAAGAAGGGAAATCACACCATGTTCACCGGTATCGTAACCGCCATTGGCACGATCACGCAGGCAGAGCAGCGCGGCGATCTGCGCCTGCGCATTGCGGCTCCGCTTGACCCAGCGCGGATCGATATCGGCGCGTCGATTGCGTGTTCAGGCGTGTGTCTGACCGTGGTCGATCGCGGCGGGGCAAAGGGCGATGCATGGTTTGATGTCGATGTCTCAGGTGAGACCACCAGCTGCACGGTCGCCGCCATGTGGAATGAAGGCGCCAGGCTCAATATCGAGCCCTCCTTGCGCATGGGCGATGAGCTGGGCGGGCATATCGTTACCGGCCATGTCGACGCAGTGGGCGAAATCACTCGCGCGGAAGAAGAAGGCGACAGTTGGCGCGTCGATGTGCGTGCCCCCAAGGAGCTCGCGCCATTTATCGCGCCAAAGGGCTCGATCACGGTTCAGGGCGTGTCGCTGACCGTCAACGAAGTCCGCGACGAGGACGACGGCAGCTGCACCTTTATGCTCAACGTCATCCCGCACACAGGCGAAGTGACGACGCTCGGCGCGTTGAAAGCGGGCGATCAGGTCAATCTCGAGATCGACGTACTCGCGCGTTATCTGAAACGGATGCAGGCGCTGACGGGTTAAGTCCGTTTACGCCCCGATTGCGGAATCGACCGCTAATCCAATCCTTAGGCGATCATTGACGCCCGGTTTTTTGTCGTCCAGCTTCTTGCCGTTTCGGCAACAGTCAGGATTGCAAATCGTATGCGCGTGCTTCTGCTTGATGGTCATCCTGACGAAGGTCGGTTTTCTTCGCACCTACTCCAGCAGTACGAGGACGCTCTGCCGCAAGATGCGACCGTCAAAAGAGTGGCGGTTAGAGACATGGAATTCTCTCCGATCTTGCGGTTTGGATATGCAAAACGCGTAGAGTGGGAGCCGGATGTGGCTAGTCTGGCGAAGCAAATTGATGAGTGCGATCACCTGGTCGTTAGCTTTCCCATGTGGTGGGGAAGCGAACCTGCCGAATTCAAGGGTTTACTCGACCGCGTGCTTTTGCCCGGCTTCACGTTTGCATATCATTCCGACGACCCCTGGTGGGATAAGCTCATGGAAGGTCGCTCTGCCGACGTGATCGCAACGATGGACACACCGCCTCTCTTCTTGCGTTTGAGCTATGGCAATGCGTTGATCAAGCGATGGAAGCGCCAGATTTTGGGTTTCTGCGGATTCAAGCCAGTTCGGTTTCTAGCTTGCGGGCCTATCAAGCATGGAAACGCAGAGAAGCATGCCGATAAATGGGAAAAGCAGATTCAGCGACTGGCTAGATCGATCCGTGTGGCGTCTAAGGAAAAGAAGCGACTTCGGCTTGAGAATTTCCTCAATCGAAAGAATGCGCCTTCGGATTCCCGTTCCGACCAATAGCGGTAGGCTTGCTAAACGTCCGCTTTACGCCCCAGTTACAGTCCTTAGCCGAGACTTTCCTACTGGCGGATAATCTGGCTTAGTTCCGCGCGATGCAACTCGCGCAAACCCTGCTGAAATCAGCTCAATCCCGCCGGAACGAACCCCGTTTGGAAGGTCACACTTTGGGCGCGCGTGTAGCGCCATTCCCTCTCGGGAATGCGCGGAAAGTCACACTTTTCCTAAGCGCGTTTGGCGTTCCGGCTGCTTTAGCCGCAAAAAGCCAATCAGCCCGTTACCGCGGCAATCGCCTTCACGAACTTCTCGATATTGCCCATATGCAGCCCGGCGATGTTCACCCGGCCCGAGCCCGCCATGTAGATGGCATGCTCTTCGCGCAGCTGCTTCACCTGATCAGGCGTGACAGGAAGCACAGAGAACAATCCGTTCTGGCTTGCCAGAAGCGACAAATCGACACTGCCCGCCATTCCCGCATCGCCGAGCGTTGCGCGCACTTGCCGCATACGGTCACGCATTTGCGTAAGCTCGTCCTGCCACACTGCCGTCATGTCCGGATCGCGCAAGATCAGACGGATCGCCGCACCGCCATGATCAGGCGGCATGGACCATGCTGCACGCGCCAAGGCATTGGCGTTCGAGAATACCGTATCAAGACTCTCCGCATCGCGCGTCATCGCATAGAACGCGCCCACGCGGTCACGGTACACGCCGAAGTTCTTGTCGCAGCTATAGGCGATGAAGGCCTCAGGCACTGCGTTCAGAACCTTACGCAGGCCGTAAGCATCCTCTTCCATCCCGTGGCCCAACCCCTGATAGGCCAGGTCAATGATCGGGAAAGTGCCACTGGTCGCAAATGCTTCGGCAATCGCGTCCCATTCCTCGTTCGAATAATCGATGCCGGTCGGGTTGTGGCAAGCCCCGTGGAGCAGCACCGCGTCCTTCGGGCCGGCATCACGGATCGTATCCAGCACAGCCTCCAGGTTCGCTGTGCCAACTGCGCGGGCATGCTCGAACCAGACAGCGTCCAAAGCGATGTCATTGAAAATCTGCGCGTGGTTGGGCCAGCTGGGCTTGCCGATGTGCAACCGCTCCACGCCGGCCTTCTGCGCCAGCGCGACTGCAAGTCTGACAGCGCCCGTTCCGCCCGGCGTTTGCATGCCGGTGATGCGGCCGCCCATCGTCGCGTCGCTGCCGAAGATGTAAGGCATCAAACCGTTGACGAAGCCCATGTCGCCTTCCGGCCCAAGGTAAGACTTGCTGTCCTGCGTTTCGACGAGCTTGCGCTCTGCCTGTTTGATTGCAGCGAAAACGGGTGTGTCGCCCTGTCCCGTGCGGTAAACGCCAACTCCAAGGTCGATCTTGTCATGCCGCTCATCAGCAGCATACATTTTGATCAGGGCGAGCAGCGCATCGGGCGCTTGCGGGGAAAGGTTCTCAAGCATGAAATGCGCCATGCAACGAGACGCGAAAGGCCGCAACAGGGAAATCCCTATTGCGGCCCTCATGCTTACGTATTTGCGACCCGCTCTTTTGAGCTGAGACTTAGAATGGCAGCCAGCGCTGCTTCTTGGAAAACTTCATATAGCCCGCGTTCACGCCAAGGCGCAGGCCCGCACCCACGCGGATCGGGATCAGCACGACATCGCCTTTGCGCATATAGCTGGCGTGCATTCCGCCCACGAAATAGGCTTGGCCTTCGCCTGCCGGGAAACGCTCGTACAAATCTTCAGTGTCATAGAGATTGTAGACCAGCACAAATGTGTTGCCTGCGTTTGCACCGGCATCGAATCCGATCGACGGCCCAGTCCAATAGACGGGCCTGTTGCCCTCGATCTTGTGATGAAGTGTGCCGGAGCCATAGCGAACACCGACCACCAATGCGCCGCCGCCTTCGCGCCCGACGATATAACCATTGGGTTCGCCCTGTTTACGCAGCAGGTCCTCGATCATTCCTGCCAGGCCTTCTGCGCCTTTGCCGAACACGCCTTCGGCCGCTCCGATCAGATCATCTTCGCCGTATGTCGTCTCGCTGCCTTCGAATGTCGGGGCAGCCTCCTCCGCGGCACTCGCGCTGGCAGCATCGGCGGCTTGCGCCGCTTCGGTAGTCACTTGCTCCTGCGCACTGGGGTCGGAACCGAACGCAACCAGGTCGTTGCCGGTCGAACTGTCTGCGGGCGCAGCCGCGACACGTGGCGCGTCGGCTGCGACCAGATCACCGTCGATCGCGCCAGTGTTGGCGGCAGAGGAAGTATACTCGCTGTCTGGGTCGATTGCTTCCAATTCCTGCGCGGCAATCGGGTTTGCCGCGAGCGCGAAGCTGGCCAGCATCGCAGCTCCAGCAACTTTGCATCGTTGAATGATTGTGCGTGTCATTGTCCATCTCCAGCCGCTGAATGCCCGGAAAACCGTTTGCAGGCGCGGCCCATTGGTAGTTGCATCAGAATCCTATGCTGGAGACTTCTCAATTGCGCGGCGGTGAACCGAATCGAAAATGCGGCGAACCGAGTCTGCGGCGCGTTCGCACGTTTGAATGCGCTTTTTTGAAACTACGGGTTGAAGCGGTAACTTTGCACCTTTATAGCGCGCCCTTCGCATGCCGTAGACAGCCTGGCATGTGGCTGCGGAGACGTGGGTGAGTGGCTGAAACCAGTTCCCTGCTAAGGAACCATACCTACTACGGGTATCGAGGGTTCGAATCCCTCCGTCTCCGCCACCTAAACTTGCATTGGTCGTGCATTTGGAAAACCAACCTTCAGATCCGGGCGGTTCGCCGCGATCTGGCGCATGAAGAGGTGCCACTTCGCGCGCGAATGAGAAGGACTTTAGGCTGTGGAGATCATGCCGCCATCCAGAACGATGGCCTGGCCGGTCAGCCATGCAGAAGCGGCAGAGCTCAGGAAGATGGCAGTGCCGGCGATGTCTTCGGGTTTGCCCATTCGCCCGCGCGGAATACGAGCGATAGCAGCCGTTGTCATACCGTCATTCTCGACGATCTGCTTGGTCATATTGCTTGGAAACAGGCCGGGTGCGATCGCATTGACGTTGATGTTCTGGGAGGCAAGGTCGGTTGCCAGATGCTCTGTTAGATGGATCACGCCCGATTTACTGGCCGAATAGGCATAGGTGGGCATTCCTGAATTCCGGATGCCGTTGATCGACGCGATGTTTATGACCCGGGCGGGATCATCTGCGGTGCCTGCAGCTTTCAGCAGCGGCAGAAATTTCTGAATGGCAAAGAAGATGGATTTGATGTTGATATCCATGACCTTGTCCCAGCCGACTTCGGGGAAGTCTGCAATAGGCGCGGCCCAGTTCGCACCTGCATTGTTGATCAGAATATCGACCTTGCTTTCGTGGCTGCTGACTTCAGCGACGAAAGCCTCAATGCCTTCAACCGAAGACATATCGCCGGGGATGGCGCTGCATTCGCCAAATTTCGACAGTTCTTCGGCTGCAGCCATCAGCCGGTCGGCCTTGCGGGCCGTGATGTATACTTTGGCGCCATTCTCCAGCAGGCCCTGCGCCATCATCGCGCCAATTCCGCTGGAGCCGCCGGTCACAACGGCAACCTTGCCGGCAACGTCAAAAAGGTTGTTCAAAGTCATGGGGCCTCCAGCATTCAGGTGAGCCGCGGTGCACGGGATCTCTCGCGCGCCGCGATCCACAAAGCGTAGGGGTTCAGCCTATAAGGTCCAGCAGAATCTTGCCGCCCTTGCCAGTCCCGTGCTGCGCAGCGAATGATCGTAGAAGGAAACGAGGAACCCACCGTTGCCCATTATAGCAAACGCCACCTTTGGCAGCTTCTCAGGATCGGATGGCTCGCGCCCGACATCACAACGGCGATTGTCGAGGGGAGCCAACCGGTCGGGCTGACAGGGCGTCGCTTACTGCGGGCATCGGCATTACCGCTCGACTGGGAAGGACAGCGCGCCTTTCTCGGGTTTTCCTGAGAACACCCCCAAAAACAGCATCTGCAACTGGTGGCACGATTCTGGCCCCTTGAGACACTCGGCCTGTTCGAGGCCAATGCCACGCGCCAGATTGGTCTCAGCTCGCGGTCCACCAAACACACGTCCCGCTAACCCACCGTAATGTCGGCAGTACCTTGCGAGGTTCTCGCGGAAATTGGTGCCAGTGGAGAACCGAAGGACTGTGTGGTGCCGCTTAGGTGACTCGAACACCTGACCCCATCATTACGAAAGAAGGGGTATTGGGCGGACATCTTGTTCGATGTCTTGTGCTTAAGACCACAGAGGTAATGACGTCTGACTAAGACCTAAGCTGTTCCCAAACTACAGGGTAAGCAGACTATCCGCTAACGACCCAATTGCCGCCTTCCGCTATTACTCAAGATGGCACGCCAATGAGCGCTCCACCTGCAT
>JABDKI010000217.1 GCA_013002295.1 Altererythrobacter sp.
GCGATATCCTGCTTGCCGAGCGATGCCTGAAGGCGGGCGCGAGCGTACTCAAGCACAATGGCCAGCCGTTTGACGCCGGCTCCATCGGCAATGCGATTGCTACCCGCGCGATCATGGAGGATTTGCGTGCGGGGATGGAAGGGATCGGTGGAGGCCCGCCACCCTTCAGCAAGGCCGATCGTAGTCGCTTCCTGCAAGAGCTAGACAAGGTGCTGGTAAAGCTCGCGCGGAACTAGCGCCGCGCCCGCGGATTGTAAGGGCATGGATCACAGGAAATCATGTTGTGCCCTACTCACCAGCGCATTTGCCGCTGCATCCTTACTGCTGTCGGCCTGTGTCGGTTCGCCCGGCCCGGTTGGCAATGCCAACGTGCCCGAACCGGCCAAGCCAGTCCGCTTAAGCGAATATCTCGGCAAATGGTACGAATACGGGCGCTATGAAGCCCCGTTTCAGCGCGATTGCGAGGCAGTGACGGCGGAGTATTCGCTGCGGGACACCACCGGCGATGCAAGGATCAAGGTCGTAAATTCGTGCCGCAAAGGCGCGATGGATGGCGAATTTGATCAGTCGACCGGCAAGGCCAAGATCGTCGAAGGGAGTCAGGGCGCGAAGCTGAAAGTCAGTTTCTTCGGCCCGTTCTACGGCGACTATTGGGTGCTCGATCGCGGGGAGCCAGGGGAAGACGGCCTGTATGACTGGTCAATCGTGGGCGAGCCGAGCGGGAAGTATTTGTGGATGCTGACGCGAGAGGCGCAACCCGATCCGGAACTGCGCGCGCAGCTGGAAGCCCGCGTAAAGGAGCTGGGCTATGACTGGAACCTGGTGCGGCTGACACAGCAACCGCCGGGCTGATCTACCGCGCGCTGGCGAAACAGTTTGCCGAATTCATGCGTGTTATCTGGAAAACTGGCGTAGGACAGGTGCGGGGCATTCCGCTCCGACTGGAAATGACATGGCCAAAGGCCAACACAAGAAGAGCCGCGAAGCGCGCAAGCCCAAAGCGGACAAGGGACCCAAACGGAACGCTTCCAACCCCAGCCTGAAGCCCGGCGCGATCAAAGGGCTGGAGAATATGAAGAACAACTAGCCGCTCTTCAAATCACCTGGTTCGCCTGAGTGATGAAGGATCGACTGCGCGCAAAGTCGATAAATTTCGCCTCGTCTTCGAACAGCATGCGGGCGTGCTTCTGCCCCTCCTCCGTGGCGACGGCGGCGGCTACCGCTTCCTCGCTGTCGAACCATAGCTCTGCGACGCCATCAAAGTCCTCGCCATCGCCATAGGGAATGCCTCGCCCTTCATTGTTGCCCGCGCCAATCGGGCTGTCGACGGTATGCTGCTGTATATAGCGGTCGATGCCCAACTGCTGCCGCGCAGCGGCGACCAGCGGGGCATGCGTATTGCGCCAATAATCCTGAAACTGATCGCGGGTAAGCGAAGGCAAACGATGCAGACAGTATGTGAGTTTGATCATGTTGTTTCACCCCACGTTGAGCGCGCTTGGATTTTGACGGTGCATGCTTGCAAGCTGGCCCGATCAGGGGTCAGCCAGCACGATATCCCAGTGATAGGCCGCCGCATCGGTCTTGTGCGCGATCAGCTTTGATGCGCCATCTCCCAATCGCGTGATGCCGCGATCATTCTCCTTGCGCCCCTCTTCCTCAGGGAAATACATCTGCGTGATCAACCGGGTGTGCAGGCCCTGCACATCGAAGTGGATGTGCCGGGGCCGCCCGCCATAAAGGCCGGGGCGGACCGTCGTGATGCGCCATTCGCCGCCGCGGTCCGTGCGCAGATCGGCGAAACCCTGAAAATGCGGATCAAGCGGCGCTTCGTTATTGCCATCGTTGGCGTGGGCATAGCGGCCATGTGTATTCGCCTGCCACAGCTCGACCTTTGCGTTGGAAATCGGGTTGCCCATCCGGTCCAGCACGCGCCCGACCACTTCGATCACTTTTCCCGCAGCGCGCGCGTCATGCCCGTCCAGCCGGGTGAGGTCAGCATCGGCCTCGCCCATGCGGGATACGGGGTAGAATGGGCCGAGCTGTTGCGGCGGAGTCAACCGACTGAGCCATTCGGGCCTTGCCTGCGCGGCCAGTTTCGTTGCGCCTGCCGCAGTCAGCAAAGCGCCAGCCGCAAAGGCGCGGCGTGTCATCGGGTTGGTCATTGTACCCCCTCTCCCGTTTAATACGCGCCCCGCGGGCGATGATAGAGGGTTAGGGGATCAACGCAAGCGAGCTTAGGAAGGTTAACTGGCGTGCAGGTATCAGCGCGATGATCTGTGGAGCGGGCAGCGCGGGCGTACCAACCGTTATGATCAGTCCGTTTGATCTTCCGGCAGATACAGCTTCTGGCCCATATCCTTATACTTGGCGCTCATCTCAGCCATGCCTTTAAGCGCAGCCTGCTTGCTTGCCTCTGCCGCTTCCGCGCCGGACTGGCCACTTTCAAGGAAGCTGTCCGCGCCCTGGTTCTGCTTGCCGGCAAAATCGCGCACTTCCTGGCTGATCTTCATGCTGCAGAATTTCGGGCCGCACATGGAACAGAAATGCGCGGTCTTCGCGCCTTCTGCGGGCAGTGTCTGATCGTGGTAATCCTCCGCCGTGTCGGGATCGAGCGACAGGTTGAATTGGTCGCGCCAGCGGAATTCAAAACGCGCCTTTGACAGCGCATCGTCGCGGACCTTCGCCGCAGGGTGGCCCTTGGCCAAGTCCGCTGCGTGCGCGGCAAGCTTATAGGTCACAACGCCAACCTTCACATCGTCGCGGTCAGGCAGGCCTAGGTGTTCCTTCGGCGTTACGTAGCAAAGCATCGCGGTGCCGTACCAGCCGATCTGCGCCGCGCCGATGCCGCTGGTGATGTGGTCATATCCCGGCGCAATATCCGTCACGAGCGGGCCAAGCGTGTAGAAGGGCGCTTCGCCGCACACCTCCAGCTGCTTGTCCATATTCTCCTTGATCTTGTTCATGGGCACGTGACCCGGCCCTTCGATCATCACCTGCACGTCGTGCTTCCACGCGCGGTGTGTCAGCTCGCCCAGCGTGTAAAGCTCTGCGAACTGCGCCTCGTCATTGGCGTCCGCGATACTGCCGGGACGCAGGCCATCGCCGAGCGAATAGGCGATGTCATAGGCCTTCATGATCTCTGTGATGTCGTCGAAGTGCTCGTAAAGGAAGCTCTCTTTGTGGTGCGCGAGGCACCATTTCGCCATGATGCTGCCACCGCGGCTGACGATGCCGGTCACGCGGTTGGCGGCGAGCGGCACGTAGGGCAGGCGCACACCGGCGTGAATGGTGAAATAGTCGACGCCTTGCTCTGCCTGTTCGATCAGCGTGTCACGGAAAATGTCCCAGGTCAGGTCCTCGGCTACGCCGCCGACTTTCTCCAGCGCCTGATAGATCGGGACAGTGCCGATGGGCACGGGGCTGTTGCGGATGATCCATTCGCGCGTGTCGTGAATATTGCGGCCTGTCGAAAGGTCCATCACCGTGTCCGCACCCCAGCGGATCGACCACACCATCTTGTCGACTTCGTTCGCCACGTCTGACGCGACGGCAGAGTTGCCGATATTGGCGTTGATCTTGACCAGGAAATTGCGCCCGATCGCCATCGGTTCAGTTTCAGGGTGGTTGATGTTGTTGGGGATGATCGCACGTCCGCGAGCGACCTCCTCGCGAACAAATTCGGGCGTAATCAGATCAGGGATTTGCGCACCCCAGCTCTCTGCGCCAGCGCGGTTTTGCACGATCAGCTCTTTCGCCATTTCGCGCCCGAGGTTTTCACGCTCCGCCACATATTCCATCTCAGGCGTGATGATGCCTTTGCGGGCATAATGCATCTGACTGACATTCATGCCGGCTTTGGCGCGCAAAGGGCGCTTCACAACGTTGGGAAATGCCGGAACACCGCCGCTGCGGTCGGGGCCCAATTGGCCGTTATCTTCCGGCTTTACTTCGCGGCCGTCATATTGCTCGACATCGCCGCGCGCTGCGATCCACTCGGCGCGGAGCGCAGGCAGGCCTGCATTTATATCGATGCTGGCATTCGGATCGGTGTATGGGCCGGAAGTGTCATAGACCCGCACCGGCGCTTCATCACCTTCCAGATCAATCTCGCGCATGGCGACGCGTACGCCGCTGCCAGTGCGCGCGCCGACATGGATCTTGCGGCTGCCGCGAATGGGTCCAGTGGTGACGCCAATTTCGATGGGGCTGTTGATGTCGGCCATGTTTGCTCTCTCCAAAGCGCGGAGAGCGGATTTCCCGATAGCCAGGCCCGCTCCCTCCGCTGATGTTAATCAGTTCAGGTTCAACGGGTCGGGCGCTGCGACACGCCCCTCTCAGCCACTATCCAATTCAAGACTCGCTGGCTCCCCGGGGATGACAATGGCCTAGACCTGTCCGAGCGTGCCGTAAAGTCTGGGGGCCCGAGCAGGCTCTTTTATTGGCGTGACGGCAAGCACCGATGGCCGAGATTAGGTCACCGCCTGAAACTGGGCGCGATCGATCGCTTCTGGCCAACCGAATTTATCCCAGACTTCAGGCATTCCTAATTCACGGGCGAAAGCAGGGAAATCAGGATGCGCGCGCAATTCGTGCGCTTCGCGCGTATTGCCCCACAGATGCACAAGTGCGCCCGGCAGATAGGTTGTCGAGACATTGCGAGCAGCCTGCATAAACAGCCTAGGCCGCCCAATCATAATCGGCACAAGCAGGGCCCCTGAGTTGGGCTGAACCTCGCCAGATTCGATCCGTTGGTGCATCGCTTCAGCGAGCTGGTCACGCGCTTCATCATCCCGATCGATAATGGCGTGCGAGATACGAGCAAATGTCACCTCAGACCCGAAAAGATTTGCAAGTAAAGGCGTGAGCTTGGCGAAGTGCTTCTCAAGGAAATCCAATGCCTCGGCCTGTTTCGCACGATCGGTCATCAACCAAGCGACAATCAAACCTGCGGGCAAGACACCATTGCCGAATGCTTCGATATAGGCGCTTTCAGGGTCCTCGACATCGCCGAGGATATGGCGCGCTGAACTGAGAAGTGAATTGCCCGCATGCGACATCGGTTCGGCCTGCATCGCATGCTCCAAGTGCTCCAGCCCTTGGCGCATCAGCCCGCAACCGACCAAGATAGTCGACAAGTGAAACTCCGCCAGCGACTGCCCCGGCATCCGCTCCGACAAAGCCTCTACCAATTTGGCATGCGCATCCAGCCGTCCTTCCTGCGCAGCAGCGAACAGGCGCGGAACCGTGGTAGTCGGTGCGTCGGGTGCAAGCGCCACCGCCTTTGA
>JABDKI010000218.1 GCA_013002295.1 Altererythrobacter sp.
CGGTATACCGTTCGCGCCACCGGGATTGGAGGATGTGACCGGTTATCCCGCGCTGTTCACAGAACTTGCGCGGCGCGGATACAGCCAGGAAGATCTTGAAAAGATCTCAATGCGTAACGCCATGCGCGCGCTGCGAGCTGCCGAAGTGTTTGCTGCCAGCCAAGTGGGCCAGCCGCCGGTCGAGACACTGATCGAACGTGCCGAGTAGCGCTTAGGCGGTCAGCGCCGGGATAATCCAGACGAGGCTCATTACGACGATTGCAAGCAGCAGTCCGATGGCCAGAACCCATCGCATTGCGCCGGTCTGTACCGCCCCTGTTGCATCATCGTCCTCGATGTGAATGGCTTGGTCGTCTTGATCTTCCATGTGCTTCCCTTTCCGCGCTGATGCCTTGCATATTATCAATCGATAGGGCGAAGCATTGTTCCGAAGTGCGCGCCTCGGCTTGGAAGATCAATCGCGTAGCAGATCATTGATCCCCGTCTTGGAGCGGGTTTGCGCATCGACTGTCTTTACGATGACCGCGCAATAGAGCGAAGGTCCCGGGCTCCCATCTGGGAGCGGCTTGCCAGGCATCGAACCCGGAACCACAACGGCATAGGGTGGGACTTCGCCCATGTGAATTTCGCCGGTGGCACGGTCAACAATCTTGGTCGATGCACCGAGGTAAACGCCCATCGACAAAACGGCGCCTTCGCCTACGCGGACACCCTCTGCCACTTCGGCCCGAGCCCCGATGAATGCGCCGTCACCGATGATGACGGGTTCTGCCTGAAGCGGCTCCAAAACGCCGCCAATTCCGGCTCCGCCTGAAATATGCACGTTCTTGCCGATTTGCGCGCAGGAGCCGACAGTGGCCCATGTATCGATCATTGCGCCTTCATCTACGAACGCGCCGATATTGACGAAACTTGGCATCAGAACCACGCCCTTGCCGATGTGGCTGCCGCGGCGCACAATGGCCCCTGGGACCACGCGGAAGCCGGCTTCGCTGAAGCGGTTGTCACCCCAGCCGGCAAATTTGCTGGGCACCTTGTCAAACGCTGCAGCACCGGCTGAGCCATGCTCGATAATGCGGTTGTTGTGCACGCGAAATGACAGCAATACAGCCTTCTTGAGCCATTGATTGACGGTCCATTTCCCTGTCCCGTCTGGCTCTGCCACGCGCGCCTCGCCGCTATCGAGCAAAGCGATCGCTTGGTCCACGATCCCGCGTACATCCTGATCGGCGGGCGTTATGTCGCTGCGCCGTTCCCAAGCATCTTCGATTGCGGCAGAAAGTTCATGGCTCATAAAGAGGCTCCGGTGAATAGTGCTGCAGCGCTGCTAGCCGCGCCGTCTTGTCGCTGCAAGGGGGGGATTTCGGTCCGAACTGGCGGGTCTGGTAACACAAAGTTACTTGGTTTGGGCTAGATGGGGAGTAGATTAGGCAGGGAAAGTCATGGTCCGAGCTTTTACCAAACCATTAACTCTCTATCGCATAGGCGTTGCAGCCTCGTCGCTGGCGCTATTGGCAGCCTGTGGGGGGGGTAGTGGAGCGGGCCCGGTCAGTACGCCGCGCCCAACGCCGACACCCACACCAACGCCGACACCCACACCAACGCCGACACCGACTCCAACCCCAACTCCGACCAGTTTCGATACGGAAGAATTTCGCTTTTCGGACGGTCCCTCGCAGCACAATGCCGTCGTCGCCTGGCAGGACGGCATCACAGGTGATGGAACTGTTATTGCGATCATCGATTCCGGCATCGATAGTGACAGTCCTGAATTCGCAGGCCGGATCCACCCCGATTCCGCTGATGTCGCAGGCAATCGCGGCATCGACGGCGAAGACGATCACGGTACCAATGTCGCACTGGTCGCAGCCGCCGCACGCAATGATACTGGGGTGTTGGGCATTGCTTTTGATGCGCAAGTGTTAGCGATCCGGGCTGATGATCCGGGCAGCTGCGGAAATGACACGCCGCAAGACGCCTCTCTTACCTGTCTTTTTGCCGATCAGGATATCGC
>JABDKI010000223.1 GCA_013002295.1 Altererythrobacter sp.
CGAATGATCCGGACCTTGTCGCCACGCTGCAAGCGCTGGCGAAGGTTATGCAGGATACGCGCGATGACTGGTGGATCATTGGCAGCGCTGCTGTCGCCTTGCATCTTTGTGAGAAGGATTTGGGCGGTGATCCGGGCACGGTTGCCGATGTCGATGTGATCACTTCGCGCCGCGATCTGGACGGGCTCTATGAAGCTCGGCCGCTGACTGACTCACCTGAAGATGGCAAACCGATGTTTCTCTCAGAGAAGTTCGGCCGCTGGTCCGAACCACCGCTCGACTTGGAGTTCATGACGGGGCTCAAGCTGCGCGTTGGTAACGAATGGGAGCCTGTCCAGCCTATCACGCGCGTTCCGGCAAAGCTGGGCGAGCACTTGCTCTTCATGCCGGACAAGCGAGAGCTGATTGAGATACTCACGCGGTTCGGACGCGAGAAGGACCTGCGCCGCGCGGCATCGCTCGCTCAGTGATTGAACCCGCGGCGCCTTCCGGCTAAAGCGCGCGCCATCATGAAACCGAATACGAACCCTCCCAAGACGTACCGCGTCAAAAGCTTCGGCTGCCAGATGAATGTCTACGATGGCGAGCGCATGGCGGAACTGCTGGCTGAAAAAGGCATCTCTGAAGCGCCAGAGGGCGAAGATGCCGATCTGGTGGTGCTCAACACGTGCCACATTCGTGAAAAGGCGGCGGAGAAGATCTATTCGGATATCGGCCGCCTGACGAAGGGCAAAACGCAGAAGAAAGCGCCGATGATTGCGGTCGCGGGCTGTGTTGCGCAGGCTGAAGGCGAAGAGATCATGAAACGCGCGCCAGCGGTGTCGATGGTTGTCGGCCCGCAAGCCTATCACCGTCTGCCCGATATGTTGGACAGGGCTGTGAAGGGCGAACGCGCGACCGACACGGACATGCCGGCAATTGCGAAGTTTGACTCGCTGCCGCAACGCAAACGTCGTTCGCCAACGGCATTTCTGACAGTGCAGGAAGGGTGCGACAAATTCTGCACCTATTGTGTCGTACCCTATACGCGTGGAGCGGAAATATCCCGACCGTTCAATGATCTGATCGCTGAAGCGCATAAACTGGTCGAGGCTGGTGCACGCGAAATCACGCTGCTCGGGCAGAATGTGAATGCTTGGGGCGGCGAGGACACAAAGGGAAACAAAGTGGGCCTGGCGGGCCTGATCCATGCGCTGGCCAGGATCGATGGGCTCGAACGCATTCGTTACACCACCAGCCACCCCAACGATATGGACGACGCGCTGATTGCGGCGCATGGCGAAGTCGACAAGCTGATGCCGTATCTTCACTTGCCAGTGCAATCGGGCAATGACCGCGTGCTAAAAGCCATGAACCGCTCGCACACTGCGGAAAGCTATCTGCGTCTGCTTGAGCGTTTCCGCGAAGTTCGCCCCGATATTGCGCTTTCAGGCGATTTCATTGTTGGTTTCCCCGGCGAGACAGAAGCAGAGTTTGAAGACACGCTGAAGATCGTGGACGAGGTCCGCTATTCTCAGGCATTCAGCTTCAAGTACTCGCCGCGTCCCGGCACGCCCGCCGCGACGATGGAGAATCAGATCGCCAAGGACGTAATGGACGAGCGGCTCCAGCGCTTGCAGGCGCGGCTCAACCGCGACCAGCACGCTTTCAACGAAGCGTTGGTTGGCAAGACCTGCGACGTGCTGGTGGAGCGCAAAGGCAAGCTGGCTGGCCAATGGCTGGGAAAGTCACCATGGCTGACGTCGGTCTGGTTTGAGGATAACGGCCAGATTGGTGATATGGTGACAGTCGAGATCGTTGAAGGTGGCCCGAATTCGCTGATGGGCAAGCTCAAACAGCCGGCAATCGCCTGAGGCAATTGCGCGACAGCGGAGCGACTTTCCACCGCTTCGTGAAGGGTGGTAGCTTGCCAGCGGCGAAAACCCGCTTACATTTTCGACTCAGAAACACAGCTGGCGTTATCGCCAAAGGAGCGCATGGCACGTAAACCCGCCAATCAATCGCCCCGCGAGACCGGATCAAAGGTTTCG
>JABDKI010000237.1 GCA_013002295.1 Altererythrobacter sp.
TCCGCGAGACTTATATGGCGGCGGTATCCTGGCGCTATCCGCACGAAGAGCTGATGCTCCGTAAGTCCAGTAAAAGTGCATCGCGTGCACGAACGCGCCAGCCTATAGAACGCGGACTACAAATTGAGCGGCTGAATTTTCGCTATGAGATTGATGGGGATGAGCCCCATTGGCGTCCGCTGCGCGCTTTTGATGACGGCAAGAAGGTCTTCATCCAGTTTCCAGCTCGGCTCGATCAGGGCGAAGCGCCGCCGCTCTTTGTCGTCGGACGCAATGGCGAAAGCCAACTCGTCAATTACCGCATCAATGGCGCCTACTATATCGTGGACCGTCTGTTTGGCGCTGCCGAGTTGCGCCTCGGTGAAGATAATCAGCAAGTCGTTCGCATTCTGCGCACGCAAAACCCCGTCACCAAAATGGCAGGGCTATAGTTATGGCCGATAGCTTAGAGCTTCGCGGCAAACCCCGTTCTGTGAGGCGGTTTAATCGCCGCGCCCTTATCGGGCTTATTGCGGCGGCCAGCGTGATAATTCTGGGGGCTGCCGCCTTTGCATTACGTTCACCCGACAGATCGGGCGTAGCCGCGCCGCAAGAGCTCTATAATACGACCATGAAGGCGTTGCCGGATGGCCTCAATGAAATGCCGGCCTCTTATGCTGACGTGAAACGCGAGCGACCTTTGCTAGGCCCGCCTTTACCGGGAGACCTTGGCGCGGCGATGATTGGCAAGACACGCGAACCCGTGCGTGAAGACAATCCCTTCCGCTACGAACCGGCCCGCGCGCGCTACAGTGGTAGCGCGCCTACAAATGCGCAGCCGTCGCCAGAAGCGCAGCTTGCTGACGCGGCCCGCACCTCGAAGCTCTTTTTCATTGCGCACCAGAACGGCGGCGCGGGACAACCCCGCAGCCCATCTGCACCGGGCTATGCGAGTGCGTCTCCAGACTTGGCTCAAATTTTGGCGAGCCAAGGCGGCATTGACCCTGCCGAGCTTTTGGCACCAAGCGCACCCGACCAAAACCGCCAAGAGCGCAAAGAGGCGTTCCTCGGTGCAGAGGTCGAGACCGAGATTTACAACCCATATCGTCTGCAAGAGCCGATCTCGCCCTATCAGGTCATGGCAGGCACAATCATTCCTGCCAGCCTGGTGACAGGGCTCAACTCTGACTTACCCGGCCAGGTTATCGCGCAGGTGACAGAGCATGTGTATGACACGCCAACGGGCCAGCATTTGCTCATTCCGCAAGGCTCAAAACTGCTTGGCCGTTATGATAGCGTCATCGCTTACGGACAGTCGCGGGCCTTGGTTGTCTGGTCACGCATCATCATGCCGGACGGCACATCCATCACAATCGACAATCTGCCTGCCGTGGATATGTCGGGCTATGCCGGGCTTGAGGACCGCGTTGATCATCATAGCTGGCAGCTCTTCAAAGCCGCCATCCTGTCATCGGTCTTGTCTGTCTCCTCTGAAATCGGACGCGATCGGGACGATGATATCCTGAATGCACTGCGAGATGGTGGTCAGCAGACCATCAATCAGGCGGGTCAGCAAATCGTCACCCAGCAGCTTCAAGTTCAACCTACACTGAAAATCAGGCCGGGATGGCGGCTGCGCGTCATCGTCAACAAGGACATTGTCCTGCAACCCTATGGAGGCTCCCAATGAGCGCGCTCAAAATCAGTCAACTTCCTGACACCACACCCGTCAAACTCAGCATCGCCTTGCCGCCGCCGCTTCAAGCTGACTTGCAGGATTATGCGCGGGTCTATGAGCAGGCTTACGGACAGCCTGCCAAGGTCACTGAGCTCATCCCGTCCATGCTTGAAGCGTTCATGGCGAGTGACAGCAATTTCAAAAAGGCGCGCAAAGCGCTCACCACTTAATCCCAGTCCACCAACCAAAGGAGACCATTATGGCTACCATCGGACAATTCAGGCCCGTCAAAGACGGATATGAGGGCACAATCTCAACCCTCGCAATGGCGCGAAAGGTGCGCTTCATCGCGAATGACCGA
>JABDKI010000241.1 GCA_013002295.1 Altererythrobacter sp.
CCGGGCTTCGGCGATCGCCGCAAAGCGATGCTGCAGGACATCTCGATCCTGACAAAGGGCGAAATGGTCAGCGAAGATCTCGGCATCAAGCTCGAGAACGTTACGCTCGGCATGCTGGGTGAAGCCAAGCGCGTCACCATCGACAAAGACAACACGACGATTGTTGACGGTGCCGGCAGCGAAGCTGACATCAAGTCACGTGTTGAACAGATCCGTGCGCAGATCGAAACCACCACCAGCGACTACGACAAAGAGAAGCTGCAAGAGCGTCTTGCGAAACTTGCTGGCGGCGTAGCTGTGATCAAGGTTGGCGGCGCTTCGGAAGTCGAAGTGAAAGAACGCAAGGACCGCGTTGACGACGCGCTTCACGCAACCCGCGCTGCTGTTGAAGAAGGCATCGTCCCTGGCGGCGGTACCGCTCTGCTTTATGCGACCAAGGTCCTCGAAGGCATCAAAGGCGGCAACGATGACCAGACCCGCGGCATTGACATCGTTCGCCGTGCGATCCTCGCACCGGTTCGCCAGATCGCTGAGAACGCAGGCCATGACGGCGCTGTGATCTCTGGCAATCTGCTGCGCGAAGATGACGAGTCGCAAGGCTTCAACGCAGCGACTGACACCTATGAAAACCTGGTGGAAGCTGGCGTGATTGACCCTACCAAAGTTGTCCGCACTGCGCTGCAAGACGCAGCATCAGTTGCTGGCCTGCTGATCACCACCGAAGCGGCGATCACCGACGCTCCGGAAGACAAAGCGGCTCCTGCAATGCCCGATATGGGCGGTATGGGCGGCATGGGTGGAATGGGCGGCTTCTAAGCCTGTCCTGGGTTGGTCGAAGGGCCAGCCCACCGCTTCAAGAGCTAAAAGAGAAGAGCCCCGTGGGACATTCGTCCTGCGGGGTTTTTCGTTGGTCGAATGCACGGGTTCCCTTTTCTATCTTGCACAGGCATGCTCTCCCAGAGACATATGAGGGGACATATTTTGAAAACGAAATTGGCAGCACTGCTTTTGGAATCGGTCGCACTTGCGGGTTGTGACGCAATGACATCGACCGTTGCGACGGTGGAATGCACGGGCGAACAATCCGCGTGCCTCAACGACTGGTTTGCAGGCAAGTGGGAAGAAGAGCTCGCCTTCAGTCCGCTGCGTCAAACGGAACTTGGCATTAAGACCGATTACGACAAGATCGACGACTATAGCTCGGAAGGGCAGCTCGAGCAGATCGAGTGGTGGGAAAATGCCCTCGCCGAGATGGAGGCAAACTTCGATTATGATGAGCTGAATGAAGAAGACAAGATATCGTACGATATGTTCAAATATCGTGCCGCGCGCGCTTCGCTTTCGCGCGACTTTCTAGATCACGAATATATTCTGGAACAGATGGACGCGCCTCACGCCGAATTGCCAAGCCGGATCCTGAGCGCGCACATGGTCGAGAATGAGAACGACATGGTAGCGTTCATCTCGCGGCTCGGTGGCATTGGCAGGGCCATGGATCAACTCCTCGCACGCCATCAGACGAACGCTGAGAACGGCGTGCGCCCGCCTCGCTTTGCGTATGATTTTGTTATCGAGGAATCCAAAAAGCTGATCACGGGTGCACCATTCACTCAAGGACAGCCCTCAGCATTGTGGCAGGGGACACAGGAGCGCCTGGCGTCACTGGTTGAATCCGGTGCAATCACGCAAGAACGCTCCGACGAGCTGCTGGAGCAGGCCCGAACCGCGCTGGTCGAGCAAACCGCGCCGGCATATCAGCGCATCATTGACTGGATGAGCGAGGACCGTCCAAATTCCGACGCCGAAGCGCAAGGCGTGTCAGCGCTCCCGGACGGTGAGGCATTTTACAGGTTCATGCTGGCCGAGATGACCACCACTGACATGACCTCTGATCAGATTCATGATCTTGGTCTGGCCGAGGTCGCTCGCATCCGGGAAGAGATGGAAGCAATCAAGGATCAGGTCGGTTTTGAAGGGACACTTGAAGAATTCTTCGAGTTCGTCCGGTCAGATCCTCAGTTTTTCTTCCCTGACAATGATGACGGTGCGCAAATGTATATCGACCGCGCCACGCTCTATATCGAACAGCTGACCAAACGACTGCCAGAATTCTTCGGCCGCTTGCCCAAGGCGCCGCTAGAGGTTCGCCGAGTGGAATCGTTCCGTGAACAGGATGGTGCAGCACAGCATTACCGGCAGGGCACACCCGATGGCTCGCGCCCGGGCATCTATTATGCACACTTGTCCGACATGACGACGATGCCGGTTCCGGAAATCGAGACAATTGCCTATCACGAAGGCAATCCTGGCCATCACATGCAAATCTCTATCGCGCAGGAGTTGGAAGACACGCCAAAGTTCCGGGCCAATGGCGAATACATCCCCGCCTTTGCCGAGGGATGGGGTCTCTATTCTGAATGGCTAGCCAAGGAAATGGGCGGCTTCGAAGACCCATATCAAGACTTTGGTCGACTACAGAACGAGATCTGGCGTGCCATCCGGCTTGTTCTGGACACTGGCATTCACGCCAAGGGTTGGTCAGAACAGCAGGCTATCGATTACGCTCAGGCGAATTCGGCCAATCCGTTGGAAGCAACACGCTCTGAGGTGCGGCGCTATTTCGTGCTTCCGGGACAGGCCACGTCGTACAAGATCGGTATGATCCGCATCCAGGAACTGCGGGCGAAAGCCGAGAGGGAGCTGGGCGATGACTTCGACATTCGCGGGTTTCACGATACCGTGCTTGGCGGCGGTGACATGCCGTTGTCGATCCTGGAGAAACGCGTCGACCAGTGGATCGCTTCGGTCAAAGAGAGCTGATCACCTCCAGCAATATCAGATGAAAAGGGCCCGGTTCGCTCCAGGCCCTTTTCTTATGCTACGCTGAGACATCAGTGAGTCGAATGCGGGCTGATAGAAAGAGGAGATACGTGTATGAAACTGTCTCACAATGCACACGTTGCGCTGGTTGATGGTGAAAGCTTCACTTTGTTTGTCAATCGGGGCCAGATCTTCGAGCCGAAGCTCGAGCTGGTCGAAACCCCCGACTTAAAAGCTACGAACTTTAGCGCCGGTGTGCGACATCAGGACCAACTGGGACAAATGCTGGGGCGGACGCAGCTTGATGAACTGGCTCACGGTGCCGCGACTGCGGAATGGCTCAATCAGAAAGCAATTGGCGGTGAGATTGAAGAAGTGCTCGTTATTGCAGATCCGAAGACTCTCGGCGAAATGCGCCAGCATTATCACACAGAACTTCGCAGCAAGCTTGCTGGAGAGATCGATAAGACTTTAACCGGCCAGCCGATCGACAAGATCGAAGCCGCAATCGACGCAGCCTGAACATTCAGTTCGCAAAAAGGGCCGGAATTCTCCGGCCCTTCTCAAATCGGCCTTGATCAAGCAGATCAACCGCCCTTGCGGCTTGCCTCGACAGCTTCAAGTACTTCGTCAGACCAGGTCACTTGCGTCTGAGTTTGCGGATTGAACACATCGCCTGGATATTGCGCAGCCTCGGCGGCAGCAATTTCCTCAACGGTCAGAAACTCGCTCGGTTCGAGCGCGAACACATCCAGACCGCGGGTAATTTCCGTCGCGTAGATACGCCCATTGTACCAATAGGCTGACCAGTAACCTCCCGTCGTGAGTTGGTCCTTGTCGATCGGTCCACGATCAAAATAGGCAATCTCGACAGGGTTCGCAGCATCAGTAAAGTCGATTACTGAGACACCGCCCTGATACCATGCTTGGACAAAGATATCGCGCCCGGGAACAGGAATGATCGAGCCGTTGTGCGCGACGCAATTTTCCTTATCGCCTTGCGGTGCCGGCAGTTTATAATTGCTGCGGAATTCAAGCTTTCCGTCGACCACTTCGTAGATCGCGTTTGCGCCCCAATTCATCGGGTCGCCAGCCTGACAGCGCGGGCGCCCGCCCCCGCCCCATTCATCCGTGAACAGCACCTTGGTGCCGTCATTGTTGAATGTCGCCGAGTGCCAATAGGCAAAGCCGGTGTCTGTCACATCGTCGATCCGCTGCGGGTTGTAGGGATCGGAAATATCCATGATGATCCCATTGCCCGAACACGCGCCAGCGGCCAGGTTCAGCGCCGGAAAAACGGTGATATCGTGACACATGTCGGTGCGGTAGGTTTCCTGTGTCCCATCTCCATGATCACCGCCGCGCCATAGACCAGCGATCTTGCCATCTGCCGCAAAAACACGCGGGCTTGATGTGATGCGTGCCGCCGACGGGTCAGCAAGCGGGATCTCGATCACGTCAATGCTGAACAGCGCGGTTTCATCACCAGCAGTGTTGAAGCAGCCTTCCAACTCTTCATCGTCGCGAACGTATGAGGTGCCAGAGTTATAGAGCACGATGCGTTCATCATCGGCATTGACAATTGAATGCGTGTGCGAGCCGCGGCAGGTCTGTACCAGGCCGACCTGGACTGGATTACGGATGTCCGAAATGTCAAAGATGCGAACACCGCGGAAACGATCCGCGCTGACATCTCCTTGGATACCTTCAAGCCCGCAATCGAGCCGGGCTCGGCTGTCCTGAACACTCATCACAAGAATGTCGCCAACTATGGAAACGTCACCTTGACCGCCCGGGCAAACAATCGAGCTGACAAGCGACGGAACGCCATCTTCGCCAAGCTCATAAGCGTTGAAGCCGTGATAATTGCCCGCGACCATCAGGTCACCAGAGAAGGCAATATCGGTATTCGCAAACGATAACGGGGATGGACGGCGGCTAAAGCGGGGTTCAGCTTCCTCGCCATCCTCAGCACTGTCATCGCCATTCTCGCTCTCAGTTTCTTCATCGTCTTCGATGCGAGGTTGCAGACCGGCCGGGTTTTCCGGGTCAAAAAAGCCAGCTGGCTTCGGCATTGCAGTAACCAGGCGAAGATTGCTGATCGCTTCACCAGCATCGCGGAAGCCCGCTGCCAGGGTTGCGCGCGGATCGTCTGACAGTCCGGCCAGCAAGACATTCATCCGTTCGATTTCAGTCTTCTGGTCACCGGCAACATCATTTGTGAATTCGTACATCACAGGTTCGTAGGCAGCGCCGGGTTGA
>JABDKI010000251.1 GCA_013002295.1 Altererythrobacter sp.
GCTCATGACCAAACTCTAGCTGATCTGCCCGATAAACCGAAGCAGCATGCCACTCGCCGCCAGCAAAGATTTCTCGTTGGGCGATCGGCAAAAGCGGTTGCGATGATGGTGCTGCCGTCCGCTGCTCCACATAGTCATCCGCTCCGCATTCCGACACGATAACCAATGTGTCGAGCAATAGCTCTTTGTCGGGCGCGACGAAGCCGAATTGGCGATTATGTGCACTTTCAAACTCACGGGCCATTAGTCCCGGATCAGCCACCGGCACACTGATCGATGTCTCAGTCCCGCGATAGCGGAGCAGTGCGGAAACCGTATGGCTGACCGCGCTCACTGTCACACCTTGCAAGGCTAGGCTGTCTGTATTCGCCGCCTCCAATTCCGCTATCGTGGAACGCAGCGTCTTGATCGTTTCTTTGCAAAGCACTGCATCAATCACGCGCTGCGTCTCGCACTGTGTCTTCGCCAAGCCCATGCCCAGTGCCGATAGGACACCTGCCATCGGGTGAAGCATTATCGTTTTGATGCCCAGCCGCTCGGCGACAAGGCAAGCATGTTGGCCGCCGGCACCACCGAAGCAGTTAAGCACGTATTTGGAAACATCGTAACCGCGCGAAATCGAGATCTTCTTGATCGCCTGCGCCATGTGCTCAACCGCGATCTCCAGGAAGCCTTCGGCGACCTCTTCGGCGCTGCGCCCGTCGCCAACTTCCTCCGCGATTTCCGCAAAGCCCGCATACGAAGACCGCGTATCGAGCGGCTGATCCTGTTCAGGCCCGAAGATTGCCGGAAACATATCCGGCTGCAGCCTGCCTAGGCAGGCATTTATGTCAGTCACTGCTAGCGGACCACCACGCCGGTAACAGCGTGGTCCGGGATTTGCCCCCGCGGACTCCGGCCCCACACGCATCCGCCCGTCTTGGTAGGAAACAATTGAGCCGCCGCCCGCTGCCACCGTGTGAATATGCAGCATCGGCACGCGCATCCGCACCCCTGCTACTTCAGTTTCGTAGACCTTTTCAAACTCCCCGGCATAATGCGAAACGTCAGTCGAGGTCCCACCCATGTCGAACCCGATGACCTTGTCAAAGCCGGCCAGTCGCGCAGTCTCAACGCATCCCACGATGCCGCCCGCAGGCCCGGAAAGTATGGCATCGCGCCCGCGAAACCGAGCTGCATCGGTGAGGCCACCTGACGACTGCATGAAGGACAGCTGACCGGGCGCGGGCGTATCGCCAAAGGACGCAGAAACACGGTCCACGTAGCGTCTCAGCACCGGCGTGAGATACGCGTCGACGATCGTAGTCTCGCCGCGTGACACGATCTTGGTCAGCGGGCTTACCTGATGGCTGGAGGAAACTTGAGTGAAGCCAATGTCATGCGCGATCTTTGCCAGCGCTTGCTCATGCTGCGTGTATTTGTACCCATGCATCAGCGCGATAGCGATGGCCCGAAAGCCGTCTTCAAAGGCGGCCTGCAAGGCTGCACGTGCCCGCTCCTTGTCCAGTGGTATCTCAACCGTTCCGTCCGCCAGAATGCGCTCGTCTATCTCTAGCGATGCTGAATATAGAGGCGCCGGCTTCACGATATTGAGCGCAAAGGTGTTGGGCCGCGCTTGGTACCCAATCTCTATCGCATCACCCAGACCGCGCGTGATCGCGAGCAGGGTGCGCTCGCCTTTGCGTTCAAGCAATGCGTTGGTCGCAACGGTCGTGCCCATTTTGATCGCTTGGACTGACCCAAGAGGAATCTCGGCATCTGCATCAAGCCCTAGAAACCCACGGACGACATGCAGTGCAGCATCCTCATAACTTTCTGGATTCTCAGAGAGGAGTTTGCGCGTATGCAATGCGCCATCCGGCGCGCGCGCAATCACATCAGTGAACGTCCCTCCTCGGTCGATCCAGAATTGCCACTTTCCTTGCGGCTCTGAAGTGGAGTTCGTTGTCATGCCCGTTCAGTTCCTGAACAAGAAGCGCCACTTTGGCAACGCCTTGCTTGCCAGCTTCGCGCATGCCGCTTAGACAATCAGATCTTGGGTCGCACCATGCTTGCCGGAGACCAGACGTTGCAAACCGCCTTGATTTCATTGGTGCTCGTCGCAGCAACGATACTGATACATTATGAAACGCTCCGTTTCACATCCTCTCGGCTGACCCACCTCAAGATTGCACCGCAAATGCGGCTAGTGCTGATGCTGACCTCAGCTCTGTTGTCTCACATCGCACAAGTTATGCTCTATGCACTGGCGTTCATTGGTCTTGAAGAAATTGGGGGATTTGGGTCCATTGACGGCCCACCGGGGCACAGTTTTGATGATGCGTTCTATTTTTCCATCACCAGCTATACCACGCTTGGAATTGGCGATCTTTATCCCACTGGCGCGTTGAGGATCATCAGCGGGATCGAAGCCTTGAATGGCCTTGTCATGGTCGGTTGGACCGCGTCATTGACGTATCTCTACATGGAAAAATTCTGGCACCTCGCGCCGCGCAAACCGCGCGACAAGTAACAGACTTGCGGGGGTCTAGCCTTCTGTATCAGTTAGCGTCGCCTTCAGCTTCGAAAGTGCCTGTGCCCGCAATTGGTGCACAAGCGGCACGCTAACCTCGAGTACTTAAGCGATTTCGGTCAGGTTGATTTCTTCGACAAAGAAGAGCTACAAAACCAGCTGCAACCGGCGGATTTCAGTTCTAGTCCTGGATTAGGCCGCATCAGCGAGCAACAGAGCAAACATACGAAAGAGCCGGAGGATCGCTCCCCCGGCTCTTTGCAATTCTCAGTCGAGTAGGAAAGAGCTTTAGGCTCCCTCAACCTCGGCAGCGTCGATCTTGAGGCCTGGGCCCATCGTCGAAGTCAGCGAAATCTTCTTAACATACTTGCCCTTCGCACCCGTTGGCTTCGCTTTCACGATAGCCTGAGTCAAAGCTTCGAAGTTTGCTTTCAGGTCTGCGTCTTTGAAAGACAGCTTGCCGATGCCAGAATGGATGATGCCCATCTTCTCAACGCGGAATTCAACCTGGCCGCCCTTGGCGTCCTTAACGGCCTGCTCCACGTTTGGTGTAACCGTGCCCAGCTTCGGGTTTGGCATGAGGCCCTTTGGACCCAGAACCTTACCCAAGCGGCCCACAACACCCATCATGTCAGGGGTTGCGATCACGCGGTCATAGTCAAGATTGCCAGCCTGCATGTCTTCCATCAGGTCTTCCGCGCCAACCTTGTCAGCGCCAGCAGCCAGTGCCTTGTCAGCATTGTCGCCCTTGGCGAATACAGCGACCTTCACGTCTTTGCCCGTGCCACCTGGCAGCGAGACCATGCCGCGAACCATCTGGTCAGCGTGACGCGGGTCAACACCCAGGTTCATAGCGACTTCAACGGTTTCGTCAAACTTCGCTTTGTGCTCACGCAGGGTCTTGATCGCTTCGTCAACGGTGTACAGCTTTTCACCATCGAGCTCAGTGACAGCCTTTTGCTTCTTTGTCAGCTTTGCCATGTTCTTAGCCCTCCACCACGTCGAGGCCCATCGATTGGGCAGAGCCTTCGATGATTTTCATAGCCTGATCGATGTCGTTTGCGTTGAGGTCAGCCATTTTGAGCTCAGCGATTTCCTTAATCTGGCTGCGCTTAATCTTGCCGACCTTGTCCTTGTTCGGCTCGCCCGAACCCTTCTTCACTTTCGCTGCTTTCTTGAGCAGGAAAGATGCTGGCGGTGTCTTGGTGACAAAGCTGAACGAACGGTCTGCATAGACGGTGATCGTCGTCGGGATCGGCGCACCTTTTTCCATGCTGTCAGTCGCTGCATTGAACGCTTTGCAGAATTCCATGATGTTCACGCCGCGCTGACCCAGTGCTGGGCCGATCGGGGGTGACGGGTTTGCAATGCCCGCGGGCACTTGCAGCTTGATATAGCCTTCAATCTTCTTGGCCACTTGTGGCCTCCTTTCACACTGTCAGGTGCGACGCACGGAGATCCCGCAAATGCACCTTCATGTTAAGTGGTCACACAGCAAGTTTCCTTGCCTCCCACACGAATCCCTTACGGGAAGGCGCGCGAATAGCGAACTGCACGCAGAATGCAAGAAATTTGGGCGCCTACTGGAGCGCGAGAGTGGCTTGGGTTCGAGGGAACGCGGAACGCGTTTTGGGAAACTGTGACTTTCCGCCATTGGCCGAGAGTGGATGGCGTTCGACCGCTTCAGAAAGTGTGACTTTCCAAATCGCAAGCATTTCAACACCAGGTCCAGGACTGGTCTCATACCCCATCGTGCCCGTCCGGCAATGAGTAGGAAAGCGGTTAGTTCGCTGAACTTGAGTCTGCAATCGAAGATACGCTGCAGAGCGTCAATGAAGTTTTCCGGCGGGCCGGCTTTGATCGGGACCGGTCACGGGATCGGCGTGTCGGCATGATGATCTAGCTTCACGGCTTTACCGAACTTGCACGGCTGCGCAGAATTCGCCTGGCACCTGATGCAATAGCCGAGCGCTATCTCCTTGATGTGATTGCCCCATTCATCGCGGGAGTGATGCTGGAGGCAGAAGCTCTGCCAGAACGGTAGAACGAAAAAGGGCGCCTCAACGGGCGCCCTTCCAGATTCTCGATAGCGGGCGAGGTTACTTGACCAGTTCGACCTGTTCGAACTCCAGCTCGACCGGAGTTGCGCGGCCAAAGATCGAAACCGAAACCTTGACCTTCTGCTTGTCGAAATCGAGCTCCTCAACTGTGCCGTTGAAGCTTGCAAATGGACCATCAAGCACCTTGACCTGATCACCAATCTCGTAATCGACGCTGATCTGCTGTTTCGGTGCGGCTTTCGCTTCTTCGACTCCGCCGAAGTAGCGTGCAGCCTCTTTCTCGCTGATCGGCTGCGGCTTCGCACCCGAACCCAGAAAACCGGTTACCTTCGGTGTGTTCTTGACCAGGTGATAGACATCATCGGTCATCTTCAGCTTGGCAAGCACATAGCCTGGCATGAACTTGCGTTCGACCTGAACTTTCTTGCCGCGCTTGACCTCTGTCACCGTTTCAGTCGGGACTTGGACGTCCTCAACCGCTTCGGCCAGACCAAGACGGTCAGCTTCGTGCAGAATCGCGTCGCGAACCTTGTTCTCGAAACCGGAATAGGCGTGAATGATATACCAGCGGGCCATCGGTGGGTCAGTCCTTCAAACTTAAGCGAGCGAGAGCAGCCATTGCACGACTGCGTTGAAAACCGTGTCGACGCCGAGGAAAAACAGCGACAAAATCACCATCATAATGAACACGAAGATCGCCGTGCGGATTGTCTCCTCACGGGTCGGCCACACCACCTTGCTGGTTTCGCTGCGAACCTGGTTCACAAATTCAGCAGGTGATGTCTTGCTCTTTTTCTCTTCGGCCATGATGTCAGCCTTCATCCTCGAAACAAATCGTTGCGCTTCCGCTAGTGGGTTTCAGGTAGGGTTTCTCGCCGCCCCGAACAAGGTCCGGGAGGGGCTGCTATCTGATTCCAATGTCGGAAGACGGGAAGCAGATAGGCGGAGGGCGGAGCAATTGCAAGCACAAGAAAGGCCGCATTGCGACTTGTGAAGTGTTGGACAGCACTCTAGCGTGCGGCGCTTCTTTACGGGTTGCTTTTGGGGAAGCCACACATGGCAGTAGCAGATACAGCGGCGGTCACTCTGATCGATCGCGTAACCAACGTTTCCGATTTTATCTGGGGCGGAACATGGAACGGAGAGTTGGTTCCATGGCTGTCGGTTGGCGGACAACCAATCCCGCCGATGACCATCATCTTGTTGGGCATTGGCCTGTACATCATGATCGGATTGAAATTCTATCCGATCCGCCAGTTAGGCAGCGCTTTCAAGGGCTTGTTTGCTGGCCGCAAAGGTCAAGGTGATGGTGAGATTTCGCCATTCGCGGCGCTTTCGACCGCGCTTTCAGGACAAGTCGGCACAGGCAACCTTGCCGGTGTGGCCACTGCGATCGCACTGGGCGGACCCGGCGCGATCTTCTGGATGTGGGTGACAGCACTGGTCGGCATGGCGCTCGCCTTTGCCGAGGGATCACTGGCCATTCGCTATCGCGAGACCACGTCAGATGGCGTGAAACGCGGTGGCCCAATGAGCTATATCATGATGGGACTTGGCCCGAAATGGACCTGGCTCGCGATCCTGTTCTGTCTGGGCACTTTGTTCAGCGCGATGGTGACGGGCAACTCGATTCAGGCAAACGCGGTCGCTGACGGTCTCAACGAATTGTTCGGAATCGAAGAATGGCTGGGCGGTCTAATCGTCGCGATTGCCGTATTTGTCGTGATTATCGGCGGTATCAAGTCAATCGGTAGCGTTGCGGAAAAGGTGATTCCGTTCATGGCCGCCGCATACATCGTGATGGCAGTGATCGCATTGATCCTGAACGCGTCTGACATTCCGGCCACCTTCGGCCTGATCTTCCACGGGGCATTCAATCCGCAAGCAGCGACCGGCGGCTTTGTCGGTGCGGCGATTGCGCTGGCCATCCGGGCCGGTGTGGCGCGCGGACTGTTCTCGAACGAGGCCGGTCAGGGTTCAACGCCAATCGCACACGCGGTCGCGCAGACCAATGATCCGCAGCAACAGGGCCGCATGGCGATGCTGGGCACGTTTATCGACACGATCGTGATCTGCACCATGACAGCGCTGGTGATCCTGACAGTGCAGGGTGACTTCACCGGCAATGGCGAAGCGGTTGCTCATGCGTGGAATTCGGACTTGCAAGGCTTTGCGATGACGAGCGGCGCATTTGCAGCGGCCTTCCCGGTCGAAATTTTCAGCATCCCGATCGGTACGCTGATCGCATCAACAGCGCTGATCCTGTTCGTGTTCACCACACTCCTTACCTGGAGCTATTACGGTGAGCGCGCGATCACATTCATCTATGACCGTGTGCCGGGATCGACCCGCGGTGGTGAGAAGATCCTGCACATGATCTGGCGCGTGCTGTGGTGCGTGGTGATCTATGTGGGTTCGACCCAAGATCTGACGCTTGTCTGGCGCTTAGGAGACATCTCCAACGCGGCAATGGCTCTGCCGAACTTGCTCGCTCTCGCGCTGCTATCCGGTGTGGTCTTCAAACTCGCCCAAGGTGACAAGACAGCGGGCAAGGATTTCCATGCAGAGACTCCGGAAGAGCCTGAGGAGTACTAAGCGCTCTAAGCCAAAAACGACAAAGGCCGGCCCAGCGATGGGTCGGCCTTTTGCTTGACCATGAAAGGTCGCGTAGCGACCCAAAGGGCGACCGCCCGCCCGCAGCCACGCGATCTTCAGATCGCAGGAGCGAGGGAAGCGAAGCTGAACGACCGCAGGGAGGACAATTCGCACGCCGGATAGCGTGCGGGTCAAAATGAACTGAAAAATGGCAGGGGCGACAGGATTCGAACCCGTGGCCCTCGGTTTTGGAGACCGATGCTCTACCAACTGAGCTACGCCCCTGCACGAGGAAAAGCCCTCTATCGCCAAGCAAAGCACATGGCAACATCAATAGCGCGCCAAATCGGCGCCGGATGCATTTGCGCTTGGCTTCTTGCCTCCAATGCCTGCTATGCTGCCGATCTTATGCATTCGCCGTTTCCTCCACCTATTCCGGCCGAAATGCTGCTGCTCGCCTATCGCAGTGGCATATTCCCGATGGCAGACAGGCGCGAAGACCCTGAAGTCTTCTGGGTCGAGCCCAAAGAGCGCGCGATCATCCCTTTGGACAGGTTTCGTGCATCGAAGAGCTTGCGCAAACTGATCTCGAAAGATGTCTTCCGCGTCTCAGTCGATGAAGCGTTTGACGAGGTTATCAAAGCATGCGCGCAGCCGCGCGAGGACCATCCTGAAAGCTGGATCAGTGAAAGGATCATCGCCAGCTATCGCCAGCTTCACCGCGCGGGGCACGCGCATTCGGTTGAATGCTGGGCCGAAACAGACGGAGCCGAGGAGCTGGTTGGTGGGCTGTACGGCGTCAGCTTTGATCAGGTATTCTGCGGCGAAAGCATGTTCAGCCGGCGCAGCAATGCCAGCAAAGTGGCACTCGGCTGGCTCGTATCGCTGATGAATGCAGCGGGATACAGGCTACTCGACTGCCAGTTTATGACAGATCATTTGCGTTCGATGGGGGCGGTCGAGATCACGCAGAAGCAATATCTGGAAGCGCTGGCGCATTGCGGCGGTTCACCCTTTGCAACATTGCCTCAAGCGCATGAAATGCTGCTCGGCGATGCGGAGCGCGCTCACTCCTCGCCCGGAAAACTCATCGCACAGTCTTTGACCCAAACGTCATAGACCGGGTGCTCAACGACGTTGAGGCTGGGCGATTCCTTGAATAGCCAGCCTGAGAAAATCCGCTCGAAATTGTTCGAGCCGCGCGGCTGAACGTCAACTTGCACAAAAGCACCGGTCTCACGCTGCATTTCCCATGGCGCGGTACGCTCGCACGCGCTCAGGCTGATGCGGATATCGCCGTAGGTTTGCGTTTCGCCGGGCGCGATCTGAATGTCTTGGCTCGAATTGTTGCGCTTGTTGAGCAGGCCGAGCGTCGCAACACGCTCCTGCATTGGTGTGCCTATCTCGGCAGCAGCAGCGGCGTCAATCACGTCCTCGGGAGCAGCCTCTGTGGCGTTTCGCGCTGGCATCTGAGTCGTAACCGAGTCCTCAGGAGCGTCGTCGCCTTGCGAACAGGCCGCGACCAACAAAGCCGCGAGCGCAATCGATCCAAGGCGCGCACTGCGCATGATCAGCCTTCTGGGCTCCATGCCTCGTAATCGCCGGTTGCCTTGGCGCGCTTCCCGCCGCGCTCCAGCGCGCCTTGCGGGCGATAGGCCGCAGCCGTGCCGGTAGCATTCGGAGTGTACTCGGCTTCCCAAATCTTGGGCGGCGGCAAATAGCTTTCAGGGACATCGCCAAACGCACCGTGAAGCCAACTATGCCATTCAGCCGGCACGCGGCTTGCATCGTTATTGCCCTCGTAGATGACCCAGCGGCGCTCTTGCTGGCCCTGCTTGGGTTTGGAACGGTAATATTTGTTACCTTGAGCATCCGTGCCAACATGCTCGCCCTTGCGAGCGGTGAAGAGCATGGTGCCAATGGTCGCGCCATCCCACCAGGTGAATATTTTGCCGAAGATTCCCATAGCGAGGCTGCGCTTAGCTCAATGCGCGTTTATGGCCAAGTAGGAACGTCATTCCGGCAGCGAATATTCCACTTTATCGCCCGGCTCGATGCCGAGCGCGGCCGAGCGCCCTGCGCGCAGCTCCAATACCGCGCTAGTTAATCCGCCTGACGACACCGACTCGAGCGAATAGGGCTCCGTATTGGCGGCGATGTTAGTGATCCGACCGTCAGTGCCGACGAAAATGATATCGAGCGAAAGCGGCGTGTTCTTCATCCAGAAACTGCGCGGCTCCGGCCCGTCAGACGGAAACAACATCCCTTCAAAATCGCCCAGCTCGTTGCGAAACATCAGCCCGCGATTTTGTGCTTCATCAGTATCGGCCAGTTCAACCCGGAATGCATGCGCTGTCTCACCCGATTGCACGGTCAAATCGATGACTTGCAGACCCGACAAAGGGTGACGCTCGGTCTCTCCTTGGGCAGCAGCTGCTTCGCTAGGGCTCGCCACAACATTGGCTTCGGACGCAGGCGAACACCCGGCCAGCATGCACGCACTCAATGCCAGCATTGCCCATTTGAAAGTCATGCCCAATCGTCCTCCGCTTCAGAAACCCATTGCTCTGCTTCGTCCATGCTGGATGCATCCACTATGGCTTTGGCCGCAGCGAAATCATGGCCTGCTCGCACCATCGCTGCAATCTGTTTCTGACGCTTGGCGAGGTCTATTCCGTGAGATGCATCGAAATCGCGCCCAAACGGCCCGAAGCCGCGTTTGCTCGCCAGGGCCATTGCAGCATGACGGCGATGGATTTCATCGGGGGCAACATCGCTTCGGATGGTTTCATCAACCCCTGCTGCGCGCAGGGTCTGATCCACTCGCCTGCCTCCATAGCCCTTGCGCAGCAATCCGGCAGACTTGGCCTGCGCGTAGGCTGCGTCGTCAATATAGCCCAGCTCGACGATCCGATCCGCAACCGCATCGACATCGAGCTTGTCAGCCCCCTCCTCCACCCCGCGCTCGCGAATTTTGCGATGCAGATACGTCACCAGTTTGGCCCGAGTGGTGGAAAATCGCGCGACATAAGTGAGCGCCAAATCACGCAGTTTGGCCTGGTCCAGCGGCGTTATGGCGCGCGTTTTGCGCGATGAGCGGGTTTGCTTTGCGGCCATTTCGCCTTATTCGTGCCACACTCCTTATCAAATGGGAAAGATGGATTGGGTGCGGAATGAGGGTTTTTTCCGCATTGGGGACTAAAATGGTATTGTTTCAGATGCCGCAAGTAACGGGTTTCGCTAGATAATTATGACCGACGCCGCATTGCAGCCGACGCCGAATGATTGTCCTTTGCCACGGCGCAAATCGGACTTTTCTACCTTTAATGAAGCGATCGATTACGCCGCGCGGAGCCAAAAGGGGCTCAATTTCCACGATATGCGGGGCACTTTGGAGCGCCCATATCCTTTTTCCGAAATGCGCGAAGACGCATTGGTTATGGCGCGTCAGCTGGTCGCCTACGGAATTGGCAAAGAAGACCGCGTCGCCCTGATTGCGGAAACCGGCCCGGATTTCGCAGCCATGTTCTGCGCCTGCGTTTATGTCGGCGCGTGGCCTGTGCCGCTGCCTTTGCCCACATCATTTGGCGGCAAGGAAAGCTATATCGATCAGCTAACGGTCCAGTTGAACAGCTCGGACCCCAAGCTTCTGCTGTACCCCGAAGAGATCGGCGAGATGGCAGCGGCGGCGGCAGAGCGTCAGGGTTGTGCAGGCGAAGCCTACGAGCAGTTCAAAACGCGCGAAGCGCCTGAATGCGAACTGCCGGAGGCTGATCCGGAAGACATTTGCTATCTGCAATATTCGTCCGGCTCGACCCGTTTCCCAACCGGCGTAGCCGTGACGCACCGCGCGTTGCTGCACAATCTTTACGGCCACTCCACCAGCATGCATGTCGGAGAGGGCGATCGCTGCGTCAGCTGGCTGCCGTGGTATCATGATATGGGCCTGGTCGGCTGTTTCCTGTCGCTGATCGCCAATCAGGTCAGCTGCGATTATCTGAAGCCTGATGCCTTTGCGCGCCGTCCGCTGGCATGGCTCGATCTGATCAGCCGCAACAAGGGCACAACGCTCTCTTACTCGCCAACATTCGGCTACGATATCTGCGCGCGCCGCATCTCCAGCCAGAGCCATGTCGCCGACCGGTTTGATCTGTCGCGCTGGCGCGTGGCTGGCAATGGCGCGGATATGATCCGCCCGGATGTCATGCAAAGCTTCGTCAATGCGTTCAGCGACGCTGGCTTCAAGGCCAGCGCCTTTACGCCCAGCTATGGCTTGGCTGAAAGCGTGCTCGCGGTCACTGTCATGCCGCCCGGTGAAGGCATCCGCGTCGAACTGGTCGAGGAAGAACGCCTGTCCGGTACTCCGCGCGATCTGTCACGTCCGGCCCGCTACCGCGCCATCGTCAATTGCGGCAAACCGGTTCCTGACATGAAAGTCGAGATCCGCGGCGAGAATGATACGGTCAAGGGCGATCACCAGATCGGCAAGGTCTGGTGCGAAGGCCCTAGCGTCATGCATTCCTATTTCCGCAACCCGGAAGCAACCGAGGATTGTCTGGTGGATGGTTGGCTCGACACAGGTGACATGGGCTACACAGACAAGGGCTATCTGTTCATTGTCGGTCGCGCCAAGGACATGATCATCATCAATGGCAAGAACCATTGGCCGCAGGATATCGAATGGGCGGTCGAGCAATTGCCCGGTTTCAACCATGGCGATATTGCGGCCTTTTCCGTCGAGAAAGAGAATGGCGAGGAAGCGCCAGCGGTGCTGGTCCATTGCCGCGTGTCTGACCCTGAAGAGCGAGTCAAACTGCGCAATGAGATCGCAGATAAGGTTCGCGGCGTCACCGGCATGAGCTGCGTTGTGGAACTGGTGCCGCCGCGCACGCTTCCCCGCACCAGCTCAGGCAAATTGAGCCGCGCGAAGGCCAAAAAACTGTATCTGGCGGGCGAGATTGTCCCGCTGGATATCGCCGCCTAAGCGCTTTAGCCCGCTATTCGGCAACCTCTGCCCAATTGGCTTGCAAGGTCCCGGCGCGTCTCTGAATATTGCTTTCCACAGTCAATCCAGCGGCGGTCAGCATCGTTTCGATCGCTTCAACTTCGTCCGCCGTACCTGTGATCGAAACCGGCATATCCAGGCGGCGCGACGCCCACACAATCAGCTGGACGGCCTGAACGCCAGCCTGATCGGGTTCGCCCTCTGCAAAGGTTACCTCTGGCAGCTGCAGGCGCGGCGGCGTAAGTTGAATAGTCCAATCTGGTTCTGTCGCGGCAATTCGCATTTCCAGCTCACGATAGGTCGCAAGGCTCGCCCCGTCGAGCGGGCGGGCGCGGACAATCGCTCTGCGACGTTGACGGTCGATCGTCAGCTCGTCTTCAGTGACGCCAGCAACCAAGGCCAAGCGCTCTGCCAATTGCTCGGCTCTTTGCAGAGCCGCCTCCTCTTCGCGCGCACGGGTCGCTGACAGTTCTGCCTGCTGAGCCGCAGCAGCGCTCCGGCCGGACTGGACCTGATTGATCGAGAGCTGCACCGGACGCCCCAGAACACGAGACAACGCCCGTTCGCCGTCTATTTCGGCGTCGGGTTCAAGTTGTGGTGTGAAAACATTCGCATCGATCCTGACAGGATCGGATTCAAAATCGATCTCGACTTGTCCGAGGCGCGAACGTGGGTCGAAGATATCAAGTATCTCACCGCGCACTTGGCGCTGAGCGTTCGTTTCGAATGCAATCGACTGAAGCGAGAGTGTGAGTGGGATAGCCAGAGCAACAAAGACCGCAATAACAGCGACGTTCTGAAAGATCGTCTGTTTTCCGCTAAGCGCGGTACGGAATCCGTAAAGCCGCGCCATGCCCCATGCGGTGAGCGCAATTGTGATCAGGTTGGTTACATAGAGCAGGAGCGCGCCGGAAAACACAGTCCAGTTGAATGTCGCGAGACCAAAGCCGACTACCGCCAATGGCGGCATCAAGGCAGTCGCGATCGCAACCCCGACAATCGTTCCTTCGCGCCCGCGGATCATCGCATAAGCGCCAGCGAGGGCCGAGAAAAACGCTACACCCAGATCAAACAGGTTCGGCTTTGTCCGAGCGGCAATTTCAGGGGTTATCGTCTGAATTGGCGAGAAAAACACCACCAGCGCGCATAGCACAACCGCCATCACCGTGCCCCAAGCCAGCGAACGTGCGGACTGTTTGATCCAGTCATAGTCCCAGATCGCCAGAGCAAAGCCCAATCCCATGATCGGTCCCATCAACGGGGATAGCAACATGGCGCCAATCACAACCGCTGGGGATGAAAGCAACAGACCCAGAATCGCGATGCCACCTGACATTGCGGTCATAAACAGATAGCGCTCCGTCAGTCCGCAGTCTTCGCGGCGTTTTTCGATTACTGACGCCTGATCAACTGTCCCGACTACATCTTGCAGCCACCACCGGCGCCAGCTGAACAGGACGCGTCCAAAATTGGAGGAATTGGAAGTCGTTTCGCTCGCCTTGATCTCCGGCGAAACCGGCTTGGGCTCAGGTATCTCGTTCAAGTTGCTAATCCGTCCCCATGAAAAATCCCGCATTCACTTACCCGTTTGCGAAACCAAACGAAAGCATAGACGAACTGATTGGTTTCAGGCAGAATCCTTGAAGTTCGTGTCTTAGGGCACTAATACAGTATCAAGAAAGCGGCGTTTTGTCGCTTAAGGGAGCTGAATACTAATCATGAGCACGCAGGAAACCACCACAAAAGCGGCCACTGACTTTGACTTGACGCCGCCTGATCCTGTGCCGACTGTCGCGCCGGAGAAAGCCGCGGGTCTGGTCCCGGTTGCAGAAGAAAAGAAATCGAAGCTGGACGAGAAGGTCGATGGCTTCGTGGCCGATCTTGTTGCGGAAGATGCCAACTCGCCGGCATTCGGTGAAAAAGTCGATCAGATTACACGCATGGGCCAGGAACAGATTCGCGCCGCTGCCGCGATGTCCAACCGGTTCCTTGACCGTCCCGTGCGCGCTATGGATCAGGAAACCGGCGTCGGCAACGATCTGATGGATCTGCGCAAAACGGTGGAAGATCTCGATCCGGGCCGCAAGGGCAAACTGCGCGGGCGCAAGCTGTTCGGCATCATTCCGTTCGGCAACAAGCTGAACCGGTACTTTGACAGCTACACCTCTGCGCAAGGGCACATTCAGGCAATCCTGGAACGGCTCGCGTCGGGCAAGAAAGAGCTGCACGAAGACAATGCTGCGATCGATGTAGAGCGGCAAAAGCTGTGGGAAGCCATGGGCGAACTGGAGCAGATGATCCATATCGCCAAAACGCTGGACGAGCGCCTGGAAGAAAAGGCAAACGAGTTGGACGCAACCGATCCGGCTAAAGCGAAGGCCTTGCGTGAAAGTGCGCTGTTCTATGTCCGTCAGCGCACGCAGGATTTGCTCACACAGATGGCCGTGAGCGTTCAGGGCTATCTCTCGCTTGATCTGGTCAAGAAGAACAATGTCGAGCTGGTCAAAGGCGTTGATCGCGCCAGCACGACCACTGTCGGCGCGCTACGCACCGCCGTAACGGTAGCGCAAGCGATGACCAATCAACGCCTGGTGCTGGGTCAGATTACAGCGCTCAATACCACGACGGCGGGAATCATTGATTCCACCAGCACGTTACTGCGCGAACAGACCGGCCAGATCCACGAACAGGCCGCATCGAGCACTATCCCGATGGAAACATTGCAACGCGCTTTCCAGAACATCTATGACACGATGGACGAGGTTGACGACTTCAAGGTTCGCGCCTTGTCCAGCATGAAGCAAACCGTGGACACACTGTCAGCCGAAGTCGAAAAATCCAAAGGCTACATCGCGCGCGCTGAAGGTCAGGCCCAAGCTCAGGCCAAGGTCGCATCGTCCGAGCCTTCGCTGCTGGCGCTAGAGAGCTAAGGACCAGCGTTGATGCCAGATACCACTCGCGAATCCGACCAGATCTTGAGCGCGGCAGGCCAGAGCTTGGTCACCAATCGCGACTACGGCGGCACACACCGGTCGGCGGAATCGATCGGGCGGTTCTCCGCTGAAGCGAAGTCCAAGCACTGGAAGAAGATGCTCAAGCGCATCCTGATCGCCTTTGCTGGCATCTGGGCTGCAGCTGTCGCGATTGGCCTGATCATCGATGGGATCGGTTTCACGGGCATCATGCTGACATTGTTAGCAGCTGTGGTTGCGGTGGGCGTCATCACACGCGGTCGCAAGATCAAGATTCCGCAGCGCCATGACCTCAAGAAAGGCGATGCCAAGCAAATGGTCGCTAACACCGAACTATGGCTGGAGGCGCAGCGCCCCGCTCTGCCTGCTCCTGCGGTGCAATTGGTGGACAATATGGGTGTGCAATTGGACGCGTTGGGCATGCAGCTTGCTACCGTCGATCAGAACGATCCGAACATCAACGAAGTGCGCGAACTGGTTGGCGAATACATCCCCGAAACAATCGACAATTATCGTAAGATTCCCGCGCATCTTCGACAGGAAGCACATGCTGGCTAGACCGCGGATGAGCGATTGGTTGACAGCCTGACCAAGCTTTCAGGCGAAGTTGATCGAGTGACCCGGCGTTTGGCCGAAGGCGCGCTTGACGATCTCGCGATCAAAGATCGCTACC
>JABDKI010000039.1 GCA_013002295.1 Altererythrobacter sp.
GCATCGCACAGGCCGCCAATGTGCCGATTGTCCCGGCGATTGCTGACAACGAACACATGGTGATCGGGTTCGGCGAGCCATTTTATCCGACCGGAAATTATGGCGAAGACTTGCTCAAGCTGTCCGCCTGGTTCCGGGACAAATTGCCTGAAAACGAACGATTCAAAGTACTCGAGGTGCAGGCCTGCGCGATTATCGAGGAAGATCGCGAAGCTTGATGATCGTGCGCCTAATTGAAGTTCTCGCGTGGTTTTTGCGCGTTATCTTGCAAAGAATTCGTGTGAAACGGGTTTAAGCGGCGCTCTGCATTGCCTAGATAACAGGGCAGCAGAGGAGCCTCCCCACCAATGACTGCTGAAGAACTCGCAAGCGAACGTCGCCGATTGGCTGAACAGGCGTTGAAGTTATGCCTCAAGCGCGGCGAGGAAATACCATTGCAAAAGCTCGCCGCCGAGGAAGGGATCGCGCGCGCGCGCGTGGAGCAGATCTTTGCCGATGATGACGGTTTGTTCGAATCCCTCGCGGAGCTATGGATGGAGCCGCACATCGCCGAGATGGAAGATGTGTTGGCGAGCGATCTGCCGCCCAATCGCAAGATGTACGAGTTCTTTGTCCGGCGTTTCCGCATCTCGCGCGAGCGCTATCGTAGCGACCCGGCGGGTTTTGCGCTCCTATGCGAACTCGGTGCGGCGCGGTTCGAAAAAGTGCGCAGCTTTGTCGATCTGGCAGACCACTATCTCAGCGAGTTGATCGCACAGGCGCAGGCGGATGGGTATTTCCCGGGATTCGAGATCGACATGGCGCTGAGCCTGATCAACCAGATGGTGGGCAACTACACTCTTCCTGATGCGCTGCTCTATATCGACGAAAAATTGAGCGAAGAGAAGTTGGCGCACATCATCGATTCAATCTTTGTCGGGCTGTCTGCTGAAAATGGCGGCGCGAGCGGTGTGAATACACTGCGGATCGCGACCTGAGAATTCAGCTTTGGACCAGGGCTAACTCCAGCCCGCACCGCTTCCATCTTCGCGCAATGCGTACCTAAGGCTCGTGCCGATCATCAGCGTGGCTGTGGCAATAAGAGCGATCGCCCAGAACCAGTGCGGCAGAAACAGATTGGCTTCGATCGCGCCGGTGTCAGACAGTATCAGCTGCCCGCCGATATTGGCTTGTTCCATGAACAGATAATCCCAGCTCATGAACATGCTGAGCGCGGCCAACATGCCGAGGAATTGCAGCGCAAACCGCACCCAGCCAAAACTTGCTTTCCATGCGAGCAACGCCAGCCCAACCGCGATTGCAGGCAGCACGATCCAACCAGTGGTTGAACGCACCCAAATCACCGTCGAGATCGTGATGATCAATGAGAGCGTGATCAGTGCGGGGCGCCAAAATCTGGCTTTCGCGCTTGCCAGGATTAGCGCCGATCCAATGATGCTGGGCCCCAATGGCCCGCCTGCTGCGATCATTGCGCGCGAGAAGCGCGAGGCGTCTGCCGGCATGCTGCTTTCTGCAAGGCCAGACCCGGTAGAATAGATGAGCAGTCGCTCAAAATCATAGCCGAACAATATCGCGGTGAGCCCATGTCCCATTTCGTGAAACCAGGTGCCCAAGATCATGAACGGGTAGATCAGATAATTGCCGAAGGGCAGTTGCGGGGCAAACACCACAAGCACTGCGGCGATCAGCAAGCGTCCGACTTGTTCGGCTTGTGACCCTGGCGCTACGCGTTGCATCGCGCCGCGCTCAACTTTCTTCTGGTCGTGACTTGTGGTGCAGCAGGTATTCCTGCGCGATTCCCCACCCAGCCAGGAAAAGTCCGGCTAGCAATGGGCCAAGCACTACTCCGGACAAGCCCATAGTCGCAATGCCGCCCAGCGTGGTGATCAAGATGATCCAGTCCGGAATTCCCGTATCACGGCCCACCAGTATCGGGCGCAGAACATTGTCCGCCATACCTATCACAGCGATGCCGGACACAATCACAAACACGCCTTCCCAGATGTACCCTGCTGCAAGCAGATAGATTGACATAGGCAGCCATACGATGCCGGTGCCTACTGCAGGCAGAAGTGAGAATATTGCCATCAGCAAGCCGAGCAGCAAGGCTGCCTCGATCCCGACAATCCAGAATGTCAATGCACCCAATCCGCCCTGAACCAGCCCTACGACCACCGAACCCTTGATCGTTGCGCGGACGATCAACAGGAACCGTTCAGCCAGCTTTGCGGCGATCGAATTGTCCAGCGGGAGCCCGCGCTGGATCGCTTGCCCGATCCGCTTGCCATCGCGCAGCAGAAAATAAGCGACGTAAAGGCCCATCAGGAAGGACAATACGAAACTGAACAGTCCGCCGCCAATAGCGATGGCTTGTTGTGCGATCAGACCGGCGCTTTCCGTTAAAAGCTCCTGCGCGCGTGCTTGCACGTCCTGTAAATCAGCCAATCCATAAGCGTCCATTTGCTCCCGAATGTATGCGGGGAGCGCACCAAGAATCTGGTCCCCCCATGACGCAACGTCCAAATCGCCTTGTTGGAACGCGCGCACGACGCCTGCCGCCTGTTCAACAATCATGCTGCCTATGAAGAAGCCAGGCAAAAGAACGACAAAAGTGATGAACAACAGCGTCGCAATCGCAGCTTTGTTGGGGCCATTGGCGAGCCGTTTCAGAAACCATTGGTACAGCGGCTGGAACATGATCGCCGCCAGCGCTGCCCACAGCAGCGGTGTCGCAAATGGCCAGACTACGAAGACGACGCCAATCGTCAACAAGCCCAGCAGCAGCAGGAAACCAAGATGTTCGTAACTGTCTGCTTCGGGGTCTTGTGGCATGCGGGATGTGTGCTCCTTGATCAAACGTCGAGATTGGCGACGTTTAGCGCATTATCCTGAATGAATTCGCGCCGCGGCTCAACCACATCGCCCATCAAGCGAGTAAAAATCTCGTCGGTCACGTCGGCGTCTTCGACTTTCACTTGCAGCAATATGCGCGCTTCTGGATCGAGCGTGGTTTCCCAAAGCTGTTCGGCATTCATTTCGCCCAAGCCCTTGTAGCGCGCAATCGAAAGACCCTTGCGACCCACAGCGAGCACGGCATCCAGCAATTGCGTAGGACGCATGATACCATCTTCATTGCTAGCGACCGGC
>JABDKI010000070.1 GCA_013002295.1 Altererythrobacter sp.
TAATGGTGCCCAGAAGAGGACTCGAACCTCCACATCCTTGCGAATACTAGCACCTGAAGCTAGCGCGTCTACCAATTCCGCCATCTGGGCACAGGCTCTTCGCGAAACGTGTTTCACGAGAACGAGCGAGGCGCGCGGTTAGCCCCGCTTGGCGGCCCTTGTCAACGACTCATTTCCGCCACTCGCTTGGCTGCAAATACTTGCAGCCGCGCGCAGCTTGCGGCAATGCGTTGCCAATCGATCAGGTAACCTTTCGGACAAGCAACATGACCCGCTCCTCTCCGCTCAACGGCAAACTCGTAACTCTGTTTGGGGGTAGCGGTTTCCTTGGGCAATATCTGGCGCAAGCGCTGTTAGAACGGGGCGCCCGACTGCGTATCGCCAGCCGCAATCCGGAAAAGAGCCACAAGCTAAAGCCGCTCGCCAATCTGGGGCAGATCCAATTTGCCCGCTGCAACATCAATGACGCGCGTCAAGTGCACGGAGCCGTTTCCGGCGCAGATGCGGTCGTCAATCTGGTGGGCAGCTTTGGTGGCGACTTGATGCAGCTTATGGGCAATTCCGCAGGGGTAGTGGCTTCGGCAACCAAAGCTGCACGTGCAGAAGCGCTGGTTCATATCAGCGCAATTGGCGCCGATGCTGGTTCCGCTTCAACCTATGCCAGGGCCAACGCGCTTGGCGAAGAGTTGGTGCGAGGGAATTTCTCCAACGCCACGATCCTGCGTCCATCGGCGCTGTTTGGAGAGGACGACAACTTCGTAAACATGTTTGCCGGGTTGGTCCAAATGATGCCTGTACTGCCGGTTTTTGGGCCAAACTCAGAACTTCAGCCGGCTTTTGTTGATGATTTGGCCGAAGCGATTGTCAACGCTCTGGAAAATCCAAGCGCGCATGGCGGGAAGACTTACGAGCTCGGTGGTCCGGAAGTGATCACCATGATGGAATTGAACAAGCGCATTGGTGACGCGCAAGGTCGCAAGAGGACATTCCTGCCTGTGCCTGACGCCGCCTCAGCCGCGTTCGCCGCATTGCCTTTGACGCCGATCAATCGCGATCAATGGGTTATGTTGAAAGAGGGTAACTGCGCCTCCGGCAAATATCCGGGCTTCAAGAAACTTGGCATCACACCGCGGCCACTCGGTCTGTTCCTTGACAAATGGATGGTCCGCTATCGCAAGCACGGCCGGTTCAACGAACGGCTTGCTAGTTAGGCCGATTTACCGCCCGCATCATCAGGATCCCCGGCGGGACTGTCAGCGATCAGATTAAGAGGCTCCACCATCAAAATAGCGCCATCGCTTCCGGTGATGCGAACACGTTCCCCCTCGGCAATGTCTGGCCCGCGCGCGATCCACTCACTATCGCCATATTTGACGCGGCCTGAACCGCCGTCGATCGCTTGAGTCACCAACGCATTCTCACCGATCAGACGTGTGCCGCGCTGATTAAGCAGCGGGTCCGAGCTTTCAATCGGGGAATCGCGCAGGAAACGTTTTGCGCTGAATGCAGCGATCAAAGACAATGAAACAAACACTACGATTTGAGCAGGCAAACCCAGCCCGATACCCAGCGTGAGCAAGCCAGTAATGATAGCAGCGATCGCCAGCCAGATCAGATAGACTCCCGGAACCAGCATCTCCAAAGCGGCGAGGATCAGACCGATTGCAATCCAGACCCAATGAGCATCAAATCCCTCCAGCCCGTTCATCAGCTATCGCCTGTTCGCGGCACGCTCGTTCGAGCACGACCTTTCGGCAGGGGCTGACCCGAGCGGGAACCGGTTGTGACATCGCCCTCTCTGGGCTCCACAGCATCGCGAACCAGCTCACCAATTCCGCCCAGTGTTCCAATCAATTGTGTCGCTTCTACCGGGAAGAGGATGGTCTTTGCATTTGGGCTGTCAGCAAACTTGCCGACCGCTTTGGTGTATTCCTGTGCAATGAAATAGTTGATCGCTTGATTGCCTGAAGCAGCGATCGCATCTGACACCATTTGTGTGGCTCGAGCTTCGGCTTCCGCAGCACGTTCGCGCGCCTCCGCATCGCGGAACGCGGCTTCGCGTTTGCCCTCTGCTTCGAGGATTGCCGATTGCTTCGAACCCTCCGAACGCAGGATCGCGCTGGTCTTGTCGCCTTCTGCTTCTAAGATCTCCGCGCGCTTCAGCCGCTCTGCTTTCATCTGGCGCGCCATCGCCTCAGAAATGTCGTGAGGTGGGCGGATGTCCTTGATTTCGACGCGGGTGATCTTGACGCCCCAGGGCGAGGTTGCGTGATCAACGACCGACAGCAGGCGAGCGTTGATCTCGTCACGCTTCGAAAGGGTTTCATCCAGGTCCATAGCGCCCATTACCGTGCGCAAGTTTGTCGTCGTAAGCGCCATGATCGCCTGATAGAGATTAGCAACTTCATATGCGGCCTTACCGGCATCAAGCACTTGGAAGAAAACAACAGCATCCACACCTACCATGGCGTTGTCAGCGGTGATGATTTCCTGTCCGGGAATGTCCAGTACTTGCTCCATCACATTCACTTTCTGGCCAACGCGGTCGATGAAAGGTGTGATGATATGCAGACCGGGATCAGCGGACTTCGTAAATTTTCCAAAGCGCTCAATCGTGTAGACGTAACCTTGTTTCACGACGCGAACCGCCATCAGCAAGAAAACGATCAGCAAGAAGACAAGTGCTGCCAGCACAAATTCCATGGATATTCCCCTTAAGAGCAATGGAAGCAGACTAGCCTGCGCACTGCACTTCGCCAAGTAAAAGCGGAAACCTGTCACAATTGCGAAGATGGACAAAGTCGCGCGCTCAAGGCAGATTGCGACCGATGCGGGGACAGACCTGTCTGACTCCTGGGAGAGGGAAACAATGAAAAGATTTGCTTTTGTGCTGGCAGCAGCACTGACGCTTGGTGCCTGTGGCGAAAATGGAATCGGCAGTAATCAGCTCCTCAATGCGGGAGACGATACTGCAAATTGGATCACTCACGGGCGCACATATACCGAGCAGCGCTTCTCTCCGCTCGATCAGGTGAGCACTGACAATGTGAGCGAGCTGGGCCTCGCATGGTTTGCCGATATGGACACGGCGCGTGGGCAAGAAGCCACGCCCTTGGTGATGGATGGTAGGCTTTACCTGACCACAGCATGGAGCAAGGTGAAGGCTTATGATGCCGCAACCGGCGCGCCCCTGTGGGAATACGACCCTGAAGTTCCTGGCGAGACAGCGGTCAAAGCGTGCTGTGATACCGTCAATCGCGGGCTGGCAGCTTGGGGAGAAAGCCTGTTCCTAGGCACGCTCGACGGACGGCTGGTCAAACTCGACCGTGAAACCGGAGCGGTGCAATGGGAGAAAGTTACAGTCGACCAATCGCAAAGCTACACCGTCACCGGAGCGCCGCGCATTATTGATGGCAAGGTGATCATCGGCAATGGCGGCGCGGAATTCGGCGTGCGCGGCTATGTCGCGGCATATGATGCTGGCAGCGGTGACGAGCTGTGGCGCTTCTACACCGTGCCAGCCGGTACGGAGGACGAGAATTCTCCTGAATACCTGCAAGCGGCGGCTGAAACCTGGAACATGGAAGTGCTAGCCAGCTCTGACGCGATCGGCGGTGGCGGCACAGTGTGGGACTCGATGGCCTACGACCCGGAGCTGGACCTGTTATATTTTGGGGTCGGCAACGGTAGCCCATGGAACCGGGCTTATCGTTCACCTGGCGAAGATGGCACAGGCGAAGGGGACAATCTTTACCTCTCCAGCATTGTCGCTGTTCGACCCGATACCGGTGAATATGTCTGGCACTATCAGACCACTCCGGGCGAGACTTGGGACTACACTGCGACGCAGCACATCGTGCTGGCCGATATGGAAATAGAGGGGCAGCCTCGCAAAGTCCTGATGCAGGCTCCCAAGAATGGCTTTTTCTATGTGATTGATCGAGAGACGGGCGAACTGATCAGCGGCGAACCCTATGTCGGCATGAACTGGGCAACCGGTATCGACGAAAATGGCCGTCCGATCGAAAATCCAGAGACGCGGATCGACCAGACTGGGCAGCCGGCGCTGGTTCTGCCCGGGCCGTTGGGTGGCCACAATTGGCACCCGATGGCATATCATCCAGGCGAAAACCTCGTCTACATTCCTGCCTTCGAAGCCGGTATGTTGTATGCGCCCGAAGCCGATTGGAAGCCAGACGCCGCCCGCGGGTTCAATGTCGGATTTGATCTGAGCGCTGGTGATCTGCCGCCAGACATGGGCATCCGCCGTGAAGTTGCGGGAACAGTGTCTGGCAAGTTGATTGCTTGGGATCCGGTTGCAAAGGAAGCACGCTGGACGGTCGAACATCCAGGTCCTTGGAATGGCGGCTTGCTAGCAACTGGTGGCGGGCTGGTCTTCCAAGGTAATCAGCAGGGCGAATTCAGCGCTTACAACGCAACCGACGGCGAGAAGCTGTGGAGCTTTGCCGCGCAAACGGGTGTTGTTGCGCCGCCCATCACTTACACAGTTGACGGCGTACAATATGTCGCGGTTCTGGCAGGCTGGGGCGGCGCGTTTGCAATTACCGCTGACGGCGCCCTGATTGATGACCTGGCGCCGGTTAAGAACATCAGCCGCTTGCTGGTCTTCAGGCTGGGTGCGGATGGCGAATTGCCGGCCGAACCTGAATTGGCGGCGCTCCCGCTGGACCCACCTCCCAGCCGCGCAAGCGGAGAGACAATTGCGCTGGGTGGAGAGAAATACGCGCGCTATTGCTCAGTGTGCCATGCGCCCGCGGCGGTCGGTTCGACAGTCCTTCCTGATCTGAGGCGATCCGGAACTCTATCCAATGCGGCGAGCTGGCAAGCGGTTGTACGCGAGGGTATTTTACAGGATCGCGGGATGGCGAGTTTTTCAGAAAGTCTCAGCGAAAGCGAAGCTGATGCGATCCGCGCCTATGTGATACACCGCGCCAACGAAGACAAAGCGGGAGGGCTCAACTAACCCTTGAAGACTACAGTTCGGCTGCCATTGAGGAGCACGCGCTCTTCTAAATGCAGCCGGACAGCTTCAGCCAGGACGCGACGCTCAATGTCTCTTCCTTTGCGGACAAGCTCGTCGGGGCTGTCCGCATGCGTGATAGGTTCAACATCCTGATGGATGATGGGGCCTTCATCCAGGTCAGTTGTGACGTAGTGCGCCGTGGCCCCAATCATTTTCACACCGCGAGCGTGCGCCTGATGATATGGTTTTGCGCCTTTGAAACCGGGCAAGAAGCTGTGATGGATATTAACGCATCGACCGGAAAAATAGGCCGCTTGTTCGTCTGACAATATCTGCATGTAGCGCGCAAGCACCACCAATTCTGCTTGTGTATCCCGAGCGATCGCGCGGACCTGAGATTCTTGCGCAGATTTGTTACCCTTGCTGATAGGCAAGTGATGGAATGGGATCTCGTTGAAATCCAAATGTTTGAAGGTCTCGCGCGGATGGTTTGAAATGATCGCGACAGGATCCATGGGCAGTTCGCCAATTCGCCAGCGATAGAGCAAGTCGGCCAGACAATGGTCGAACTTGCTCACCATCAGCACCACTCGCCGCGGCCGATCCCGCAATGCGAGTTTCCATTCCATCGCAAATTCGCTGGCAAGATCTGCAAAGGCGGAACGCAAATCATCGCGTGATGCGGAGCCATCTTCGAACTCGACACGCATGAAGAAGCGGTTGCTCTCACGGTCGTTGAACTGCTGCGCCTCCAGCACGTTTCCGCCATTCTCAAACAGAAAACCGGTCACTCTCGCGGTGATGCCCGGCCTGTCTGGGCACGATAGAACAAGGACTAGTGGTGCACTCATTGGATCAGCGACTAGTCCCCGGAACGATGAAGATCAATCAATCACAAATGCCTTAGTCGCTATAGGCAATTCGAACTGCACTGGCTGATTGTCTTGCCAGGACGCGAGCATCGTCTGATGTATCAGCGCGAGCCAGCGCGACACCCATTCGCCGGTACGGACGCGTATCTGGCTTGCCGAACAGTCGAACATCGCAGTTCCCATCACCAATTTTTAGCGCGTCATGCACCCCATCAAAGGTGAAATTCCCGCTCTCGCGATCGGCCAGAATCACCGCAGAGGCAGATGGCCCTGCGATAACATTCTCCGGAACGTGCAGACCCATAATTGCGCGGGCGTGCAAATCGAACTCTGTAAGGTCTTGTGACACAAGCGTGACCATACCTGTGTCATGCGGCCTTGGCGAAAGCTCAGAAAAGATCACATCTTCGCCTTTGATGAAAAATTCTACGCCGAACAGGCCCCAGCCTTTGCCGCCTCCCTGTAGCGCTGTGACGACCTTGGCAGCCATCTCCTGCGCCTTCGTGATCGCGGCAGCGCTCATAGGTGTGGGCTGCCAGCTTTCCTGATAGTCGCCGCGTTCCTGCCGATGACCGATCGCCGGACAAAAGGTAATCCCCGTTTTGTGGCGCACAGTCAGGAGCGTGATCTCAAAGTCAAAGTCGATGAATTGCTCGACGATTACCCTGCTTCGATCACCGCGCATATTGGCAACTGCATAATCCCACGCTTCTTCAAGCCCGCCTTCGTCATCGACCTTGCTTTGCCCTTTGCCTGAAGAAGACATGACCGGCTTGATCACACAGGGGAAACCGGTCTTCTGCGCCGCCGCACGCACTTCCTCCAGATTTTCTGCATAGCGATAGATAGAAGTGGTTAGCCCCAATTCGTGGGCGGCCATATCCCGGATCGCATCACGATTCATGGTCAATTGCGTCGCCATTGCAGACGGCACGACATTGAAGCCTTCTACCTCCAGCTCGCCTAGAACCTCTGTGCGGATTGCTTCGATTTCAGGGACAATCAGATCAGGCTGGTGTTTCTCAACAGTTGCTCGGAGTGCATGACCATCGAGCATTGGAAACACTTCACTGGTATCGGCCACTTGCATCGCAGGAGCATTCTCATAGGCGTCACAGGCGATCACATAGGCACCCAAGCGCTTCGCGGAGATAACAAACTCGCGGCCCAATTCGCCTGAGCCAAGCAGCATGATCTTGTGTGTGAAAGGCATCTTGTCGGCATAGCGTGTGCCCGGCCCCAGTCCAAGCGCCTATGCTATTGCACAGCGTGCGATGATTTCTGCCAGCGGGGTACGTCGGCTCTCAATTCTGCTCGATTTCCGCCTAGGGCCCTTGCGACCACCAATGCGCGCTCAGCTTGAATCAGGACATTCTCAGCATGGCCGTGCAAATCGGCAATCCCAGCGGAGACTGTTAGCCGCATGTCAAACTGAGCAGATTGCGCCGATAGGTCCACGAACGTCTTCAGCGCATCTTGTGTATGTTTCAATGTAGTCTCACCGTCATTACCCGGCGCAAGAACTGCGAAACGCTCGGTATCGAGACGCGCCAAAATGTCATCTGGCGGGAAAACATTGATCAGAAAACGGCTGAAAGCCCAAAGCATTTCATTCGCCATTGCGTGCCCAAAGCGCAGCTTCAGCGCGGGAAAGCGATCAAGTTCAAAGATTACAACGGTCCCGCCGCTCTCTTGCTGCAAATGATGCGCGAGCATGGCTCTGAACGCCGATTCATTGGCGAGGCCTGTTGCTGCATCTGTCATTGATGCATTGGACAATTCATCTTCCAGCGAACGGCGCCCTTCCACCGATCGCAATAGGCCCAAAGCGCCTTTGACCCCGGCGCTCGCGCCCGCAATTGGACGCAGACTAAGCGTGTACCAAACGGGTTCTTGGCCATCCAATATGATCGGGAATTCCAATCGCTTGATCTGCGACATGCCCGCTATTGTGTCTTGATGATAAGCCCGGATGGCCTCGGCGTGACATGCACTTGTCAGATCAGCTAGATGGGGTCGAAACAGCATCTCGGACAGGCGCAAACCCAGTCGTTCTATGCTGTCGCTTGCTTGCTCTATGAAGCCGCTACAGTCCGTTTTCAGAACCATGCTGCCAGCCGTTTCAGCCAGCAATTCTTCCAATATCTCTCCATGCTGGATGGAGAATCCCCTGAACATCGCTATGCGCCCCTGGTTTGCGACATACCCCCATGATCCGCCCTAGTCAGGTTTGAGTTAGCTAACCCGATACGTCGAAAATCGTTCATTTGCCCAGTTTCTTGGGTGATTTTTCGCGTATTCGTTAGTCTTGTAATATAACCATCCTAAAATACGAATCGATTTCAGGATTGTTTACCATAATATCGGGAGAAAACAGTATTTCTATTCGCAAGACTACGTAAGATTCAGAGATCTATCATGATACGAATCTGGTCTGCATCAACGCCGATCGCCTCTGCAATCTGATGCCTGCTCGCTTCAACTATGGCGGTCCAACTGGCAGAATGATCTGGCAGCATCAGCTCAGCTGCATCCACACCTAATGCATGAGCAATGGCGGGGAAGCGTTCGTCCAACGGCCGGGCTTTGCCCTTTTCCCATGCCCAGACAGTCGGCTTTGACACACCAAGCTGGTCTGCGACTTGCGCCAGCGTTAAACCGCGTCCTTTGCGAATCTGCTCGAGCTTCTTGCCCAGTGTTACGTTCGCATCCTTGGAAACGCGATCCATGCCAATACGTGGAGGCAGTGGCGAGTCAGCCTTGAGTTGCACCGCTCCCAAGGACGCAGCGCTGATCGGCTGTTCAAAAGCACAGCCATAGATGCCCTCGCCCGCCCAAACGACCGACGCGATCGTATGGCCATTTTCGGGAAGATCGACAGTCAGCCGCGCGCCTTTGTGCAAGGCAAGTGATGTCTCAAGCAACATACCGCCAGCAGAAATATTGTGAATCTCAACATTCGCTTGCGAGCCTTCCGGCAATGTCCCGCCAGTTGCGAGATAGAGATGCAAGCGATCAACATCGCGGCGTTCGCTATCGGCAAGCGGGGCCCCCATATGGGCGCGAATTGACATGATCTGCACTCCTTCAACCCGGATAGATTGCGCTTTGGAGCGTTAAGTTTTCGTTAGTTTTTCGCGCGAGAACCCCTGGAAACAGGACGAGCCGTCTCATTGGGAAGATGAGGCTCTGCTTGCGGCGACCACAAATGTCTGCAATCCGCTGCGCGACTTGAAAATGGGACTGATGAATATGTCGCTTACGCGCAAGATTTTCGCTGGTGTTGGATTGTTGTTGCTCGCGTTGGCCGCATTGGCAGCTTGGCATCTTGGGCCCGCTTTCTCTCCTCCCGACAATATCGATGTTGGTATCGCCATCGGCGAGGAAGTGCCGGTCGATCAACCACTACGAAATGCAGCCGGCGAGCCGGCTACTCTTGCTCAGATTGCAGGCCCAAATGGATCAGTTCTGGTATTGGTGCGCTCCGCGGATTGGTGCCCATTCTGCAAAGTGCAATTGGCTAACCATGCAGAGATTGCGGACGAGCTGGAGAAGCAGGGATATACGCTTGCAAGCCTTTCTTATGACGAGCCCGAGAAGCTGGCCGAGTTTGCCACAGATATGGAGCTGCCCTATCTGATGCTCAGCGACACAGAGAGCGTTTTCATCGACGCAGTGGGCCTGCGCGATCCGCAATATGCCGAAGATCATTACGCCTATGGTGTGCCGCGCGCGAGCGTGCTGGTGCTTTCACCGGACGGCACTGTCCAGGCGAAGTTGGTATCGGCTGACTATCGCCAACGCCCCAGCAATGAATATGTACTCCAGATGGTCGAAAGCGCAGCCGACTAGCTAAGCTGCTTCGTCACTCGCATCGAGGCCATAGGCCGTGTGCAACACGCGCACCGCCAGCTCGGTCTCGTCTTCATCGATCAAGACAGAGACCTTGATCTCTGAAGTTGAAATCGCCTGAATGTTGATTCCGCGATCCGAAAGCGCGCGGAACATGTTGCTCGCAACACCCGCATGACTCTTCATACCCACACCGACAACGCTGATTTTCGCGATCTTGCTGTCAGTAATTATGCGATTGAATCCGATTTCCTCGCGCTTGTCTTCAAGCAAGGCCTGCGCGCGCGCCAAATCGGTTTGCGGCACAGTGAACGTCACATCTGTCTCGCCCTTGTCGCGGCCCACGTTCTGAATGATCATGTCGACGTTGATTGAAGCATCGGCAAGCGGTTCAAAGATATGCGCCACGGCGCCGGGTTTATCTGGAACGCGGGTCAAGATCACCTTCGCTTCGTTTTTGTCATGCGCAATACCGGTAACGTGCTGGCGTTCCATTTCGCCACTCTCCACTAGCTCGTTCATCTCATCATCTGACACGATCATCGTGCCAGGTAGTTCATCTGCGGGAATCGCATCTTCGCCAAGGAAGCTGGACAATACCTGCAATCGTACGCCAGCTTTCATCGCGAGACCGACCGAACGCGTTTGCAGGACCTTGGCCCCGACAGACGCCAATTCCAGCATTTCCTCGTAGGTGACGGCCTTCTGCTTGCGGGCTTTCGCCACAATCCGGGGATCCGTGGTGTAGACGCCATCGACATCTGTATAAATGTCGCAGCGATCAGCCTTAATTGCAGCAGCCACAGCCACGGCCGACGTGTCTGAGCCGCCCCGGCCCAGCGTTGTCACGCGATTGTTGCCACCCAGACCCTGAAAGCCTGGGATCACCGCGATCTCTCCAGCCGCAATTGATTCCATCAATGCCTCTGCATTGATCGTCTCGATCCGGGCTTTCGAATGCGCTTCAATCGTATGCACAGGCATCTGCCAGCCCAACCAGCTGCGCGCCTTGCACCCCATGGATTGCAGCGTCATCGCGAGCAATCCACTGGTCACCTGTTCGCCGCTTGATACTACAACGTCGTATTCCGCCGGGTCATATAGCGCATTGGCTTCGCGGCAGAAGTTTACGAGCCGGTCCGTTTCGCCGGCCATCGCGGAAACCACCACCGCAACCTCGTGTCCGGCTGCCTGCTGCTTGCGCACAATTTTTGCCACGCGACGAATGCGCTCGGTTCCGGCCATAGAGGTGCCGCCGAATTTCATCACGATACGAGCCAAAGCGTTCTGCCCCCATCCAAGATCCGCAAGAATGCGCTGGGTTAGGCATGACTGGCGCAGATGACAAGCAAGCTTGCTCTTTACGCAGCGATAGCGTTGATTGGGCCGGGGGAGGAAGAATCGATGTCTGAGCTCAAACACTTCAACGCAGGCGCGGGTTCGAACGAGATTGCGGACGCATTGCGCGAAGACGGTGCCTGCATAATCGACAATGCCATGGTGCCCGGTCAGCTTGACCGGTTGAAGCGTGAGATCATGCCCTATGTCGAGGCGACTTCGATGGGGCAAGATGATTTCACCGGGCGCTGCACCAGCCGAACGGGTGCATTGGTTGCCCGTTCCGAAGCATGTCGCGAGCTGGTTATGGATCCGCGCTTAATCGGCGCGTGCGACAATTTCCTCAAGCAATTTTGCGACACCTACCAGCTGCATCTTACTCAGCTCATCCGGATATTCCCGGGTCAGGGCGAACAACCATTGCACCGCGATCGCTTGGCATGGGGAGGCTTCCTGCCTTCTGATCTTGAGCCTCAGCTCAATACGATCTGGGCGGTGACCGACTTTACACGGGAAAATGGTGCAACGCGCGTTGTGCCCGGATCGAACAAATGGGACCCCGAACGGCACGCCGAAGACCACGAGATTGCCTATGCCGAAATGAAGGCCGGTTCAGTTCTCGTCTACTCCGGCTCTGTCATCCATTCGGGCGGCAAGAATCAGTCTGAAGCAGACCGTATGGGCCTCAATATCACTTATTGCCTGGGTTGGTTGAGGCAGGAAGAGAACCAGTATTTGTCTTGTCCGCCGGACATAGCCAAAGATTTCTCGCCAGATTTGCAGGCGCTGCTGGGATACGCCATGGGAAGCTATGCGTTGGGTTATTTCACGCCGCCACTTCCACCCGGCGAAGGGCCCGAGATCACGCCGCCGGACTGGTTGTTCGGAGCAGAAGCCAAAGGGTGGGGCGACAATCTGTATGACAAGGTTAGCGAACGCGCTGCTGATGGAGCCATGTAATTGACTGAAACTGCCACAACAATTCGCCCGGAAGAGGCCGAGCATTTCTCTTCGCTTGCGCGCGAATGGTGGAATGCCAAAGGACCGATGGCTTCGCTGCATCAGGTCAATCCAGTGCGGCTCGCTTTCCTGCGCGAAGCAATCGATAGGCATTGGAGTGGCAACGTGAACGCGACCAAGCCGCTTGCAGACAAAAATGCGATCGATGTCGGCTGCGGCGCCGGTCTGGTATGCGAGCCGATGGCACGCTGGGGTGCCAATGTAACGGGTGTGGATGCTTCGGCAGAGAACGTCGGTGTCGCCGCCGCCCACGCCGAAAGCTCCGGCCTTGATATCCGTTATATTGCGGGAGAACTGGCGAGCCTCAATCTCGGCGCATTCGATCTCGTTACCAGCTTTGAGGTGATCGAGCATGTGTCAGATAAGGCGGCTTTCCTGGCGCAGCTCGCCGCAAGCCTCAAGCCCGACGGTCTGCTCGTCATGTCGACGCCCAATCGCACTGCAGCCAGCCGTTTGCTGCTTGTCGAAGCGGCAGAGCGCGTGGGATATGTCCCGCGCGGAACGCATGACTGGAATGACTTTGTCACGCCAGAGGAGCTCAGCGATTTGCTGACGCAAGCAGGTCTGGAAATGGGTGACCCTCGCGGGATCGCCTGGCGACCAAGTAAGGGGTTGCACCTATCAGATGACCTATCGCTAAATTACGCCTTTACCGCCCGTCACGCGCGCTAACGGCGCCCCTCGGATCATCCGTGAACACTCCGGCGACTCCCGCACCAGCTAGCATTCCATAGAGTGCCGTCTGGTCGCCTCTTCCGGAATCACCGCCTTGGCCATGCAATGCTGGCGGCAGAAACGCGTTTTCGGGGCGCAGCGTCCACGCATGAACCGGCAAACCAGCGGCCTTGGCATTTTCGACCAGTGTGGTGGGTGAACCGTCGGGATTGACGATCATGGTGATATTCGCTCCTAGACCATCGGCATACTCGGCGATTTCCTCCAGCCCCGATGGCGTAGTCATTTCGGCATAGCGCATGTTTGGTTCATCAGCTGGCCCGTCTTCCGGTTTGACCAACTGGACCAATTTGAACTCGCTGCGTTTGTCGAGCCGTTGCAACGTGCCCACTTCGAAACTTTGGATCATGACAAGGTCGTCTGGCCCCAATCCCAGTTCGCGAAATTCCCTCAGCACCAGATCCACAATATCTATACCAGCCTCTTCGAGTAGAAAGGTCGGGTGCTTGAGTTCAGGATAAAGCCCGATTTTGCGCCCGGCCTCAGCCTCTTTGGCGCGAACGAGCTTCACAATCTCTTCCAGGGTCGGCACTTGATAAAGGCCGTTGTAGCGCGCGTTGGCAGGTCGGATACGCGCGATACGCTCCTTAGCGCGCAAGGTGCGGATTTCCTCCAACGTGAAGTCCTCTGCAAACCACCCCGCCACACGCTGACCGTCGATCATCTTGTCACGACGGCGATCCTCGAACTCCTCCCGGTTAGCAACATCGGTTGTGCCGGACAGCTCGTTCTCATGGCGAGAAACCAACTCCAGATCCTTGGTCACGACGAGATCTGGCTCAATATAATCCGCGCCTTGATCGATCGCGAGCTCATATGCCGCAAGCGTGTGTTCCGGGCGCTCCGCACTCGCACCGCGGTGGGCAATGATCAGCATGTCATTCTCCTGGGCTGCCGCTGGCGAGTAAGGCATTGCTATTGCTCCGAATAATCCGGCAGCAAACAACAAGACGCGCATTAACCCTTGGTTAGGCAGTTTTACGGTATTTTTCGAAGCCATGTTCAAGAAGCTACTCCTAGCGTCGCTTATCGTTGTGATTGGCCTCTACGGGGCCGGTTACGATGTCATGGGTGCGAAAGACGATATCATTGGCGCGGCCAACAAACAGGCCGAGGCGATGTCGCCTCGCCAAGCCGACGAGCGAAGCGATTGGGGTTCCGACGCGATGTGATGCGCTGTTCAAAGCGCTGCGTCCCATTCGTTTTCTTTAAATCCTACCAAAGTTCCGCCCGAGTGCTCCACCACGGGTCGTTTGATCATGCTCGGATGCTGTTCGAGCAAGGTAACAGCTTTGGCTGCATCAATATCGGTCTTTTCCGCATCGGACAGCTTGCGAAAGGTGGTGCCGCGCCGGTTGAGCACAACATCGACTCCATGCGCGTCGATCCAGGCGGCCAACTTGGCCGGATCGGCGCCTTCTTTCTTATAGTCGTGGAACGCGTATTCGATGCCCTTGGTATCGAGCCATTTGCGCGCTTTCTTCACGGTGTCGCAATTGGGAATGCCGTAGAGGTGGATCACAAGCTAAGTCCTACTGGATGGAACACATGGAACACTGTCCTAGCGGGAAAAACCTTGCCCTCAAATGAGCGCGATTGCGGCCCGCGAAACAGATGGATTAGGCTTGAGTGTAAGCACATTCGCGCGACATACAAAAGAGGCCGCATGCAGGACAGGTCAGCGCGGCGATAGATGCGCGTCAGCTATCGCAACAGCAAGTGCATCGGCCGCATCTGCGCCCGCTATCTCCGCCCCCGGCAGCAGCACTTTGAGCATGGCCTGAACCTGCGCCTTGTCTGCTCCGCCTGTGCCCACCACCGATTTCTTGACCAGCCGCGCAGAGTGCTCATTGACTGACAGGTTCGCCGCGCCGCAGGCCGCCAGCACCGCCCCGCGGGCTTGCGCCAGCTTCAAGGTCGATTGGGGATTCTTGTTTACGAACACTTCCTCTGCCGCCGCGCGATCGGGCGCATGTGCCGCGATGACTGCGGCAATGGCGCTGTGCAGATGATCAAGTCGTTCGGCCATGGGCGCCTTGGCATGGGTCTTCACTTCGCCATTGGCGACATGGCTAAGCCGCGACGCCTCTGCACGCACCAAGCCCCAGCCGGTGCAGCTGAGCGAGGGATCAAGGCCTAGGATTAGCACAGAGTTATGGCGCCAGCGATTTGATTTGGGGCACGGCGAAAATAATCATTGCTGAGAGCTGGCGCGCAGTGGACATAAAAGTCCATGAGCACCGGAAGCGCAAGAAATGGACATTTGCAGCCAGCCACAAATCAATCCGAGTCCAGCTTGGCCATTACCTCGTCAGAGATCTCATAATTGCCCCAAACAGTCTGCACGTCGTCGTCATCGTCGAGCACATCTATCAGCTTGAGCAATGTACCGGCGTTCTTTTCATCGAGCTCGACCGTCAGGTTGGGCTTCCAGGCCAGCTTCACTTCCTTAGCTTCACCCAACGATGTCTCCAGGCTGCCAGCGACTTCGTGCAAGTCTTCAGCCGCGGTCCAGATCTCATGGCCGTCATCCGATGATGCAATATCTTCCGCGCCCGCTTCCATCGCGGCTTCGAGAACTTTCTCCTCGTCACCGGCTTCTGGACCATACTCAATGAAGCCCAAGCGCTCGAAACCATGCGCCACCGAGCCTTCAGTACCCAGATTGCCGCCATTCTTACTGAAAGCGGTGCGCACAGCGGTTGCCGTGCGGTTGCGGTTGTCGGTCAGCGTTTCCACGATGATTGCGCTGCCACCCGGGCCATATCCTTCGTAGCGGACTTCTTCGTAATTCTCGTCATCGCCCGCGCTGGCTTTGTCGATTGCGCGCTGGATATTGTCCTTCGGCATCGACTGCGACTTGGCCGTGTTCACCGCCAGCCGCAGCCGAGGGTTCATATCCGGATCGGGTGTGCCCATCTTGGCCGCCACAGTAATCTCGCGGCTCAGTTTGGAAAACAGGTTAGAGCGCTTCTTGTCCTGCGCACCCTTGCGGTGCATGATGTTCTTGAATTTGGAATGGCCTGCCATGGGTTGTCATTCTTCCGCATTTGAAAGTTTGCAATTCTGAGGGTCGCATTAGCCGCATGACAGGTGAATCCACAAGCCTTCCGTCGCTCATTACGATGCGCGCGGAATGGGGCCATTTTTTGGGCTTTCTCAAGCGACCTTCTCTGCCAGACAATCAGGCGAGCGATCTGCGCGAAGGCGCACGTGCAGTGTCGCGCATATTGGCGCTCGATCTGATTGCGATGGGCATGCTTCTGGCGATTGCCGGGGCGGTAATGGCATCGGGGATTGAGATACCGGAGACTGCGTTGGCCGGCATGGAGATCACGCCGGGAATCATCTTTGCCGTGATCGTTGTCGCGCCTATCAGTGAGGAAATCCTGTTCCGCAGCTGGCTGTCGGGCCGACCGCGCTATCTGATCGCGTTTCCGATCCTTCTGGTCGCTGGACTGATCGCTGTCATGCTGGCCGCGAATAACACGGGTGAGAGCGCAGAAATTTCGGTTGGCTTCGCGATCATTGTCGGCGCGCTGCTGAGCCTGATCATGTTCGGTGTGCTTTGGCGGCGACCACCGATGCGCTGGTTCCGCACACTATTCCCGGTGATGTTCTGGCTCAGCACTATCGCCTTCGCCTGTATTCACTTGGCGAATTTCAGCGAAGGCAACTGGATGACCTTGCTGCCTTTGGTCTTGCCGCAGTTCATCCTTGGCGCTCTGCTGGGCTATCTGCGCGTGAACTATGGTCTGTGGACCGCCATCGCGCTCCACATGATCCACAACGGGCTGATTATCGCGCTGGTACTGGGCGCGTCTGCGGCGGGTGCGAGTTAGACCTTAACAGCCGTTCCGCTGGCGCTCACCATCAGCATGGAGCCGGTATCGCCGATCACTTCGTAGTCGAGATCAATCCCCACCACAGCATTGCCGCCGCGCGCCGCGCATTCTGCCTGCAGCTCCTCAATCGCCTGATTGCGCGCATCCGCCAGAATACGCTCATAGCTGCCCGAGCGGCCACCCACGATATCGCGGATGTTGGCGAACAGATCGCGGAACAGGTTCGCGCCGACGATCACTTCACCGACCACGATCCCGCAGTATTCCTGGATCGGTTTGCCTTCGATTGTGGGCGTTGTGGTTACAATAGTCCCGCGCGCATCTTTCCACGGACCGGCCATAATTCTCTCCTTCTTGCTGTATTACCTAGATAATACGCGGAAGCAGAAAATCAACCGAGCCCCAGCGCCGCCTTATAGGTATCGAGGACCATTTCCATTTCATTGCGATCGTCTGGCTTCATTTTGCGAAGCCGAACGACCTGGCGCATGATTTTGGGATCGTAACCGACCGCTTTCGCTTCTGCATAAACATCGCGAATATCATCAGCGATGCCTTTCTTCTCTTCTTCAAGGCGTTCGATGCGCTCGATCAAAAGGCGCAGGCGATCATCGGTGGCGTCGGCCATCTGTTTCAGTCTCCACTGTAAATGAGAATCACTTTGGACCCGCGATAGCCAGCAAGGTCAGCCGCGTGAACCGGGCTCGCGATCAATCCACTCTATTTTTCGCTACACTCGCTTCCATCGCGGCCAATTGCTCTTCGGTAGCCGGCTTTTGCCGGGTCGCCTTCCATTCATCTTGTGGCATGCCGTGGATTAAATCCCGCGCCGCTGCTTTGTCTCCATCGAAGCCCGCAGCGCGGATCCAATCGGCCAGGCAATTGCGGCAAAAGCCCGCCAGCCCCATCAGCTCGATATTCTGAGCATCATGGCGATGCTGAAGGTGGCGTACCAGCCGGCGAAAGGCCGCAGCCGCCACTGCCTCGTCCAGTTGATCCAGTGCATCTGGTGAATTCGTATCCATCGAAACGTATTCCTTGTGACTATACCTTGAGTTGCAACACAGCTGTGCCATAGCTGTTCCCCATGTCAAAGACAGCACTCAGCCGGCTCGATCCACGCAGCCGAAAAGTCAAGATTCTTGCCACTATCGGCCCTGCCAGTCGCTCGCCCGACGTTCTGCGCCGCTTGCTGAAGGCCGGTGCAGACGCTTTCCGTGTCAACATGAGCCATGGCGAGCACAAGGACCATGCCGAAACAATCGCGGGCATTCGTGCGCTTGAGAAGGAATTCAATCGGCCGATCGCGATTCTGGCCGATTTGCAGGGGCCGAAACTGCGAGTGGGCAAATTCAAGGACGGTCAGGCGGTTATCCGGCATTCGGGCCACTTCACGCTCGACCGCAATCCTGAGCCCGGTGACGAAACCCGCGTCTGCCTGCCGCATCCCGAATTGTTTGGTGTGCTCGAAAAGGGTCAAAGGCTGCTGATCAATGACGGCAAGATCCGCTTGAAGGTGATCAAGGCAAGCGAGGATGAGATCCTGTGCTCGGCAGAAGTTGGTGGGGTGATTTCTGACCGCAAGGGCGTGAATGTGCCCGATGCCGAAGTTCCGATCCCAGCTTTGACTGAGAAAGACCGTAAAGATCTGGCCTTTGCGATGGAGCAAGGCGCCGACTGGATTGGCCTCAGCTTTGTCCAGCGGCCGGAAGATCTGGCCGAAGCGCGCAAGCTGATGGGCGGACATGGTGCGCTGTGCGCCAAGATTGAAAAGCCGATGGCTGTGCGCCGCTTGAGCGAAATCATTGAAATGTCCGACGGGATCATGGTTGCGCGCGGCGATCTGGGCGTCGAGCTTGAACCGCAAGAAGTACCACCGCTGCAGAAGAAAATCGTCAATGCCGCACGTACTGCGGGCAAGCCGGTGATCGTCGCGACACAAATGCTGGAAAGCATGATCGAGAGCCCAACCCCAACCCGCGCGGAGGTTTCTGACGTTGCCAACGCAGTTTACGACGGCGCAGATGCAGTGATGCTGTCTGCAGAGACCGCTGCCGGTGATTGGCCCGAAGAAGCGGTAACCATGATGGACAAGATCGCCGAGCAGGTCGAACGCAGCGAAGACTATCGCGCACGCGTGCGCTTTCTTGATACGCCGCCCGACGCAACAACATCCGACGCATTGGCCCATGCATGTATGACCATTGCAGACACGGTTGCGATCAGCGCGATCAATGTCTTCACATCTTCTGGTTCGACCGCGCGGCGTGTGGCGCGCGAACGCCCTGACACGCCGATGCTGGTGCTGACACCGTCGATCAAGACCGCACGGCGCGTTGCATTGCTTTGGGGCGCACACTCGGTCCAAACCAAAGACATTGGCAGTTTTGAAGAGATGATCGCCAAAGGAAAGCGCATGGCGCTGCGCCATGGTTTCGGCAAGGCAGGCAGCAAGCTGATCGCGCTGGCCGGGGTACCGTTTGGAACGCCGGGTGCCACCAACCTACTGCATGTCGTGTCACTGACCGGTGACGAGCTGGACAAGCGCGAGGGTTAGCAGGACCACTTGCCGGCCATCTGGCTGCGGCTCATCGTCATTTTGGAATACCTTCAGGAAAGCTTGCCTGTAGGCAATATTGCGCGCATGGGTTGAATGTCATCTGTCGCGATTGACGGTTTCGGTTCAAACCCAACGAGCCTCTCCCATCTTTTCCGCCACTTGGCTGCGCTGTCGCGGTCGATTTCGGCTGCTTGCGAGCAGAGGGGTAATTCAAATGAGAGTATTCGGCACCGTCAGAGGTTTCGATTGTGAAGCGGGCACTGGTTTTCTGGGTCCGGAGATCGGAGGGCTACTCATTCCATTCCGAAGGATCGATGTTCTGCGAGATAATGATGCAGAGATCTTCAAGTCGCAACGTTTAAGCTACGAAGTCGAAGAAACCGGTTGCGGCGGACAACAAGCAGTCAATCTTCGGATCGCTTGACCCCTAACTAGCTATATTTGGAGAAGCGGCCATGGCCGAAATCGCAGGGTTCACTATGTTTCATCGCACTGATGGATCAGAAGTCGCGTGCCGCACGACCGCTATCCTTTTCGTTGGGAGAGGTGAGCGAGGCGCGATATTGAACTTCGCAGGCGGAACACAGGTCAACGTCCACGAAGATTTTGATGCGGTGATAGGGATTTTGACAGCGCAAAATTGAACGCCCTTCGCACCGGATACCTTGTCGGATGCGGAGGCCTAAGCAGCCAGCCGGCTCAGCGAATTGAGGTGCTCCAGCGTTGGCTCATAGAGCATTTCTTCAAACGCGATGCCTGCCTTGCCATCTTCAATCCAGACCAGTTTGGCGGCGGCCCAGCTAAGGCTGGGCAGCTTCACAGAAATCGTTTCTCCCTCACGGATCGACCAAGAGCGGGCATCGACCATGCAGCCACCGAGGCTGATATCGAGCACTGGCAGCTTCATCTTGCGCCCTGAGTGATAGCGCACTTCCGCATCATATGCTGCCGTGTGGCGGTTATTTTGCCTGCGCTCCATGGTGTCGCCCCGTGTCTTGGTTTCTTGCTTGCTCTTGAGTAACGCAGCAGACTTGCATTTCCGCCACCAACCATGGCGGATATCTGGTAAAGCAGGTTGGTTAAGGCGGGGTTGATGCGGCCCGGGAACTACCCCGAATGCGCGGCGCGTTGCAGCCTCGCCCGCACTTCAGCTTCACCAATCAGCGGCAATAGCTCACCCATGTCAGGGCCGTGGTTCATGCCGGTCAGCGCTTGGCGCAGCGGCAAGAACAGCGCTTTGCCCTTGCGGCCCGTGGCATCTTTCAATGCGTTGGTCAGGGAATGCCAGGGGTCGTCTGACCAACTGAGCGTTTCAGCAGCCTGGGTCAGATAAGCGCGATCTTCGGCATCGAAATCGATCCGGTCGATGGGGCCGGTGACCAGACGCCACCAGTCGGCAACTTCGCCAATCGTGACAACATTTGGCTGCACGGCGTGCCAGCCGGCCTCGTCCATCCCTTCTGGCAGACGATGCTTCACAACAGCATACGGCATAGCGTGCACAATGGCGGTGTTGATCCGCTCCAGATCGGCATCATCAAACTTGGCTGGCGCGCGGCCAAAGGTCGACAGGTCGAAGGTCTCTAGCAGCACGTCACGGTCGGTGATCGGCTCGACAGGCTGGGAAGTTCCAAGCCGAGCTAGCACAGCGATGATTGCTTCGGGTTCAATACCCCGCTCGCGGAAGCTATCGCAGCCGAGCGAACCCAGACGTTTGGAGAGCTTGCCCTCTTTGCCCACCAGCAACGCCTCATGCGCGAATTCCGGAGCTGCGGCGCCCATGGCAGTGAACATCTGGATCTGGACCGCCGTGTTCGAAACATGATCTTCGCCGCGCAGCACGTGGGTGATGCCCATGTCGATATCGTCAACTGTGCTTGGCAACATATACAGCCAGCTGCCGTCAGCACGGCGGATCACCGGATCGGACAGAAGCTTCGGATCGAATTTGGAAGCCCCACGAACACCGTCATCCCATGCCAGTGCTTCGTCGTGATCAAGCTTGAATCGCCAGTGCGGCGCAATGCCCTCGGCCTCTTTGGCTGCGCGCTCTTCATCGCTGAGCTTGAGCGCACCGCGATCGTAGATCGGCGGCAGCCCTCGCCCCAGCTGCACCTTACGCTTCAACTCCAGTTCCTGCGCAGTTTCATATGCCGGATAGACGCGACCCGCTTGTTTCAGCTTTTCAAATGCAGCGTCATAGCGATCCAGCCGTTGCGATTGTCGTTCTTCGCTGTCCGCTTCGATCCCCAGCCACGCCAGGTCAGCGCGGATTGCATCGACATATTCCTCTTTGCTGCGCGCAGCGTCAGTATCATCGATCCGCAGTACGAATTTACCGCCGCTCTTCTTGGCGAGCATCCAATTATGCAGCGCAGTGCGGATATTGCCGACATGCAAACGGCCGGTGGGAGACGGAGCGAAACGGGTGATTGTCATACGCGCTCCTATAGGCGGCCTGCGCTGGAGTGAGAAGTGTTTGCTGACGTCTCAGTGCAAATGTCTATCCGAACTCTGCGACAATCAATTCAGCGGCCGAACTGCAAATAGTTCTCAATAGCATTTATATAGTTGTTGGGCAAAGAAAACCCCGCCGAAAGCGTACTTCCAGCGGGGCTCTATCTGTTAAACCAGCAAGGCTAACGAGGGTTATTCGGCCGCAGCTTCGCCGCCGCCCATAGCTGCTTTCATCGCGTCTTCCGACGGGATGGCATCAGCTGCTGGTTCTGGCTCAGGCGCATTGGCCGCTGCCAGCGCTTCTTGCTGTTTCTTCCACTGTGCACGCAGCGCAGCGTCACGGCTGGAGGCCGTTACACGCATGCGGTTCATGCTAGCGCCCGTACCAGCCGGGATCAGGCGGCCCACGATCACGTTCTCCTTGAGACCGATCAGCGTGTCCTTCTTGCCTTCTACCGAAGCCTGCGTCAGCACGCGGGTGGTTTCCTGGAACGATGCAGCAGAGATGAAGCTGCGTGTTTGCAGCGACGCCTTGGTGATGCCGAGCAGGATTGGCGTGCCTTGGGCAGGCTTCTTGCTCTTGGTCAGCTTGGCGTTGTACTCAAGCATTTCCTCGTAATCGACCTGCTCGCCCGGCAGAAGCGTGGTGTCGCCGCCATCGGTGATCTCGACCTTTTGCAGCATCTGGCGAACGATCACCTCGATGTGCTTGTCGTTGATCTTCACGCCCTGAAGTCGGTAAACTTCCTGAATCTCGTTGACGAGATATTCAGCCAGCGCTTCGACGCCCATGACTTCAAGAATGTCATGCGGGTTCGGCGAACCAGAGATCAGCGTATCGCCCTTCTTCACGAAGTCGCCTTCCTGAACATCGATGACCTTGGTCTTCGGGATCAGATACTCGACGCGATCTCCCTCCTCGGGAACGATCGCAATCTTGCGCTTCGCTTTGTACTCACGGACGAATTCGATCTTGCCCGAAATCTTGGCGATAACCGACATGTCCTTTGGCAAACGCGCCTCGAACAGTTCGGCAACACGCGGCAGACCACCGGTAATGTCACGCGTTTTCGCGGCTTCACGCGAAGCACGTGCCAGAATGTCACCGGCTTGAACCGTCTGACCATCCTGAACCGACAGGGTCGTGCCGGGAGCCAGCATATAGCGCTGTGCCTCGGTCTCGCCTTCTTCAGTCTGACCTTCACCCAGAAGGGTCATACGCGGACGCAGATCTTCCTTCTTCTTACGTCCGGTCGCACGGTTTTCTGTAACAACACGCTGAGCGATACCGGTGGCATCGTCAGTGCGCTCTTCCAAAGTCGTGCCTTCGACAAGATCCTGATACTTCACGACACCAGACTGTTCAGTGATGATCGGCAGCGTAAACGGATCCCATTCCGCCAGACGATCGCCTTCTTTCACCTTGGCGCCATCCTTGTTCATCAGAACAGTGCCGTAAGGCACTTTGTGGATTTCACGCTCGCGGCCTTCTTTGTCGATCACGGCAATCTCACCATTGCGGGCGAGTGAAAGGATACGGCCTTTCGAATCCGAGATCGTCGGCATGTCGCGATATTCGACCTTACCGTCAGAGATGGCCTCAAGGTGGCTGGTTTCGTTGAGCTGCGCAGCACCACCGATGTGGAACGTACGCATGGTCAGCTGCGTGCCAGGCTCACCGATTGACTGTGCCGCGATAACGCCGACAGCTTCACCGATGTTCACTGGTGTACCGCGAGCCAGGTCACGACCGTAACATGTGCCGCAAACGCCTTGCGCTGCTTCACAGACCAGTGGTGAACGGATCTTGGCCGACTGAACTTCAGCGTCCTCGATTGCTTTCACCATCGGTTCGTCGAGCAGCGTGCCGGCCTTGGCGATTACCTCACCGGTAGCAGCATTGACCGCGTCTTCGGCCAGCGTACGGCCCAGGATACGTTCACCCAGCGATGCGATAACCGAACCGCCCTGAACGATCGCGCGCATTTCCAGCGCGTTCTCGGTCTTACAGTCTTCCTCGACAATGACGCAGTCTTGCGACACGTCAACCAGACGGCGGGTCAGATAACCCGAGTTTGCTGTCTTAAGCGCTGTATCGGCCAGGCCTTTACGCGCGCCGTGTGTCGAGTTGAAGTATTCAAGAACGGTCAGACCTTCCTTGAAGTTCGAGATGATCGGCGTTTCGATGATCTCGCCAGATGGCTTGGCCATAAGGCCGCGCATACCGGCAAGCTGCTTCATCTGCGCTGGCGAACCACGCGCACCTGAGTGGCTCATCATGTAGATCGAGTTGATCTGCGCTTCCTTGCCATCGTCACCGATTGGCTGCGCCTTAATCTTCTCCATCATCGCATCGGCCACCTGGTCACCGCAACGGCTCCAGGCGTCGATCACCTTGTTGTACTTCTCTTGCTGCGTGATCAGACCATCCTGATACTGCTGCTCATAGTCAGCAACCAAGGACTTGGTCTGGTCAACCAGATCATCTTTCTCGTGCGGGATGATCATGTCATCCTTACCGAAAGAGATGCCGGCCTTGAAAGCGTGACGGAAGCCCAGAACCATGATCGCGTCAGCGAACAGCACGGTGTCCTTCTGACCCGTGTGGCGGTACACCTCGTCGATCACGTCACCGATGTCCTTCTTCGTCAGAAGGCGGTTGATGATGTCGAAAGGAACCTTGTGGTTCTTCGGCAGGCATTCACCAATCAGCATGCGGCCCGGCGTCGTGACAAAGCGTTTCATCGCGACGTTGCCGTCTTCATCGGCTTGCGGGACGCGAGCGATGATCTTGCTGTGCAGGGTAACCGACTTGGTCTCCAGCGCCTGATGCACTTCCGCCATGTCAGAGAATCGTGGCAGCTTCTCGATCTTGGTGCCATCCTTCTCTTCGATGAATTCAGGGGTCTTCTCCTGACGTTCCATCGAAAGATAATAGAGACCCAGAACCATGTCCTGCGAAGGCACGATGATCGGCTTACCGTTGGCTGGCGACAGGATGTTGTTGGTCGACATCATCAAGACGCGTGCTTCCAGCTGAGCTTCCAGGCTCAGCGGAACGTGCACAGCCATCTGGTCACCGTCAAAGTCAGCGTTAAAGGCGGCGCAGACCAGCGGGTGAAGCTGGATCGCCTTACCTTCGATCAGCACAGGCTCGAACGCCTGGATGCCAAGGCGGTGAAGCGTAGGCGCACGGTTCAGAAGAACAGGGTGCTCACGGATCACTTCGTCCAGGATGTCCCAGACTTCCTTGCGCTCTTTCTCGACCCACTTCTTCGCCTGCTTCAGAGTCATCGACAGACCCTTCGCATCGAGACGTGCGTAGATGAACGGCTTGAACAGCTCGAGTGCCATCTTCTTTGGCAGGCCGCACTGGTGCAGTTTCAGTTCCGGGCCGGTTACGATGACCGAACGGCCTGAATAGTCGACGCGCTTACCAAGAAGGTTCTGACGGAAGCGGCCCTGCTTGCCTTTGAGCATGTCGGACAGCGACTTCAGCGGACGCTTGTTCGCGCCGGTGATGACGCGGCCACGGCGACCATTGTCGAACAGAGCGTCGACCGATTCCTGAAGCATACGCTTCTCGTTACGAACGATGATGTCCGGCGCACGCAGTTCAATCAAGCGCTTCAAGCGGTTGTTACGGTTGATCACGCGGCGATAGAGATCGTTGAGATCGGACGTCGCGAAACGGCCACCGTCCAGCGGGACCAGCGGGCGCAGCTCAGGCGGAATAACCGGGATCACTTCAAGGATCATCCATTCCGGGCGGTTGCCCGAATCGATGAAGCTTTCGACAACCTTCAACCGCTTGATGATCTTCTTCGGCTTAAGCGTGGACTTGGTCGTCGCGAGCTCTTCCAACAGGTCATCGCGTTCTTGCTCAAGGTCGAGATCCATCAGCATGACCTTGACCGCCTCGGCACCGATACCGGCGCTGAAAGCGTCTTCGCCATACTCGTCTTGCGCTTCGAGCAGCTCGTCTTCAGTCAGCAGCTGGAATTTCTCCAGCGGCGTGAGGCCCGGCTCGATCACAACATAGTGTTCGAAGTAAAGCACACGTTCAAGCTGTTTCAGCTGCATGTCGAGCAGCAAGCCGATGCGCGAAGGCAGCGACTTCAGGAACCAGATGTGCGCAACCGGCGCGGCCAGTTCGATGTGGCCCATGCGCTCACGGCGCACTTTGGTGACAGTCACTTCAACGCCGCACTTTTCGCAGACGACGCCTTTGTACTTCATGCGCTTGTACTTGCCGCAAAGGCATTCGTAGTCCTTCACCGGACCGAAGATACGCGCACAGAACAGGCCGTCACGTTCTGGCTTGAACGTGCGATAGTTGATGGTTTCCGGCTTCTTGATTTCGCCGAAAGACCACGAACGGATACGCTCTGGCGATGCGATACCGATCTGGATCTGGTCGAATGTTTCCGGCTTTGCCAGCTGGTTGGTGAATTTGGTCAGTTCGTTCATTTCTCAATTCCCTTTCGGGTGAATTCTTCGGGGCGGTTGAAGGGAGAGGCTACAAGCCTCATCCCTTTATTCCGCCGCCTCCGGCCATTCGTCCTCGTCGCTCTCGTCAGTCAGTGACTTGAGTTCGACATTGAGGCCAAGGCTGCGCATTTCCTTCACGAGAACGTTGAAGCTCTCTGGAATGCCCGCTTCGAAGGTATCGTCACCCTTGACGATCGCTTCGTAAACCTTGGTACGACCGATAACGTCATCCGACTTGACGGTGAGCATTTCCTGCAAGGTGTAGGCAGCGCCATATGCCTGCAGGGCCCAGACCTCCATCTCACCGAAGCGCTGGCCACCGAACTGCGCCTTACCACCCAGCGGCTGCTGCGTGACGAGCGAGTATGGACCGATCGAACGGGCGTGGATCTTGTCATCGACCAAGTGGTGGAGCTTGAGCATATAGATAATGCCCACGGTCACCTTACGGTCAAACGCGTCACCCGTGCGGCCATCATAGAGGACCGACTGGCCAGAGCTGTGAACGCCGGCTTTTTCAAGCTCGGTGGTCACATCGCCTTCGCGTGCACCGTCAAACACCGGCGTACCCATCGGGACACCTGCTGTCAGATTGCCAGCAAGCTCGACGATTTCCTCGGTGCTGCGCGCCTCGATTTCATCGTGATACTGCTCACCATAGACATTCTTCAGACGGTCAATGACAGCTGCAGGCGGCTTGGCCTTCTTGTAATCTTCCGCCGCATTCGGGTTGTCCAGCTTCCACTGTTCAAGATCTTCAGCGATCTGCATGCCCAGCCCGCGCGCTGCGAAGCCAAGGTGCGTTTCAAAGATCTGGCCAACGTTCATACGCGAAGGCACGCCCAGCGGGTTCAGCACGATGTCGACCGGAGTACCGTCCTCAAGGAACGGCATATCTTCGATCGGCAAAATGCGTGAAATCACACCCTTGTTACCGTGACGCCCGGCCATCTTGTCGCCTGGCTGAAGCTTGCGCTTCACGGCAACGAAGACTTTGACCATCTTCAGAACGCCTGGTGCCAGCTCGTCGCCGCGCTCCAGCTTTTCCTTGCGGTCTTCGAATTTGGCATCGATCACAGCGACGGCTTCGTCATACTGGCTCTTGACTGCTTCGATCTGCGTCTGGCGCTTGTCATTCGCAACTGCGAACTTGAACCACTCGAAACGTTCAACGCCTTCCAGCATCTCTTCGGTGATCTTCTCGCCCTTCTTAACACCCTTCGGTGCTGCAGAAGAGGTTTGACCGATCAGCATGTCCTTCAGACGGTTGTAGGTCGCACGGTTGAGGATCGCGCGTTCGTCTTGGCTGTCTTTGCGCAGGCGCTCGATCTCTTCGTGCTGGATCGCCCGTGTACGGTCATCGATCTCGATACCGTGACGGTTGAATACACGCACTTCAACGATCGTACCGGCAACACCCGGTGGCAGACGCAGCGAGGTATCGCGAACGTCAGACGCCTTCTCACCGAAGATAGCGCGCAGAAGCTTTTCTTCCGGCGTCATCGGGCTTTCGCCCTTCGGTGTGATCTTGCCGACCAGAATATCGCCCGGATGCACTTGCGCACCGATGTACACGATACCTGCTTCGTCCAGATTGCGGAGAGCTTCTTCACCCACGTTCGGAATATCGCGTGTGATGTCTTCCGGACCCAGCTTGGTGTCACGTGCCATCACTTCGAATTCATCGATGTGGATCGAAGTGAACACATCGTCTTTCACGATGCGTTCGCTGATCAGGATCGAATCTTCGTAGTTATATCCGTTCCACGGCATGAAGGCGACCAGGCTGTTCTTGCCCAGTGCCAGTTCGCCCAGATCGGTCGACGGACCGTCAGCGATGATGTCGCCTTGCTCGATCACGTCGCCCACTTTCACCAGCGGACGCTGGTTGATGCAGGTGTTCTGGTTCGAACGCTGGAACTTCTGCAGCGAGTAGATGTCCACGCCTGACTGGCCTGGCTCTACGTCGCCGATCGCGCGGATCACGATACGGGTCGCGTCCACCTGGTCAACGATGCCGCCACGTCCGGCAGTGATCGCAGCGCCGGAATCGCGCGCCACGGTTTCTTCCATGCCAGTGCCAACCCAAGGCGCTTCCGCCTTGACCAGCGGCACAGCCTGACGTTGCATGTTCGAGCCCATCAAGGCGCGGTTCGCGTCATCGTTCTCGAGGAACGGGATCAGCGAGGCTGCGACCGAAACGAGCTGCTTGGGCGAAACGTCCATCAACGTGATCTGCTCACGCGGGGCCATGAAGTAATCGCCATTCTGACGTGCAGAGACGAATTCCTCAGCGAAGCTACCGTCCTTGTTGAGCTCGGCCGAAGCCTGCGCAACCGTGTGGCGCTGCTCTTCCATCGCGGACAGATAGATCACTTCGCTGGTGACCTTGCCGTCTGCAACAGTCCGGTACGGTGTTTCGATAAAGCCGTATTTGTTCACGCGGCTGAACGATGCCAGCGAGTTGATCAGACCGATGTTCGGGCCTTCAGGCGTTTCAATCGGGCAGATACGGCCATAGTGGGTCGGGTGAACGTCGCGGACTTCAAAGCCTGCCCGTTCACGTGTCAGACCGCCTGGGCCAAGCGCCGATACGCGGCGCTTGTGCGTCACTTCCGACAGCGGGTTGGTCTGGTCCATGAACTGCGACAGCTGCGAAGAGCCGAAGAATTCACGCACAGCGGCCACAGCCGGCTTCGCGTTGATCAGATCGTTCGGCATCACCGTCGACACATCGACGCTGCTCATGCGTTCCTTGACCGCACGCTCCATGCGCAACAGGCCAACGCGGTATTGGTTCTCCAGCAGCTCGCCCACTGAACGAACACGGCGGTTGCCAAGGTTATCGATGTCATCGACATCGCCCTTGCCGTCTTTCAGGCCGACCAATTCCTTGACCACGGCAAGAATGTCTTCCTTGCGCAGCGTGGTGACTGTGTCTTCTGCATCAAGCTCCAAACGCATGTTGAGCTTTACGCGGCCAACCGCAGAAAGGTCATAGCGTTCGCCGTCGAAGAACAAGCCTTCGAACAGAGCTTCAGCGGTTTCGAGGGTCGGTGGTTCGCCCGGACGCATAACCTTGTAGATGGCCTCAAGGCCTTCTTCGCGGTTCTCAGCCTTGTCGACCTTCAGCGTGTTGCGGATCCACGGACCGGTATTGATCTCGTCAATGTCCAGCAGCGTGATCTGGTCGATACCAGCAGTGTCGAGCGCTTCGACATGCTCCAGCGTGAGTTCATCACCCGCTTCGACATAGATACGGCCGGTTTTCTCATCGATCATATCGACCGATGCGTAACGGCTGACGATCTCTTCGGTCGGAAGCAGGAGCTCTTTCAAGCCATCTTTTTCCGCCTTATTGGCTGCACGCGGGCTGATCTTCTGGCCAGCCGGGAAGATTTCTTCGCCGGTCTTGGCATCGACCAATGCGAATGCAGGCTTTTGACCACGCCATTGCTCAGCCACGAACGGGATAGTCCAGCCGTCACCCTTCTTGCCAGAGGCACGTTTCCACGTGACCTTGTCATAGAAGTGATCGAGGATTTCTTCGCTATCGAGGCCAAGCGCGTAGAGCAGCGCTGTAACAGGCAGCTTGCGCTTGCGGTCGATACGGACGTTCACGATGTCCTTGGCGTCGAATTCAAAGTCCAGCCAGCTACCGCGATACGGAATAACGCGCGCTGCAAACAGCAGCTTGCCCGAGCTGTGCGTTTTGCCACGGTCATGGTCGAACAGAACACCTGGCGAACGGTGCATCTGCGACACAATAACACGCTCTGTGCCATTGATGATGAAAGTGCCGTTACCGGTCATGAGCGGCATATCGCCCATGTAAACATCCTGCTCCTTGATATCGAGGACGGAGCGGGTTTCGGTTTCCTGGTCGACTTCGAACACGATCAGGCGCAGCGTCACCTTCATCGGCGCAGCATAGGTGATGCCGCGCTGCTTGCATTCTGTGGTGTCGTGCTTTGGCTCTTCCAACACGTAGTGAACGAAATCAAGCTCGGCAGTGCCGGCAAAGTCACGGATCGGGAAAACGCTGCGCAGCGTTTTTTCCAGACCGGAAACATAGTCGATTTCCTTGTTCGAACGAAGGAACTGTTCGTAGCTTTCGCGCTGAACCTCGATCAGGTTCGGCATATCGACCACTTCGTGAATGTCGCCGAAAATCTTACGGATACGCTTCTTTGCTGTACCCGACGCCTTTGGGGCTCTTGCCTTAGTCGCCATGGAGAGGTGTGCCTCTTGATTTATGCATCAGCCAGGTGCTGGCTGACTATTCGTGAACTCAAACGGTCACGCGAAAAGTGGCTCCGGGTCGCGACACGCGAAAAAGCCGCAGCGAATGGCACGCCTTTACCGGCGCGCTGCTGCAGCACAATCGTTCGTCGCGAATATGGAACCCATCGCTTCCATCCTTAAGACCGAATCCCGCGCATGAATCGGACTTGCTCGAAGCTGATGTGAAGCGGCTATGTAGGAATGGAGTGGACACCTGTCAAATGGCTAAGTTGCGGCGGAAAATGTCGGGCGCATCCGAAACTCTGATTTCGGGTCAATTTGCCACCAATCTTAGCTTCGATTCGACCGCCAACTGGTCCTTCCCGCCAATGTATTCGCAGTAGCGCGGATGGCCAAAAAGATGCGCGTAGTAGATCTGGTAACGATGCCGGATATGCGCATGCGGCAGCAGATTCTGGTTGAGGGCCACTTTGGTGTCAGCACTGCCTTCATTGAATTCGGCAATCGCGGCCAGTTGGCCATTGTGTGGGCCGTACATTTCAAGCTCCGACCCGATCACATCATCGAAATACATCGGTATGCGCGGCAAGAACTTGTCAGGATGAGTGCCCGCACTTTCAAACAGCGCAAGCGAATCCTGCGTCGAGGAGTGGTAGTCGGTGTCGTTTAGGATCACGCCAATAGGCGCGGGGTCGTGCTGCTCTATGAAGCTCCCGACAGTTTCACGCACATTGCCGAGCACAAGCTTGGCGCGACGCCTGTTTTCTGCCTTTCAATATGTCGCATATTGTTTTTCAATATTATTGATTGACAATAAATCGAATCACTCATAGATGGAAATTATCGAAAAACGATACGCACATTATAGGAGAACGATAAATGACCCGCTTCCAGACCCAATTCACATCGGCCTTCGCCGCAATTCTCATCGTCACCGCTTCATTCGGCGCCATGTTCAATGCTCCGCCAGCTCAGGCACAGCACATCGCCGCCGTTGAGCTGGCATAATTCTAGGGAACACACAAATGACTCATGCAATCCCCAATGACGGGCTTTTGAAAGCGGCCCGTATCCTTATCACCCTGTTCCAAGTCATTATCGGGGTAGGCTTTGTGGCGTTGTTGGTAGCCACGCCGGTTGTGCTCTTTAGTCAGGAGCACATCACCGATGAATTGCTGGCCAACGCTACCGCTAGCTCCAGCACGATTGCCGTCTCAATCGCATCAGTGATGTTGCTGGGTGCCGTGATGATCGGAGCCGCATTCTACTTCCTGCGACTACTCAAACAGATGGTCGAATCGGTGGGTGAAGGCGATCCTTTCATCATCGAGAACGCCGATCGTCTGACCCGGATGGGCTGGATTGCGATCTTCGTAGAAGTGGTCAAGATACCGACCGGCGCGATCGCACTCTTCATCGCCACTCAGGTGAAAGACGATACGTTTACGATCGATCTGGAGTTTTCCTTCACAGGAGTACTTGTCGCACTTGTCCTGTTCATCCTCGCCCGTGTGTTCAAGCACGGTGCAGCGATGCGCGAAGATCTGGAAGGGACAGTCTGATGGCCCCGGCAACGACCAGCGAAGAAGGAACCCGTATCATGGTCAAACTCGATGATATTCTGCACGATCGGCGAATGACGCTTACCGAGCTCGCCGAGCGGGTTGGCCTCACCCTCGCTAACCTCTCGATCCTGAAGACCGGAAAAGCCAAAGCGATCCGGTTCTCAACTCTCGAAGCGATTTGCCGCGAGCTGGAATGCCAGCCGGGCGATTTGCTCGCCTTTCAGTCGGATTAATCCCCCAGCCAATCCGCAAGTCGAAGGGGCCGCCTCTCACCAGGCGGCCCCTTCTCGCGTCAGGGCTCGATCTTGAGCCCCGTGCGATCAGCGATGGCACCAGCGAAACCCCATCCGCCGAAAGTCTCCGACACAGCCGCAGTTAGCGTATTTTCACCTTCGCGCAGGTTCAGAACGACCGCGTCCTCAAACCCGATGGTGCCAAGGAAAAAGAAATCGCGTGAGCGGAAGCCAGCAGATCCATCAAAGATCAATTCGCCATTCAAGAACAGCCGCACGCGGTCCGAATAACCAAACTGTAGCCGAACCTGCTTAGCCTTTTCTGCAGTGATCTTGCCGGAAACCAGCACTGTATCCAAGGCTTCATCAGGTCCGGCAAGCCGCGATATGTCAGCAATGCCGAAGGGTTCGGCTTCAACCGTGCCCAGCTGCTGCAGCGATCCGAGCTCATCCGGCAATTCCAACTGACCGGCAACATCTGTTTCCGCAAATCGCTCGGAAACCGACCATCGCATGATAGTGCCTTCGGGCGCTTGGCGATCCGCTGCCGACTGGCCAACAATCTGTTCGCCCTCTGCAAGCGGTCTGACAATCAGATTTGCGATCCGAATTTCGCCATTTGGGCCGGCCGCGCGAAAACCGATCGCGCCTGATCCCTGATCTGCGGCAAGGTCTGGAATGTGCAGCACCGGCTGTTGACTGCCGTTCAGATAGATGTCCGCTCTGTCGCCCTCGACGACCATCTTGAAACGGTTCCAGCCTTCATGGGTAAAAGCGAACGGAGCAATTCCATTGCGGTCCGAATAGATTTGCCATGAAGTCAGGCCGTGCCGGATTGGCGTATACTGGCCTGCATCGGGCAATCCCGACTTGTGCTGGCGCAGGTAGAAATATTCTGAATCAATCCCGTTCGCGTGCCACAGCAATCCGCCGAACCCTCGCTTGTCATCCAGTGCCAAATCAAACTCGATTACGCCTTCGGAGAAATCGACACCGTTCAGCATGGCCGTTGTGCGGGTAACTGTCAGCACTTCAGTGCCATTGACTGTGCGCACCGAAACTCCGCCCGGCTGCCCACTGGCGAGACGCGCCGGATTATTCTCATAGACGACACGATACTCGGCCCACTGCACGGATTGCTCGGTAGACTGTGCGTTTTGTGCTGTGGCGGGGGTCACGAAAAACGCAGATATCGCAAGAGCTGCGGCAAGGCTGGCGGTTCGAAACATGTATTCCTCCAGATGATTGATCTGAAGGAAGCGCAAACATGTTGCGTCGTTCAGGTATTGAAAGAAACGGCCAAAGGGCGCCTCAATCGAAACAGTTCGACCGGGCTTTCCCCCATAATCGCACGGCACTCACGGATCATGTGCGCCTGATCACTGAACCCATGCCCGGCTGCAATCCCGGCCCATTCGGGTCGATCATGTTGCTCTGCTTCAAGTATGGCAGATGCCAGCCGCAAACGGCGCGTCATGGCGCGCGGCGAAAGGCCAAACCGTTCTGCAAACTCGCGCCGCAAATGGCGCGAGCTAACACCTGAAGCTTTAGCCAAATTCCGCGCAGAAATGCGACCTGATGACTGGCGCATCATTCGCGCTGCATGGGTAACCCGGTCAGCATCTGGCGCTGCATTAGCGCTCTCGAGGCCGCGAAGCAGCTCCCTCATAGCGTTGCTGGCTACGCCCATGGCTGCTGCGGATATCGCGCGATCAAAAGCCAATTGCAGGCGGCGCGGCAGATCGCGATCTGCGTCCGAATATTCGGCGGCGCGCAGGCCCAGCGTCGCTTCCATCAGTTCCGGGGCCAGCCGAACGGCGATCTGTTCCTCGCCCGGTTCCGGAGCATATTGCCCGCCGTCCGGCATTGCCGGGCTGACAAGCAAGCGGCAATCCTGTGTCCGTCCCTTGCGATCAAACCGGCGGCGAATGACCAAAGACGGCTCGCAAAAGGGCAGCAATCGATGCTCTTCAGGTTGACCGTGCTCAACCCGGCAATACCAGGCAAGATCGGCAATCTGATCCGGCCCAGAAATATCCCATGCCCGGTAAGAACCGGCTTGATGGACAGGCGCGGTTTGATGATGCGGCATAGGCGGGGGCTAAACGAATAGTGACCCAATCACGAAATGCCATTCGTTAACCCGCCAATCCGGCCCGACGGGGGCATTTGGCTTGACTCTGCACGCAATCCCGCTATTCGCCCGCCCCGACTGCTTTCGAGTGGTCATCCGTCCGAGACAGTTGGTGAAGGCAATCGGGCCTTCTTAATTTCCAGCCTAGACGGGGAAAAGAGATTTCTCGCGATGCCACGTGCATCGCTTTGGCCTGTTTCACAGGCACTCCTTCCCCATCAACGGACTCGCTTCGGGGCATGAGCCTCGGGGCTAATTTGAGCCGGTCGCCGGAGCATTCGTGCAATGGCGATCATAGTGAAGGAGTATGGCATGGATCGTTCGCAAA
>JABDKI010000089.1 GCA_013002295.1 Altererythrobacter sp.
GGTTTCAAGAGTTTGAACGAAATGTTTGATGCGCTGGACAATTTCAAGGTCGAGCGTCGCGAAAACCAGGTTTACGTGAAGCGACTTCACTAACGCCGTTGCCAGCAATAAAAAACGGCGCAGCTCCCATGCAGGAACCGCGCCGCGTCATGTTTCGACTTGAGCAGGCTTAGCTGGTCGGAGCTTCTGCCTGCGCCACAGCCGGAGTTGCCGGCTCTACTGCCGGAGCAGGAACCGGAGCAGCAGCCGCTGCCTTCTCACTCACATAGGCCGTCCAAAGTTTTGCGATCGGCAAGCGATTGCCGCCAACCTGAGCAAACGATGCGCTGGCAGCGTCAAACTTGCCTTGCTCAAGCTGAGCGATACCAAGCCGGGTCAGAACTTCATCACGATCCGAACCAGGCATTTCGGAAGCTTTGGAATAGAATTCCTCAGCCTTGGCATATTCACTGTAGCTCAGGAATGCATCACCCGCTGCAACAACAGTACGAACGCCAGCGCCGGCACCGCGTGCGTCATTTTCTAATGCCGGGAGATCTGCTTCATCAGCCGCAATCCGGCTGTTTGCAGTACTTAGCGAATCCGAGAGGTAAATATCATCGCGGCTGACGATGCCTGAGGCGTATCCCTGCTCGATAACGCTTTTGACCTCATTCGGTAGGCGGCGCGCATCGGCGGCTTCGACGTAGTCGATGTATTCGTATTTCTCTCTCAATGCGCCGACGCGGTTGGACAGACGCATCAAGTCGAGCATCTGACCACCATCGTAAGAATTGAGGTTCCGCGCGATGTTGATCGCGTCACGCCAGTTGGTTTCGCTCGGATAGGCCGCGATCCAGATCGACGCGAAGTCATATACCTGCGGTACAACTTCGTTGTTGTATGCCACACTCAGACCGCGGCGATACCATGCTTCATCGACACTCTGACCGGCTGCCTTGCGGCTTTCGATAGCAGTCGAGAGATAGTTCAAGCCCTCAGGAATGCGGTTTTCGGATATGAAGCTTTCTGCCATCGCGATCTGCATGTCAGCGACCGAGACAGTATCTGTGGTAAAACCGGCGTCGATTGCCGCCTGAAGAAAGGCCCTCGATCCGGGATAATCACCACCGGCGTTCGACAATTGATAAGCGATAAAGTTGAAGCGACCGACATTCTCGGCCGTAACCTTCCCGCTTTGTAGCATCAAGCCCATGCCCTGCAGCTGGAGTGCCTGATCCCCGGTCTGTGCACCCGTGTTGTAAATCAGGCCGCCCAGCGCGTTTTTCTCGTCGCCGGACTGCGCGAGCGCAATAACAGCGGGAAACTGTCCAACAACCGTCGCTGCAGAGCCGTCATTGGCATTCACAACAGTCTGTAGCGGTGTAAAAGCTTCAATGAACTCTTTCGAGTATTCAGCTTTTGGCTCTTTGTTTTTCTTTTTGCGGTCACGCTGCGCATGCGCCGGATCAGAAATGACTCCGCTCAGCATCGCGGTCCCGGTCAGCAGCGCCACTGCCAAAACGATTGACGACCCCGGCTTCTTGCGAGCGCGCGAAGGTGAAACGAAAAGACGCATGAAATTTACTCCTGAAACAAATGAAATACCGCGGATTTCCCACGTGTAAAACACATCACGCAGCAACCAATGGCCTGCTCTGGCGTATTTTGCAATTCTTCCTATGCGAGCCATGCTGAACGAGCTTTGAATGACGTTGAAAGCGAGCGTTTTCGAGTCCACTGGCGCGCGTCGCCCTATGTGTGGAAAAAGCCTTCTTTATACCGCATTTGTTGCTCCAGAAACTGGCGGAAAACTGCCGGAGAGCCTACATTCTAGGCTCATAGACCGCTGGACATCAACCGAGCTAGAACGGACACGCTTTGAGCGACGAAACCGATACAATTCCCGCACCGCATCCATTAGGTGAGTTTGAACGCGTCGACATCGTTGACGAGATGAAAACGAGCTATCTCGATTATGCAATGAGCGTGATCGTGAGCCGCGCCCTGCCCGATGTGCGCGATGGCTTGAAACCGGTTCACCGCCGCATCCTTTTCGCCTGCAAAGAAGGGGGATTTGTAGCCGGGCGGCCCTATCGCAAAAGCGCCAAGATCGTTGGTGACGTGATGGGTAACTATCACCCACACGGAGACTCTGCGATTTACGATGCCCTCGCCCGGATGACGCAGGACTGGTCGCTGCGTGTCCCATTGATGGATGGTCAGGGTAACTTCGGTTCAATGGACCCCGATCCCCCTGCCAGCATGCGCTATACCGAAGCGCGTTTGGCGCGGGTGGCCAACACGCTGCTTGACGATCTGGATAAAGATACGGTCAATTTCTCGGACAACTACGATGGTTCATTGAAGGAACCACAGGTTCTCCCTGCTCGCTTCCCAAATCTGCTGGTCAATGGCGCAGGGGGAATCGCGGTCGGCATGGCGACCAATGTGCCGCCCCACAATCTGGGCGAAGTAATCGATGGTTGTTTCGCCTTTCTCGACAATCCGGCGATTACATCGGAAGAGCTAATCGAATACATTCCGGGGCCGGATTTCCCCACAGCACCACTAATACTTGGCCAATCTGGCGCCAGATCGGCCTATACAACAGGACGCGGATCAATCTTGATGCGTGCACGGCACGAGATTGAAACCGGCCGCAATGACAAGCAGTCTATCGTCTTGACCTCGATACCTTATCAGGTTGGCAAGTCGGGCTTGGTTGAGAAGATTGCTGATGCTGCGAAAGAAAAACGCATCGAAGGCATATCGGACATTCGCGATGAAAGTTCTCGCGAAGGTGTGCGCGTCGTTGTCGATTTGAAGCGTGACGCATCTCCGGAAGTCGTGCTCAATCAAATCTGGCGCTTCACGCCAGCTCAATCGAGCTTCCCTGCCAATATGCTCGCAATTCGTGGCGGACGTCCTGAAACGCTAGCCCTGCGCGACATAATCCAGGCCTTCATATCCTTCCGTGAAGAAGTGATAACTCGCCGGACAAAATACGAACTCAACAAAGCCCGTGAACGCGCGCACACCTTGCTTGGTCTGGTCGTTGCGGTTTCCAATCTGGATGAAGTTGTCGCGATAATTCGCGGCGCGCCAAATCCTGCGACCGCACGCGAACGCCTGCTGGCCAAGGAATGGCCGATCGGTGACATCGCGCAATACATCCGCCTGATCGAGGCGATTGAGCCCACTGCCGATCAAGAGGATGGGACTTACAATCTTTCGGAACGTCAGGTGAAGGCGATCCTGGACCTACGCTTGCACCGTCTCACCGCGCTGGGCCGTGATGAAATTGGCGAAGAGCTCAAAGAACTTTCTATTGCCATTGAAGAGTATCTCTCGATCCTTGCGGACCGCGTAAAGCTGTATGGTGTATTGCGCGAGGAACTTGAGGAAATCCACAGTACCTATGCCACGCCTCGCGTGTCGGAAATTGCGCCTGCTTGGGATGGTCTTGAAGATGAAGACCTGATCGAGCGCGACGAGATGGTCGTGACTGTCACACATAGTGGCTACATCAAGCGTACACCGCTCGACACGTTCCGCGCGCAAGGCCGCGGCGGTAAGGGTCGCAGTGGAATGGCGACGAAGGACGAAGATGCAGTTGTCGAGATGTTCGTCACCAGCACGCACAATCCTGTGCTATTTTTCACCAACACTGGCCGTGTGTATCGTCTGAAGGTGTGGAAGCTGCCTGAGGGCGGACCACAGACCAAGGGTCGCCCCATGGTCAACCTTCTACCTCTGGGCGAGGATGAGCGCGTTACCAATGTGCTGCCGCTGCCAGAAGATGAAAGCGAGTGGGACAAGCTCAACATTGTTTTCGCTACTGAGCAAGGAATGGTACGGCGCAACTCGATGGACGCTTTCACCAATGTTCCGTCCAACGGTAAATATGCGATGGGGTTTGTCGAGGGCAGCAACGACCGTTTGATCGGGGTCGAATTGCTGACTGAAGACCAGGAGATCTTCCTCGCATCCAATTCTGGCAAGGCAATCCGCTTTTCCGCCACTGACGCTCGTGAGACAAAGAGCCGCACAGGCATCGGGGTGCGCGGCATGAAGCTGAAGGATGGTCAGAAAGTTGTATCAATGGCGGTGCTGGATGCGGGTGAGCGCGACACTGAAGTGCGAGATGCTTACTTGCGAGCAGCAGCGTGGAAGAACAACGATGCCGAGCCTACACTCGACGGGGAAAAAATCGCGGAAATGGCCGAGAATGAAGAGTTCATTCTTACGCTAACTTCGCGTGGATACGGCAAGATCTCGTCCGCTTACGAATATCGCACAATTGGGCGCGGCGGTATGGGCCTGACCAATATTGGTGAACCCTCTGACAAGGAGCGCAACGGCTCTGTTGTCGCAAGTTTCCCGGTCAAGCACGGCTCTCAGCTCATGCTGGTCACTGATCAAGCCAAGCTGATCCGCTTGCCGGTCGAGTTGCGCCACATGGTAGAGGGCGGATTTGAAAACCACTCCGGTTACTCGATCTCGGGCCGTAGTTCTTCGGGAGTGCGCATCTTCAATGTTTCGAAGGACGAACAGATCGTTGGTGCAGCGCTGATAGATGAGACCGAAGAGCCTGAGAACGAGGCTGAAGACACTATCGTCGAGGAAATGGTCGAACGGCGCGGCGGCGGTGATGAAACAACGCCTCCAACCACTCTGCATTCGGATAAGAATATCGAGGGCGACAGCGAAGAATGAGTTTGACAGTTACTCCTTCAGGTCAATCATGCGGTGCGATTGTCACCGGGGTTGATCTGGCAGGAGAACTGCCGGCAGAACTTGTTGCCCACATTCGCGCCGCCTGGTTGCAACACAAAGTCCTCGCCTTTGCCGACCAACGCATGGACGATGACGCTCTCGAGCGCTTCACCTTGGCGATGGGCGGTTTCGGCGAAGACCCCTTTTTCGCACCGATTGAAGGGCGCAAGAACATCGCGGCCATCCTGCGCGAAGCCGACGAAACATCGCCGTTGTTCGCGGAAAACTGGCACAGCGATTGGAGTTTTCTGGCGCAACCACCTGCGGGCACATGTTTGCTCGCGATCGATATTCCTCCGACCGGAGGCGACACGTTATTCGCCAACCAGATCGCGGCGTTCGAAGCCCTAACCCCCGAACGACAGGATTTTCTGCGGGGTCTAACCGCCATCCATTCGGCTCAGCTCGCCTATGCGCCGAATGGTTCGTATGGCGAAAAGGATTCCGGCCGAAGCATGGATATTCGGCCAGATGAAAGCGCTCGCGCAACGCAAACACACCCATTGGTTCAAAAACATCCGGAAACCGGCGAAGATGCGCTGTATTCCACACTTGGTTACATCATTGGAATTGAAGGAATGGATCAAACGGATGCGATCGCCCTTCTGTCAGAATTAGCCCAATGGCAGTCGCGCGATGAGTTCGTCTATCGACATCGGTGGGAGCCGGAGATGCTGGTCATGTGGGACAATCGCAGCGTGCTGCACAAAGCGACTGGCGGCTATGAAGGCCATCGGCGTGAACTGCACCGCACGACGATTGCTGCCTACCCGGGCTGAGCGGTCTTCTCGTGCCCGGGATGCTCACCGCGAAGCGTTTGGACGACACCGGTTGCGATCATGAACTGTCCAGCGAAGTAAAGCGGCCAGATCAGGTAATGCGGCAGATCGCCCAGATCGAATGGGCCCAAGCGGCTGAAAATCAAAAAGTCCGAAATTACAAATAGCACAGCGCCAATGCCGACACGGTAGCGCGGGAAACGGCTCATCCATGCGCACGCCGCCATGCCGCCAAGTGACAGCCCATAAAGCGCCACCATCACATCGCCACTCAATAGCCAACTGACCAGCGGGGTGCCCAGCAACAGCGCGACCGCCAACGCTTTCTGTGTGCCCACAGGATTGGCGCGCGGATTGCGCAAATAAAGCCAGATCGCGATCACATGTGAGATGAAGAACAAGCCGCCGCCGAGAGCGAAATCAAACTCGATGCCCATGTCACCTAGCGCGCCGAACAACATCACCCCGGCAAGGATCTGCGCATCCGGGCCAAAACCGCGGCGAATCGCATAGAATGCGAGACACGCCACGCCCATGCCTTTCAGCACGATTAGCCACACTTCGCCGATCGGATTGTCACGCAAGAAGTAATAGGCAACCGCCGCAATCACACTGGCAAGCAGCCATGGACGATGATCAATCAATGCGCGTTTTGGCATGCAAACTCCCCTTGCCATCACTGCTAGGACTTGATGGGGTGCCACTGCAAGCCTAACTGCGCGACACAATGACTCACGATGTGCACATTATTGGTGGCGGCCTAGCGGGAAGCGAAGCGGCCTGGCAGCTTGCGAAGCGCGGTTTCAAGGTACGTCTGTCAGAGATGCGCGGGTCGGGAGAGATGACACCGGCGCACCAGACCGATGGCCTGGCTGAGCTTGTCTGCTCCAACAGTTTCCGCTCCGATGATGACGCTAAGAATGCCGTTGGCCTGCTGCATCACGAAATGCGGGAGCTAGACTCAATCATCATGCAAGCGGGGGAAATGGCTCGGGTCCCTGCAGGTAGTGCGATGGCCGTCGACCGCGATGTCTTCAGCGATGAAGTGACGCGCCTTCTGACTGAGCATCCGAACATCGAGATCGTTCGCGAGCGCGTGGACACTCTGCCCGATGGCGGCATGACCATTGTTTCAACCGGACCGTTGACTGCGCAAACGCTCGCTCAGAATATCGTGAAAGCCACCGGGCAAGAGCGCCTGGCGTTCTTCGATGCCATTGCACCGATTATTCATCGCGACAGCATTGATATGTCCAAATGCTGGATCCAGAGCCGCTGGAACAAGCGAACCGAAGCCAGCAATGAAAGTGGCGATTACATCAATTGCCCGATGACGAAGGAGCAATACCTCGCTTTCCATCAGGGTTTGGTCGAAGGCGAAAAGACCGAATTTCGCGAGTGGGAGAAGGACACGCCCTATTTCGAAGGCTGCATGCCGATCGAAGTCATGGCTGAGCGTGGGGTTGAAACGCTTCGCTATGGCCCAATGAAAGGGGTCGGCCTCGACAATCCTTACGACACCAATGAAGAGCACCCGCAAGGCCGCTGGCCTTATGCGGTGGTACAGCTGCGTCAGGACAACAAACTTGGTACGCTATGGAATATGGTCGGCTTTCAGACGAAGCTCAAATATGGAGCGCAGATCGAACTGTTCCGCACCATCCCCGGGCTGGAGAACGCTGAATTTGCGAGGCTTGGCGGGCTGCATCGCAACACATTCCTGAACTCGCCACTCGTGCTTGATCGACAGCTACGACTCCGCGAAGCGCCCCATATCCGCTTTGCCGGACAGGTCACTGGCTGCGAAGGCTATGTAGAAAGCTCAGCTGTGGGACTGATTGCGGGCATAATGACAGCTTGCGAGCTTTCCGGACGCCAGTGGAACGCCCTGCCCGCCACAACTGCCATGGGCGCGCTGCTCGGCCATATAACTGGCGATGCAGAGGCAGAGACGTTCCAGCCCATGAATGTGAATTTCGGCCTGTTTCCCCCACTCCATGATGTGAAGAAGAAGCAGCGCAAAGAAGCCTATACCTCGCGGGCCAAGGCGGACATGGCCGATTGGATCAGGTCAAACGAAGCTGTGCCGGCTTAGCACTTAGCAACGGCATGACGTCCGCCTGACACTGCGTTTTGGCGCGGTTGTCGCAAATTCTTTTGTCGTCAGTTTACCGTCCCCATCCGCATCGGCCCCGTCAAATTTCTCTGCAGTAGTGACAGCCCATTCTTCGAAGGTGAGTAAATTGTTGCCATCCACATCCAGTTTGCGAAAGCCCTCGCTGCGGGTGGACAGCATTTCATTGCGAGAAATGCGCCAGTCCCGATTGCGATCATAACGAAAGAAGCGTCGCTGCTCTCTCGCAAGCTCACTGGCTTCTGGCGGTGTCGGCCCTGTCATCTCGCCTGGAATTGATATGGGCAATTCAGCGGGCTTCTGAGACTCTTCTTTAGGTTTCGGAAGCGGCGGAGCGTAAATCTCCACTGCAGCTTTACCTTACCACCAGTAAAGACCAATGGTCGACATCACTAAACCAAGTACCAAGCCCAATATCACGCGACTCATTACTTCCTACTATTCAATAATAGGAGGCTAAACTAAACTACCTCCCAATTAAACCCGCGCGTAAGGCAGTCAGTATTGCTCCCCTGCCATCCATCAGCGGACATCCGCCGCGCCTGATAGAACGCCGGGAAAGTGCGGTTAGCACTGCTAGCGCTCTAGGAATTGGCGCGGCCGAAGTATTCACGTCCAACTTGGTCCTGGCCTGTTCAAGTATCAGCTCTCGCTCAGACCGGTCAGAAACATGCGCGGCCGTATCCGCCAGCGCCCATAGAGAACCTGCATCACATGCCTGTTTAGCGGGGCCTTCGTGCCCGCAACCCAGAGCCTGAGCCAAGGGCATGGCGCGACCGTGGACAAACCCTTCCAAAACACTGGATGTGAGATCTTCTGCTACCAGAAAGACCTCCCAGGCATCAGCCAAGGGTTGAAGCTGATGCGCGCCCTCTTCCCAGCTAGCCCCGATCGCGTCCAACACAACGTCACCTGCCGGGCGATCCTCAGCCGAAGACTTCAGCATGTCGCGCCACCAGGCGATCCGCATCTGCCCCAGCATTGGCTCGCTAGAGTTCGCGACAATCTGTCCCAAACGGCGATCTAAGGCAAAGAACGAGGCGAGCCTTAGCCGAATGTCTGGCTTGGCATAGTTCAGCGCCACACGTTCAGCGTCACCAATTTCGGCTTCAAGGTCGCTTGTCATGGGCAGCCCTAGTGCCGGAGCCGCGTGACGTGTCAACCTTTGAACTGCCCGGAAACTGCGGATCTGGGACGAAAATGCACCGGATTCAGTAGCCTCTCGTTAACCACACAAGTGAACGATCCGAATACCTAGTGTGCGCTAGAGGCCATCCAATGCAGCCAATTCTGGTTCTGCGAAAGGAATAGATGCCATGGGTGTGTTGAAGAAATTCAGCCGGAAACTGCGCCGCAGCAAAAGCGGCAATGCCGCGATTCTCGTCGCGTTGGGTATGCCTGCCTTGATGGGCGGTGCAGGCTTGGCCGTGGACACGGCGCAATGGTATTTGTGGGAACGTGAATTGCAATTTGCAGCTGATCAGGCAGCCTTGGCCGGTGCATGGGCTCGCGGCAATGGCGATACCAGCACAACTTATGTCACCCGCGCCGACCAAGAATTCTCCGACAATTTGTCAATCATCGCAGACAACGGCGCAACCCATTCAGCCACGTTGGCCGACTATGACTCAGGTACACAGAATAGCGTGCTCGTCAGCGCAGAAGTGATTGCTAACCTTCCTTTCGCAAGCTTTGTAATGGGACGTAGCGCGACCATCCGCGTAAACGCGCAAGCAATTTGGCAGACGACAGATGCGTACACTGCGTGCCTGATGTCGCTTCACCCAAGTGCAGTGCGTGCAATGTGGTTTAATGGTGGTCCGACTGTCGATGCTGCTTGTGGCGTTGCTTCAATGTCAACCGCTTCAAACTCAATCACCACTAACGGCAGCAGCGGCCCACAGAACATCAATACTGTTGCATCTGCGGGGGGGATCAGTGACGGCGCAGGGATGTTCACAAATGCTAGCCAAATCGAAAACTTTGATGGCTTGATCGACCCGTATGAAAGCTTAACTCCACCAGACAACCCCACCCCGCGTTCGCTGTCATGCGCGCCCTCAAGCGGAACATGGACCGCTGACGACACGACAACCATAACTGTAACTTACAACTACTATCGCGGTAGAAATGCAGTTCAGGCTGAGCGCGACGGGGCAATTACGTATGTTGACGCAAAGGCAAGCACTACATCAAGTACGAGTTCCGTCGGTGTTACTTACACGTCGTCTCCGGTTAACGGAACTTCTGTAAACAATAGTGGCATATATCAAATTGCTGGTAGTGGCCCCGACAAGATATTCGAAGAAGCGATTGAAACTACCACAGTTACCTACTCAAATGTTGTTGCAGCGTTGGCGGCCGGTAACTGGGCGTATCCAGGAACTTACTCAAGTTTTACCGTTGGTTGTGACACCACCCTTTACAGCGGAGTTTATGTAATTGACGGCGGTGTACTGAAACTCAACGCCGGTAACGAGCTATCTGGAACCGGGGTGATGTTTGTTTTAAAGGACGGCGCCCAGGTTGATATCAATGGTGGCGCTGATGTCTATCTCACGCCGATGACCGCATTGGAATTGATTGCACTTGGCGTGGCAGCTGACGACGCAGCTCTAATCGAAGGCATGCTAATCTTCGAACATCCGGATTCGCCGGGTCATAAAGGCAGCACACTAAATGGCGGCGCCAATTTCGACCTCAATGGTGTTGTCTACATGCCTAATAGTGAAATTCTGCTGTCTGGTGCGATGACAGCGTCCGCCAACTGCCTTATGATCATGTCGTCGAAGCTTCAGATTGGTGGCACGGCCAACCTCACAACGCTTTGCCCCCCGGGCGAAACACACAGCACAATCGTCGGCAACGGTGGCACGCGCGTAAGGCTGGTGGGATAGACATGACAAAGTCAGTCCTAAAATCACTGCTCGCCTGCAATGGCGGCAGTGTTGCGATCGAAACAGCATTTATCGTGCCAATTCTGGCGACTATGGTGCTTGGCGGATTGGAGGTGAGCAATATCGTTTCACGCCAAGCTGAACTCCAAACTGCCGCCGCTGAAGCGGCCGCAGTGGCGTTGGCGCGCGCGCCTAATGAAGCAAGCGAACGCCAAATGCTTGAGAGTATCATTGTGTCATCGACAGGATTGGCTGCGGACAAGGTGTCGATGGTGCTTCGCTATCGTTGCGACACAGAACTAACTTTGGAAACCAATGCAAGTAGCTGTTCTTCGGCTGCGGTTGTTTCCGAATTCATCATTATCCGCATGAAGGATACCTACACGCCAGCCTGGACGCATTTTGGTATTGGCGGCCCAGTAGATTTCAACGTTTCGCGCCGGGTGCAAATTTCATGATTACAAACAGTAAATTTTTCGCTCGGGATAACAGTGGCTCGACCATCGTTGAGTTCGCGATCCTTGCCCCGGCAATAATCGGATTATTATTCGGAGTGTTTCAAGTAGGTCTTGGGATGCAAGCCCAAAACGCCCTACGATCAATTGCACAAGAAACCGCGCGTTATGCAGTTGTCGAGTATCAAAAAGGCAATGAAATCGACAATGCCACAATCATAACTTGGGCAGAAAGCCGCGGTGCAGGAGCGCCTTACCTGCTCAACAATACTTTTGATGTTCGGGTCACTGATGTCTCTACGCCCCGCGTATTCGGTACCCATGAGAAAACCATCAGTTTGACATATACTCCGCCATCAGTGGTTCCCTTGGTTGACTGGGTGTCACCCCAGCTCACTTATTCACGGCCGATCATCGTCATCGACGAATAGATTGGGTGATTCGTAACTATAAAGCGGCGGGCCTTAGTGCCCGCCGCTTTCGTTTCGGACTAATCCTTGTAACAAACCTTCTTGACGGCAGTGACGATGCGCGGCGCATCAATCAGCGCAAGCTTCTCCAGGTTCGCTGCATAGGGTAGCGGAACATCTTCATCGCATACGCGCAAGACCGGCGCGTCAAGATGATCGAATCCATCCTCCATGCAAATTGCCATCACTTCAGATGCGATTGAGCATGTGGGCCAACCCTCTTCAGCGATCACGAGGCGGTTCGTCTTGGCGAGCGAAGTCAGGATTGCTTCCCTGTCCAGCGGGCGCAAAGTGCGAAGGTCGATAACTTCTGCATCGATACCTTCTTCAGCCAGTGTGTCCGCCGCTTCCAGCGCGAGTCCGACCCCGATCGAGTAACTGACGATTGTAACGTCGCTGCCTTCACGCATGATCCGCCCCTTGCCGATGGGCAGGACATAGTCTTCCATGTCGGGCACATCGAAGCTGCGGCCGTAAACCAGCTCGTTCTCGAGGAAGACGACTGGATCTTCGCTGCGGATCGCTGCCTTCAAAAGGCCCTTAGCATCTGCGCTGTCATATGGTGCAATCACGATCAGACCTGGCACACTGGCGTACCACGGGCCATAGTTCTGGCTGTGTTGGGCACCAACCCGGCTGGCCGCGCCATTCGGGCCGCGGAACACGATTGGACAGCGCATCTGCCCGCCAGACATATAGTTTGTTTTCGCGGCTGAATTGATGATGTGATCAATCGCCTGCATCGCGAAGTTGAAAGTCATAAACTCGACAATGGGACGCAATCCGCCCATCGCCGCGCCGGAACCAATCCCCGCAAAGCCGTATTCTGTAATTGGCGTGTCGATCACGCGCTTGGGACCAAATTCGTCGAGCAGGCCTTGCGTGACCTTATACGCGCCTTGGTATTCGGCGACTTCTTCACCCATCACAAAGACACGTTCGTCGCGGCGCATTTCCTCAGCCATGCCGTCACGTAAAGCTTCACGAACCGAGACTGGGGAGAAGCTCGTGCCTTCAGGGATTGATGGGTCAGCTTGTGGCTTTGCGACTGGCTTCGAAGGAGCAGGCGATGGTGCTGGAGCGGGCGCAACGTCCGCAGCAGGCGCCGCAGATGTCTCTGAAGGGCTCGCGTCGTCCCCCTCGCCTTCTAATTCGGCAATTACAGTGCCGACAGCGACATTCTCCGTGCCTTCCGCGACAAGGATCTTCGTAATCACGCCGTCATCAATGGCTTCAAATTCCATCGTTGCTTTGTCGGTCTCGATCTCCGCAATGATATCGCCGGCTTCAATCGTGTCGCCCACGTTCTTAAGCCATTTGGCGAGTGTGCCTTCTTCCATAGTCGGAGAAAGCGCCGGCATCTTGAGTTCAATCGCCATGGCTCAATACTCCTCCACCAGAACATCGGTGTAGAGCTCAGACGCATCCGGCTCTGGCGAAGTTTCAGCAAAGTCCGCGCTTTCCGCAACGCGGGCCCGGATTGCCTTGTCGATGGCTTTCAAGTCTTCCTCTGTCTTGCCGTTTTCAAGCAGGACTTTCTTGAGCCCTTCGATGGGATCGCGATTGTCACGCATTCCCTGCACCTCTTCTCGGCTACGATATTTGGCAGGGTCGGACATGGAATGACCGCGATAACGATAAGTATTGCATTCTATCAACACGGGTCCGCCGCCTTCGCGTACGTGCTTGAACGCGATTTCGGCAGCGCTGCGAACCTCGAGCACGTCCATGCCGTTCACATCCATTCCTGGAATGCGAAATGCTGTGCCGCGGCGGTGGAATTCGGTCTCTGCGCTCGATCGTGCCGTGCTGGTGCCCATGGCATACTGATTGTTCTCGACCACAAACACGATTGGTAGATTCCAAAGGGACGCCATGTTGAAGGTCTCATAGACCTGGCCTTGGTTGGCTGCGCCATCACCAAAATACGCCAGGCATAGACCGCCATCTTCGTTGTATTTGTGCGCCAGAGCGAGTCCACCGCCGAGCGATACTTGCGCCCCTACAATGCCATGGCCGCCATAGAATTTGTGCTCGGTGCTGAACATATGCATCGAGCCGCCCTTCCCCTTCGAAATACCAGCCTGACGTCCGGTCAGCTCTGCCATAATGACGTTGGGATCGATGCCGTAAGCAAGCATATGGCCATGATCGCGATAGCCGGTGATCACACTGTCCCTGTCATTATCAAGCGCGCTTTGTAGGCCAATCGCAACAGCTTCCTGCCCGATGTACAAATGGCAAAAACCGCCGATCAGGCCGAGACCATAAAGCTGACCTGCCTTTTCCTCAAACCGGCGGATGAGAAGCATCTGCTCATAGAAAGTGAGCAATTCCTCTTCGCTAGCATCGTATTTGAGGTTCTTCTCATGCGCTTCCTGAAGCGAATGCAGAACGAACTCGCCGTCGTTTGTAGCTGGAGATTTACCAGACGCATCCTGCGTCTTTTTCGCGGCTTTAGCCAAAGCTCACATCCTTGTTTATTGTTCTTCCCCGGGGAGGTGGGTTGCTCGCATACTATAGGCGCAAGCCGCACGGTTACGCAACGTCAAGCGCGCATCTGCGCATACGAAATCTTCAAGTTGAATTGAGCCGCAATTACTCTTGGTCAAGCGTGATGACGATCTCATCCGGGTGAACAACATTCATGTTCTCCCGCAGCAGCTCGCCCACCAAGTCAGGGTCCGCCCCATCCGGATGAAGCCGGTCGACCTTATTCTTGAGCATGTCTCGCTTGACTTGCATCTCCGCAATCTGAGCCTTGCGTTGTTCCAGCAGCTCTTCAGTCTCGTTCCACTCGAGCAGTCCTGTCGGACCCCCAATCGCAAAACTCGCAATAAGCAGCAGTGCCGCAAGAGCCAAGCCCTGCCTCAATTGCTCTTTTGGTGGTTTGCGCATTTTGCCCCGTCCTCGTCAAACGCACAGAATCATAGTTAACTGCCGCGTGCAAGTGGTTTGTGTCACAAATCAGTAGGAACGCGGCAGCCCGAGTACGTGTTCGGACAAATATGACAGGATGAGGTTGGTCGATATGGGCGCGACGGTGTAGAGCCGCGCTTCGCGAAACTTCCTTTCGACATCATACTCTTCAGCGAACCCAAACCCGCCAAAGGTCTGCACGCACATATCCGCCGAAGCCCAGCTTGCCTCCGATGCAAGCAGCTTGGCCATATTGGCTTCTTCGCCCGCATTGCCGCCTTGATCATAAACATCAGCCGCATGGTGCACCATCAATTCGGCCGCGCGCATTTGCGCATAGCAACGCGCGATCGGAAACTGCACGCCTTGGTTCTGACCTATTGGTCGGCTGAAAACTTCGCGTTCATTGGCGTAGCCCTTTGCCTTTTCAATGAACCATTTGGCATCGCCGATGCATTCGGCAGCGATCAAAACGCGCTCTGCGTTCATGCCCGAAAGGATATAGCGGAAGCCCTTCCCTTCTTCCCCGATCAGCGCGCTGGCCGGGATACGCATATCGTCGAAGAAAACTTCGCAAGACGAATGGTTCATCATCGTGCGGATCGGCTTGATCGTCATCCCCTTCCCCACAACTTCGCGCATATCGACAAGGAAGATCGACAGCCCTTCGGTTCGCTTCTCCACTTCCTCACGCGGTGTTGTTCGTGCCAGCAACAGCATCAGATCGGAATGCTCGGCCCGGCTCGTCCAGATCTTCTGGCCGTTGATCACATATTCATCGCTGTCTTTCGTTGCGCGAGTCTTGAGCGAAAGCGTATCGGTTCCGCTGGTTGGCTCGGAGACGCCGAATGCCTGTAGGCGCAGCTCACCGTTGGCGATCTTGGGTAGATATTCGGCCTTTTGCGCATCGCTGCCGTATCGAAGCAGGGTGTTCATGATGTACATTTGCGCATGGGCCGCACCGCCATTGCAACCTGAAGCCTGGATCTCTTCCATGATGACCGATGCTGCATCTAGCTTAAGTCCGCTGCCCCCAAACTCTTCCGGGATCAGCGCGGCCAAAAAACCGGACTTGGTGAGCGCATCAACAAATTCTGCCGGATAATCCCGCGTGCGATCCTTTTCACGCCAATACTCGCCGGGAAACTCTTCACAAAGCGCACGTACCGCGCGTCGGATCTCAGTCAGTTCTTCGCTTTCCTGCATCACTGCTGGATTTCCCTCTTTGAAGTTGCCTGCGCTGATTGCCCAAGTGCGAGCGCCAAGTCCACCTGATCAAGTTGATAGACTTGCGCAATCGGTACTTTCGGATCAATACCCTTGCGCTATCCATTGGTTTGGTAGGCAACGGGGACAATCTTAAATATGCTCAATCAGATCGATTATCAGGTCACGGCAATGATGGACGGATTTGTGCAATCCATCCCATTGATCGTTGTCGCCATTATTATCCTTTTGCTGACCGGTCTGGTCGCTGGTTTTGCAGTCAAGATTGCAGATCGCATCACTGGAAAAGCTGACGTTCGGCCTTCTCTGCGAAATCTGGTGGAGACTTTGGTCAAACTGGCAATCTGGCTGTTCGGCGTCATGCTGGCGGCAATTGTCGTTTTCCCCGACTTAACCCCTGGTAGCCTGTTCGCCGGCCTAGGCATTGGTGCGGTCGCAATCGGCTTTGCATTCCAGGATATCTTCGAGAATTTTCTTGCGGGCGTGTTGATCATGCTGCGTCAGAAAATGCGCATTGGCGACACGATCGAATGCGAAGGAATCGAAGGCAAGGTTGAACACATCACCTTGCGCGAAACACACGTTCGCGCATTGTCTGGAGAGCTGACGGTCGTTCCGAACTCGATCTTGTTCAAGAACCCGGTCGAAATACTGACCGATCAGGAACAGCGCCGCTTCGATGTTGTGGTTGGCGTTGCCTATGACTCAAACCTTGATCAAGCAGCAGAAGTAATCCGAAAGTCGGTAGAGAGCGTGGATGGAATCATTCTCGACAAAGGCATTGATGTCTTTGCGCAAGAGTTCAATTCCTGCTCTGTCGATTTCAAGGTCCGTTGGTGGACTGGCTCGACCAATCGGGACGGGCACGAGAGCCGTGACAAGGTCATCCGCGCAATCAAGCAAGGCTTGGACAATGCGGGTATCGAAATCCCCTTCCCCTATGTCACGCATACATTCAAGGGTGCGGTCCCCCTCGATAAATAGCGCTTGCTTAAGGGTTAGTGGCCTTTAGGTTTTTTCGTGCTACTCAATTTCTTCAAGGAGATTGTGTGCCATGGAAATCCTGCGTTTTGACCCCGCCCGTTTCACCAGCATCCCTGACTATCCATTTTCCGAGAACTGGTTGGAAATCGAATTGGGTGGCGGACACCGCGGACAGATGCATTACCTCGATGAAGGGCCCAAAGACGCACCGCCTTTGCTGCTGTTTCATGGCGAGCCAAGCTGGAGCTTCCTCTATCGCAAGATGATCCCAATCCTGGTGCAGGCGGGATTCCGCTGCCTCGCGCCAGATCTGATCGGATTTGGCAAGAGCGACAAACCTGACGATCAAAGCTTTTACACCTATGCTCGCCACGTTGATTGGCTCGAACAATGGCGGGATGCCATGGTGCCTCAGGAAGCCGGGCTCTTTTGTCAGGACTGGGGCGGACTGTTAGGCCTTCGAATGGTTGGCCGCGCGCCTGACCGGTTCAGTTTTGTTGTGGCCAGCAACACATTCCTGCCGACCGGCGGCACGCCTTCGCCTGCGTTCCTCGCTTGGCGCGAGTTTGCGAAAAGCTCGCCCGATTTCAAGATTGGTGAGCTACTACAGCGTGCGACCTTTACCGAGCGTTCAGCGGCAGAAGTTGCTGCCTATGACGCCCCCTTCCCTGACGAACCGAGCAAAGCGGGCGCGCGTGCTTTCCCTCAGTTGGTGCCGGTCGAAGATGGCATGGCAGGCATTGAAGAAAACACAGCAGCTTGGGAGCATTTGGCCGCATACGACAAGCCGTTCCTGACCCTGTTTGGTGCGGACGATCCTGTTACGGGCGGGCTCGGAGAAACACTAGCCGGGCGGATCAAAGGCGCAGAAGGCCTGCCGCACGACATCATGAGCGGATGTGGCCACTTCTGCCAGGAAGACCGGCCAGCAGAGCTATCCCAAGGTGTAATCGATACGGCCAATCAGGCAGGCATTCTGAATTGAGCCAAGCGGGCTATCTCAGCCGCGCGCAGGAATACGGGCTCGCCGCGACGACCGCGGTGGTCACTGCGAATGCGTATTACATCCATCCCATTATAGGAGAGGTGGCGCGCGATTTCGGAGTAAGCGATGGCGCAATCGGCGTCGTTCCTGCACTCAATCAGATTGCGCTAGCCATCGGCATTTTCCTGCTTCTGCCGTTGGGCGACCGATACTCCAACCGTAGCCTATGCATCCTGTTTGTCAGCCTGCAAACACTCGCGATGTTGGGGATGGCTTTGGCAGCGCAGTTTGCTCTCTTTACATTGGCATCGACACTGCTTGGGTTTGTGACGATCGCACCCTATCTGCTCCCGGCATTTGCTTCCAAGCGCGTTGCTCCAGAGCGGCTCGGCCAAGTCACCGCGCTGCTCACAGCCGGTGTAATCTTTGGCATTCTTGTCGCGCGTGTTGGCGCTGGTATCGTTACCGAAGCCTTTGGCTGGCGCACAGTCTATTGGATTGCCGCCAGCCTGATGATTGCAGTTACGCTGATGCTCCCGTTCTCAATGCAGAGCGAGACGGTGCCAGAAAAGCGCCCATCCGGTTCTTATCGCGGGCTTCTAGCGTCAGTGATTAGCTTGGCTCGGCAGCATAAGGATGTTCTGAATTCCGCGCTGATCCAGGGTCTCAACTTTGGTTGTTTCACCGCAGTCTGGCTGGCACTTGCCTTACACTTGACCAGCCCTGAACTTGGCTATGGGGTCGATACTGTCGGTTATCTGGCGGGCATCGGCGCGATCAGTGTTCTTACAACGCCGCGCATTGGTCGATGGGCCGACCATGTAGGGCCGCGGCGTGCCAGAGCCATTGTCGCTGTACTGCAGTTTGCGGGAATTGCTTTACTCTATCCGTTTGGATTCAACGCGTGGGTTGTGCTTATCCCGCTAACGCTCATCAATCTGGTTGGCCCATCGGTCGATGTGACCAGTCGAATGATATTTCTCGCGCTGGAGCCTGCGATTCGAACACGTCTGACGACAATCTATATCGTAATCATGTTTATCGGCGGCGGCTTTGGAAGCGTTTTAGGGACAGCCATTTATGATGGATACGGCTGGGCCGGCACATGCCTGCTTGTCACCATGGCTTCAGCCACAATCTCGCTTCTGGCCTTGGCGAACTTCCGACGATTTGGCGCGCGATAATTTGATGGTGACCCCGGCGTGATTCGAACACGCGGCCCCCAGATTAGGAATCTGGTGCTCTATCCGGCTGAGCTACGGGGCCCCGCGGAACCCAATAGCACTGAATATTGGTCGCGCAAGCGACCCAAAGCGCGACTGCGGGCCCGCAGCGATACGATCTATGGTGGTATGAGCGAAGATCTCGCACACCCGGAGGGTGCTAGACCCAAAGATACATCAATTCAGATCTTCAGGTGGTGCAACAGGGAAAGGCAGCGGTGCAATCGCAATGCCTTCATCGACCAGACCTTGCGCTTCTTCCAGGCTGGCCTGCCCGTGTATCGGTTTCTCGTCCGCTTCGCCGTAATGCATCTTTCGCGATGTCTCAGCGAACTTGTCACCTACCCATGTGCTTTGCTTCAGCGCCTTCGCCTGTGCCTCGGCAAGTTTGGTCAACGCATGTTGCACTTCAGGCGGCATAGGTGTGTTCGAAAGCTGGCTGACGTCCTGTCCGTCAGACTTAGCCGGTACAGTGTCGCCCTTTGTGTTGCCTTTTGCAGGCACAGCGGGGGCCATAGGCGCTTTGGTGACAGCTTCGCTGCCGCAATGCGGGCATGACAACATCCCGCGCTCTAACTGCTCGACATAGTCGTCAGACGAGCCGAACCAGCCTTCGAAGCGATGGCTTTGGTTACAGATGAGGTCATAAACGATCATTGCGCGCTCTATTTGGCGATTGGGCGCCGATTAGCAAGGCTTGGCAATTGAGAGCGAACCTCTTCCACGCGCGAAAGATCGATATCGCAATATGCCAATCCGGGCTTGTCTCCACCCATATCCAGCAGAATTTTGCCCCACGGATCGACCACCAAAGAGTGTCCGTATGTCTCGCGTCCGTCCTCATGTTGACCCACCTGCCCGGCTGCAATCACGAAGGCACTCGCTTCAATCGCGCGGGCGCGCAGCATGACATGCCAATGATCGCGCCCGGTTGGCACAGTGAAGGCAGCCGGCACCGCAATCGCATCACATTTCCGTTGCCCCAGCTGCTCGAACAATGCCGGGAAACGCATGTCATAACAGATGGTCAAACCAAGCCGTCCCAATGGGGTATCATCAATCGTAACTACTTGCGTACCTGGCTCGTATGCCGCGCTTTCACGCCAACTCTCACCGTTCGACAACTGCACATCGAACATATGAATTTTGTCGTATGTCGCGCGTAGCCCCAGCGGTCCTCCGAAATAGAATGATCTGTTGGCCCAACGCCTATTCACGCCCATTACCGGCATTGCTCCGATCGCTAAATCAATCCCGGTTTCAGCAGACAATTTATCTAACCTGTCGCTGATACGGTTAGGCTCTGTTGACTCGATCCAGGACCCGGCGCGCTTGCGATCCTTGTCCAACAGCACAGACATTTCCGGCGTGAAGAGAATCTCAGCGCCACCTCTTCCAGCTTCAATCGCAGCCGCCTCCAGCGCGAAATAGTTCGCTTCAGGATCAACGCCTGACGTCATCTGCAAGACAGCTATGCGCGGCACGTAAGCGCCCTACCCCGCCAGCAATGAGTCGAGCTTGCCTTCGCGTTCCAGCGCGACGAGATCATCTGATCCGCCGACATGGACATCGTCAATGAAAATCTGCGGCACTGTCATGGCACTGGGTGCGCGTGCCAGCATTTCATCCCGTTTGGGGCCGCCCATTGTGATGTCATACTCGTTAAACTCGGCGCCCTTCTCCTTCAGCAGGCGCTTGGCACGAACACAGAATCCGCAGGCGAACTTGGTGTAGATGTCGATTGTCGGCATCGTATTTCTCTTGTCCCGTTTGCTCCCGAATGCGGGAGACTTGAAAGCCCATTTGCGACACCTATTTGGTATATGTCGAGGCTCGCCGCAATGGGGGCTGCGACAATCACCACGGGCGCTGCAGTTGCAGGCTCCTAACATTTTTTGAATTGCTCAGAAGAGGATTTGATATGTCACGTCTAGATTTTACCCCGTATCGCCGTTCGACCGTAGGCTTTGATCACCTGTTCGACTTGCTCGAAAACAAGGTTCGCCAGAACGTCGGCGATAACTATCCTCCATTCAATATCGAGCGCCGCGGCGATGAAGAATATCGCATCACGCTGGCAGTAGCCGGCTTCCGCCCGGACGACATCGATATCACCGCTCAACAGAACCTGCTGACGGTACAAGGCCGCAAGCGCGATGACGCTCCCGAGGGTCAGATGCTGCATGTCGGCATTGCCAATCGCGGGTTCGAGCGCCGCTTTGAGCTTGCGGACTATGTCCGCGTCGAAAACGCCGATATGGCAGACGGGCTCCTAACCATTGATCTGGTGCGCGAAGTGCCTGAAGCGATGAAGCCCAAGAAGATCGCGGTCAACGGCCATACAGCCAAGTTGAAGGCGGTTTCGTCCGGCGATGGCAGCCAAGTCGACGCGGCGTAAGCACAACAACATTAATTTAGGAATTAAAAGGGGGCGGACCGTTCATCCGCCCCCTGCGATTTTCATCGCCTCGTTCGATTTGTAACGTCCGGGTCGCAAAAGGCGTTACAAACCAGCTCGAGCTCTTTGCCAACGCAGGAACGCGCTAGCCAAATACACAAAGGGTGCTTTCGCCCCAAACCTCCGGTCCCCTCCGGAAGACTTTGTAACTGCTACGTTGTGAATGTTATCATGCGCAAGAATTATCTTGCTGACTTGTAAGAACACGACAGCAATTGCTGCAATTTGCGCAAAAATCGATTTTGAATGCAAATTCAGGCGCTTGAACGCTCAATTTGGCTGTGCTTGAAAGTGCAGAATTGGCAGTCTGTCCCTCAACCAAGGGTCAAACCAAACGCGATTGCTCCAAAGCAGCCGCGACGAATCCTGCAAAAAGGGGGTGTGGATCAAACGGTTTTGATTTCAGCTCGGGGTGAAATTGCACGCCAATAAACCACGGGTGATCCGGACGTTCGACAATCTCTGGCAAAAGTCCATCTGGCGACATGCCGGAGAATACCAACCCGCTCTTTTCGAGCGGATCAATGTATGCGCCGTTCACCTCATAGCGATGACGATGGCGTTCCGATATCTCTTCAGCACCGCCATAGACGCGCGAAACATGGCTATTGGCGGACAGTTGTGCATCATATGCACCAAGCCGCATGGTGCCACCTAGGTCGCCGCCTGCTTCGCGTGTTTGCAGACCTTCCTCACTCATCCACTCTTCGATGATGCCGACGACCGGCTCCTCAGTTGGGCCAAATTCGGTCGAAGATGCAGCATCAAGGCCGGCGTTTCGCGCCGCTTCAACGCAGGCCATCTGCATACCCAGGCAAATACCAAAGAAGGGAACATTGCGCTCGCGCGCAAACTTGACACTGGCGATCTTGCCTTCGCTACCGCGTTCACCAAAACCACCAGGCACCAGGATGCCATGAAGCGGCTCTAGCTTGGACGCGAGCTCGGCATCATCACCTTCAAAAACCTCTGCATCAATCCACTTGATGTTGACCTTGGTTCGATTGGCCATTCCGCCATGAACGAGAGCTTCATTGAGTGATTTGTAGGCATCAGGCAGTCCGACATATTTGCCAACCACGCCGATTGTAACTTCGCCTTCAGGATTGAAGTAGCGATCCGTCACGTCGTTCCAGGCCGTCAGATCGGGCTCTGGCGCATCGGTTATTCCGAAAGCGCGCAAGACTTCTGCGTCAAGTCCTTCGCGATGATATTGCAAAGGCACCGAATAGATCGACGGTGCATCGAGGGCCTGGATCACGCTTTCAGTGCGCACATTGCAGAATTGCGCAATCTTGCGGCGTTCGCCTTCGGGAATCTCATGCTCGGCCCGACAAAGCAAAACGTCCGGTTTAATCCCGAGGCTCGCCAGTTCGCGCACCGAATGCTGTGTAGGCTTTGTCTTCAGCTCACCGGCAGCGGCGATATAGGGCACCAGCGTGACATGCACCGAAACCGTCTGTTGCGGTTCCAGCTCGTTTCTTAGCTGACGTATAGCTTCCATGAACGGTAGCGATTCGATGTCACCCACCGTTCCGCCAATCTCGCACAAGATGAAATCGTGATCGTCCTGGTCCGACAATGCGAATTCCTTGATCGCATCGGTTACATGGGGGATGACCTGAACTGTCGCGCCTAGGTAATCACCGCGGCGTTCTTTCGCAATGATATCGCGGTATACACGGCCAGACGTGATATTATCCGCCTGACGTGCAGAGACACCGGTAAACCGTTCATAGTGGCCGAGATCAAGGTCGGTCTCTGCACCGTCATCCGTGACGTAGACTTCGCCATGCTGATACGGGCTCATCGTGCCCGGATCGACATTGAGATAGGGGTCGAACTTGCGAATGCGGACTTTGAATCCACGCGCTTGCAGCAAAGCACCGAGGCTTGCTGCCATGAGACCTTTTCCGAGCGAGGAGACCACGCCGCCGGTGATAAATATGTACCGCGCCATGGGAGTTGAGCCTTAAGCCCCTAACTGGATTCGTGGCAAGCAAATTGCAGCAACGATTGTGCGCAATCCACAAGTCTGGCCGAAAGTCTGGTGAAGGATTACTCGGTCGCGCCGGAAAGTGGGTCTTCCGAGGCTGGCGCTTCTTGCGTTGGCGCGAGCGGATCTGCTGCAGGAGCCAATGGATCGGCCGGCGCAACGGAACGATCGATTGTTGTGGTGATCTCGTCCCCACCAATAGTCTCTACTGCAACCGCAGCCAAGGTGATCGAAAGCGCGACAAAGGCAATCGCGAGCCAACGAGTCGAGCGTGTCAGAAAGTCTGCTGCACCGCGCGCGCCCATCAATCCGCCAGGGCTACCGCCGCCAATTCCCAAGCCGCCGCCTTCGGAACGCTGCATTAGAATTACGCCCACGAGCGCAGCCGCGACAACGGCTTGAACGACAGTAAGGAAAAGAAACAGCGACATGATGATCCCAGTAAAGTTGCTGTGCGCCATTTAGGGGCGCGAACAGCAATGAACAAGTGTTTGTGGTCAGGCTCGTTTGCCCGCTAGGCTTCCGGCGGGTCTCCAGCGGCGAGTGCAATGCCCATAAAGCTGTCTGCTGTCAGGCTGGCTCCTCCGACCAACGCGCCGCCAACTTCAGGTGTCGAGAGAATCTCGCGCGCATTATCGGGGTTCACAGAGCCGCCATACAAAATGCGCACACCGGTACCCTGTTCTTCACCGTAGAGCTTGACCAGCAGCTTGCGGATTTCCGCGTGCATCTCTGCAATGTCGTCTGGAGTCGCAGAATTGCCCGTGCCGATCGCCCAAATCGGCTCGTAGGCTACGGTTAGAATGTCTCCCGCATTGTCCAACTCTGGAAGTGAAGACTTCAGTTGCTTTGTTACGAACGATGCCGCCTTGCCAGCATCGCGGGTCTTGGCGTCTTCGCCGCAACACATGATTACTTGCATACCGGCATCCAGCGCAGATTGCGCTTTCTCGCGCACCAGATCGTTGCTTTCGGCATGGCCTTGACGGCGCTCGCTGTGACCAACAATTACAAATTTTGCACCGGCATCAGCCAGCATTGGCGCAGAAATGTCGCCTGTGAACGCGCCTTCGCTTCCAGGATGGCAATCCTGCGCTCCGACACCGATCTGCTCAACTTCGCGATGGACAGCATGAATAAGCGTGTAAGGCGGCGCAATCGCCACCTCCACCTTCATGTGGCGCTGCGCGGCGCGATCAATCGTGCGCGCTTCGGATAGCATGGCGCGCGTGCCATTCATTTTCCAATTGCCAACAATATAAGGCCGATTGGCCATAGGGGATTTCCTGTTCTTGCGAATCTTGCCCATTACATAGGGCGTAGGGGGCCGGTCCCGCTAGCCGACCTTGCACAATCAGTCAAAACCGTTCGCAACCTGTTGCGGCAAGAACGCAGGGCCGATAAAGCGCAGCGGTCAAATTCATCCACCGGCCTACATTTGCGCCGACAATCGCGGAATACTCGCATTCATGATTAGCATCTTTCGCAACTTTTTCAGCTCGAAGCTTGGTCTCGGCCTCACTTTGGGGTTCCTCGTCCTTATTGCCTTCGCTTTTGCCAGCAGTGATGTAGCCAATCAGGCGACGTTTGGCGGCGTGTCAGGCGGAGACCGCGTCGCCGTGGTGGGCGATGAAAAGATCGGCAATGCGGACTTTAGCCGCGCAGTGAGCAATGCAGTCGATCAGGTTCGTCAACAGAATCCCACCATGACTTTGCCCGCATTCGCTGCCCAAGGCGGGTTTGAAGAAGTCCTTGAGCAAATGATCGACCGCTACGCAATCGGCGCCTATGCGAAGAGGTATGGCCTGCGCGCCGGTGAGAATCTGGTCAATAGCGAGATTTTGGACATTCCTGGCTTTCGGGGTCCAGATGGCAACTTCAGCCAGCAGTCGTTTCAGGATTCATTGCGCAGGCTGAACATGAACGAAGCAATGCTACGCCGGGAAATTGGCGACAGCCTCCTGGCGCGTCAGATCATTGTACCTGGGCTGAGCGGCGCGCAAATGCCGCAAAAATTCGCAATGCGTTACGCATCACTCCTGCGGGAACGGCGTGAGGGTTCAGTGGCCTTTATACCGAGCGTATCCTTCGCGCCAGAAGGCGATCCGACCGAGGAGCAGTTGACTGCCTATTACGATGAAAATCGCGATGACTACATCCGCCCCGAGCGCCGCGTCATTCGTTACGCAATGTTCGGTGTTGAAAATCTCGACACGGATGTGACGCCGACCGAGGAAGAGGTTTCGGCTCGCTACGAACGTGACCGCGCGCTTTATGCCGAAAGCGAAGATCGCACGATCACACAGTTGATTGTTCCGACACAGGATGCAGCGAATAGCATTCGTGACCGTGTGAATGGCGGCGCCTCATTTGCCAGCGTTGCACGCGAGGCCGGTTTCAGCACAACACAGATCGGCCCGATCAATCAGGAAGACTATAGCAATCAAACTTCGGACGCAGTGGCTAATGCAGTATTTGGCGCATCACGCGGCCAGGTTGCACAGCCTGCACGCAGCTCTTTGGGCTGGCACGTTGTCCGTGTTGACATTGTAACTAGCATTGCCGGCCGTTCATTGGCTGCCGTCACTCCGGAAATTCGTGAGCAATTGCTACTGGAAAAACGTGCCTTTGCCTTGGCGGATCTAAGCGCGCGCGTTGAAGAGCAAGTCGATAGCGGCGTTGCCCTGTCACAAGTCGCGCAAGAGCTTGAAGTCGAGATCAGTTCCACGGCCCCGATCACAGCGGATGGCCAGGTATATGGCGTGCCGGGCGCGCAGTTGCCACCGCAATTGGTTGGCGCGGTCAACACCGCGTTCCAGATGGATGAAGGCGAACCGCAACTGGCGGAGATTGCGCGCGGCACGACCTTCATGATCTTCGAAGTCTCGGACATAACGCAATCTGCAGCGGCACCGCTTGACGAAATCCGCGAACAGATTGTGCTCAGCTGGCGTCTCTCAGAGGGGGCCAAGTTGGCACGCGCTGCCGCTGATCGTGTGATCGAACGAGCTGGAGGAGAGCTGAGCCTGGCTGCGGCTATGCGTGAAGAGGAAACACAGCTTCCTCCGGTGGATGAGCTCAATATCAATCGCCAACAACTGCTTGCGCAAGGCCAACAGATCCCGCCAGCTTTGGCGCTGATGTTCAGTATGGCCGAAGGTACAACCAAACGTCTGGAAGCACCAAACGATCTTGGTTGGTTCATTGTCGATCTTACAGACATCGAGACACCGGAAATTGCTGCCAATGATCCGATCATCGCGGCCTCACGCCAGCAATTGCGCGGTGCTATCGGCGACGAGCTTGCGCAGCAGATGACCCGCGCAATGCGGCAGGAGCTGGGCGTTGAAACCAATGCGGCAGCGCTGGAAGCGGTCAAACGTCAAATGACCGGCGCAACGCAGTAGGGAGCGGGCCGGTTGTCATCCATCTCAGGAGCACATCTGCCGGCTAACTCCGCAGCAGCAGCCAAGGCTTTGGCAGAAGGCAAGCCTGCGCTGGTGTGGCGCAAGGTGATTGCGGATACGGAAACACCTGTGGGCGCCGCCGCCAAGCTGATCGAGCCAGAACGCGGTGACTTTCTGCTTGAGTCGGTCGAAGGTGGGGAAGTTCGCGGTCGCTATAGCTTGCTCGGCCTTGATCCCGATCTGGTGTTCAGGGCCCGCGCTGAAGAGGCCGAGATAAACGCTGATTGGCAGCATGACCGGGGTGTCTTCACTCCGTGCGATCAAACCAGCCTTGATGCATTGCGTTCGCTGGCTGACAGTTGCCGCATCGATGTTCCAGAGGATTTGCCACCCGCCCTCGCCTGCCTGGTTGGTTACTTCGGATTTGAAACGGTCGGACTGGTAGAAGATCTACCCCGCGCACCAGACAGCGAACTCGATCTGCCTGACATGTTGTTTGTCCGCCCAACTATCATCCTGGTGTTTGACGGATTGAGCGATGCGCTGTTTGCAATCGCGCCGATTTGGCATTCAGATAACCCAGATGCGGCGATCGAGCGCGCAGGGGAACGCATCGACGAAGTGCTGCGGCGATTGTCAGATGCCAAAGCTCCGCGTCACAGAGCTGGCGATCTGCCTGATATGGCATTGGAACCAGTCCTTCCCGCGGATGACTATAAAGACATTGTTCTGCGTGCGAAGGATTACATCTCGGCGGGCGACATCTTTCAGGTGGTTTTAGCCCAAAGGTTCACGTGCCCCTTCCCTTTGCCACCGATTGAGCTCTACCGCGCGTTGCGACGGGTGAACCCCTCACCTTTCCTCTATTTCCTCGACTTACCGGGCTTTGCTGTGGTGGGATCGAGCCCCGAGATACTCGTCCGCGTGCGAAATGGCGAGGTCACCATCCGGCCCATCGCTGGAACGCGGCCCCGCGGTGCAAATACAGCGGACGACAATGCTAATGAAGCTAGCCTGCTCGCCGATCCAAAGGAACGGGCGGAGCATCTGATGCTGCTTGATCTGGGGCGCAATGACGTAGGGCGAGTGGCATCCAAGGGCTCTGTCGAAGTGACCGACAGCTTTACAATCGAACGCTACAGCCACGTCATGCACATCGTTTCTAATGTTATCGGAAAACTCGACCCATCGCGTGATGCGATAGATGCCATGTTTGCGGGGTTCCCAGCAGGCACAGTCAGCGGTGCGCCCAAAATCCGCGCTTGCGAAGTAATCGCCGAGCTGGAACCCGAAGCGCGCGGCGCCTATGCGGGCGGCGTGGGTTACTTCGCACCCGATGGCTCTGTCGACAGCTGCATCGTGCTGCGCACGGCGGTGGTCAAAGATGGTATCATGCATGTGCAAGCCGGGGCTGGCATCGTCGCCGATAGTGATCCAGACTACGAATTGGCAGAATGTAAGGCCAAAGCCGGTGCATTAATCGCTGCAGCGCGCGAAGCAGCACGCGTGGCTAGCGAACCGGAGTTTGGTCAATGAAACACATCATCCCGCTCTTAGCTGTCACCATCACCCTTGCCGGATGCGAGCTTCAGGGTGGCGAGCCCGTTACTCGGACTGAGATCGGATCAGGTTCCGAAACACGTGTTGCATTGCGGCGCGAAGCCTCGGCTTGCGAAGTCGTGATCTTCGAAGAAGTGCCGCTCACTCAATGTGTGGCTGACCCAACAAAACACAATATCTCGACCATCCTGACCGATCCGAACGGCACACGGTATCGCTCGCTCAAGACCTACGGCGAAGCATTGGGCAAGGATGCGACCGTCGTCGCCTTCGCGATGAATGGCGGGATGTTTGAGAGCGGCGGAAAACCGGTCGGATACTATGTCGAAGAAGGTCAGAGGCTGGAAGAACTGGAGCGCGGCGACGGCTCAGGGAATTTCTATTTGAAACCCAATGGCGTGTTCTTCGGCACGGATGGCGCTTGGGAAATCCGGACCAGCACCAATTTTCTCTACAACGTCAGTGATCGTCCTCAGTTTGGCACCCAATCGGGGCCCATGCTGGTGATTGACGGGCAATTGCATTCCGAGATTCAGGACGATGGCCCCTCCAAGATAGTCCGCAACGGTGTGGGCATCGACGCGGAAGGTAGAGCGCATTTCGTCATTTCAGATGGTGCACTTAGCTTTGGCCAGTTGGCGCGCTATTTCCGGGACGAACTGAAGACTCCCAACGCGCTTTATCTTGATGGCGGAATTTCCGGCCTTTGGGACCCGGTGACAGAGCGCTTGGACGACACCAATGGCATCGGCCCTCTGATCGTTGTGACAAAGAAAGTCAGCCAATGAATTACGGACGCACCCTGTACCCAGAGATCGAACCGTATGAAACCGGCATGTTCGATGTCGGCGAAGGCCATTCGCTGTATTATGAGCGGGTTGGCACGCCCGGCGCAAAACCGGCGGTTTTTCTGCACGGTGGCCCCGGTGGGGGCATCAGCGAGAAGAACCGGTGCCAGTGGGACCCTGCGCTTTACGATGTGCTGCTGTTTGATCAGCGCGGCTGCGGAAAATCGCTCCCTTTTGCTGAAATCGAGCACAACGACACATGGCGGATAGTTTCCGACATTGAGAAGCTGCGTGAAATGTGCGGGCACGATAGCTGGCAGGTGTTTGGCGGCAGCTGGGGCGCGACCCTTTCGCTTGCCTACGCGCAGACACACCCCGAACGCTGCGACGAGCTGGTGCTTCGCGGCGTATTCCTGGCTCGGCAGAAGGAAAAGAACTGGCTTTACAGCTACGGCGCGAGCGAGATCATGGCTGAGCAATGGGATCAGTTCACCGGCCTTATCCCGGAAGACGAGCGCGGTGATCTGGTCAAAGCCTATTACAACCGCCTGACTAGCGACGACGAGGCGACCCGGCTTGCCGCGGCGCGCGAATGGTCATTGTGGGAAGGCAGCGTTGCAACATTGCTGCCCGATCCGGAGCTAATGGACGCCTTCGCAGATCCTGCTAAAGCGGTCCCGTTCGCTCGCATCTGCGCGAAGTTCTTCCTCGAAGATTTCTTCTTTGAGGACGCTCAGCTGCTGAAAGATGCGCACAAGCTGAAAGGTATCCCGGGCATCATCGTGCAGGGGCGCCACGACATCTGCTGCCCACCGACATCGGCGTGGGAATTAAAGAAGACATGGCCCGAAGTGGACCTGAGAATTGTGCACGATGGGGGGCATAGCGCTTACGAACCGGGTATCGTTGATGGCCTAGTCCGCGCGACCGATGAACTCGCGGGGAAAACCTCCGCGTAGCAAAACTTTCTTGATCGCGGGCACGCAAACCGCGAAGGCGGCATCGCAATGATCCTTGTTATCGACAATTACGACAGCTTCACCTTCAACTTGGTCCACTATCTGATGGAACTGGGCGCAGAGGTGCGGGTTGAACGCAATGACGCGCTGAGCGCGGCTGAGGCGATCAAAACGAATGCGTCCGGGTTCCTGATTTCGCCCGGCCCCTGCACCCCCAATGAAGCCGGTATCAGTCTCGATCTGGTCGCGGCTTGTGCAGATGCGGGCAAACCCCTGATGGGCGTGTGCCTTGGACACCAGTCAATCGGGCAGCATTTCGGCGGAAAGGTGGAGCGCGGCGGGCTGATGCATGGCAAGACCTCGCCTGTGACACATGATGGATCGGGCGTGTTTTCAGGTCTGCCCTCTCCGTTTACCGCGACGCGCTATCACAGCCTGGTGGTGCAGGATCAGCCTGAAGAGCTGATTGTGAACGCAACTTCCGACGATGGCTATACTATGGGGTTCCGTCATAAGGAACTGCCAATCCACGGGGTGCAATTCCACCCGGAAAGCATTGCAACCGAGCATGGACATGCTCTGCTCGCCAACTTTCTTGCGCTTTGCGGCATAGAAACAAAGGAACCCGCATGAAGACGCTTCCCCTCGCTGTCCCGCACATGAGCGAAGCAGAGGCTGAAGAAGTCTTCGGCTGGATCCTTGACGGTGACGCGAGCGATGAGGAAATCGCTCGATTTCTGTTGGCGATGACCGAGCGCAGCGAAACAGCTGAAGAAATTGCGGGTGCGGCGCGAGCCTTGCGCGCGCGGCTGATTCCGATCGAAGCACCTGAAGGCGCGGTCGATTGCTGCGGCACAGGCGGTGACGGGCATCACACGCTCAATGTATCGACCGCGGTGTCGTTGGTTGTTGCTGCTTGCGGAGTACCCGTGGCCAAGCACGGCAACCGCGCGGCATCGAGCAAATCAGGCGCAGCAGACACGCTCGAAGCACTGGGCCTCGATATGGATGCAGCGGGGCGCACCGCCGAAAAGACACTTTCCGAAATCGGCATCTGTTTCCTTTTTGCCAAGAACCATCACCCGGCAATGGGCCGAATTCAGCCTATCCGGCAGAAATTGGGCAAGCGAACGATCTTCAACCTGATGGGTCCGTTGTCGAACCCGGCTGGCGTGACACGCCAGCTGATCGGCATTGCGCGGCCGGGCTACGTCCCGATCTACGCCGAAGCTAAGGCACGGCTCGGCACAGAGCGCACATTCATTGTCTCTGGCGATGAAGGCCTTGATGAATTGAGTCTCGCCGGCGGAAACGAACTTGCTGACGTCACAGGCGGCGACTTTGAGATGCGCCGTGTTGATGCGGACATGGTCGGCTTGCCACATGCCCCCGTAGAGGCCATTCGCGGCGGCGATGCTTCTCACAATTCCAAGGCGCTGAAGGCGCTATTGGAAGGTACACCCGGCCCATACCGCGACGCTGTTCTGCTCAATGCGGCTGGGACACTGATTGTGGCTGGCAAGACCGATGATTGGGGTCAGGGTGCAGAAATGGCGGCCGAAGCGCTCGACAGCGGCAAGGCGGCAGAGCTGCTCGGCAAGTGGATCGAGCTGGCGCAATAGATGAATAAGCTTGAGGAAATCTGCGCAAATAAGCGGATCGAAGTGGCTCAACGCCGCGCCGAGCGGTCTGTGACTGCGCTCGATCATCGCGCAGCAGGGCAAAGTGCCCCACGCGGGTTTGAAGCAGCCTTGCGCGCCAAAGCCGAAACCGGTTTCGCACTGATCGCTGAAATCAAGAAAGCCTCGCCTTCCAAAGGGCTGATCCGCGCGGACTTCGAACCGGCAGACCACGCCAAAGCCTATCAAGCAGGCGGCGCCACGTGTCTGTCAGTCCTTACCGACGCGCCCTATTTTCAGGGTCATGAGGATTATCTCAAAGCCGCTCGCGCGGCATGCGAGCTGCCCGTCTTACGCAAGGATTTCATGATCGATCCGTGGCAAGTCGCCGAAGCACGCAGTATCGGTGCAGATGCAATCCTGATCATTGTGGCGGCGCTGGAAGACAGCGTGATGGCAGAGATCGAAGCCGCAGCGCTGGAGCGCGAGATGGATGTGCTGGTCGAAGTTCATGACGAAGCCGAGATGGAACGTGCGGCCAAGCTCAAATCGCGGCTGATCGGCGTGAATAATCGCGACCTCAAGACCTTCACCACCGATCTTGCCACCACGGAGCGGCTTGCACTGCTAGCACCAGAAGGCACGCTGTTGGTGGGTGAGAGCGGGATCAACAGCCATGATGATTGTGCGCGCCTAGCGAAGTCTGGCGTCCGGACATTCCTAGTGGGCGAAAGCCTGATGCGTCAGGATGACGTGGAAGCGGCCACGCGGGCATTGCTGCAAGGCTGAACATCGGCCAGAAAGGCGAATTATGAGCAAACGCCTGACCCATCTCGATGAAAGCGGCACCGCCCGCATGGTCAATGTCGGGGCCAAGCCGGCGACTGAACGCATGGCGCGCGCTGGCGGAATTATCCGCATGAGCGCCGATGCGCTCGCCGCGATCAAGGCGGGTGATGCGCCCAAAGGCGATGTTTTGGGTGCTGCACGGATCGCTGCGATCATGGCAGCGAAAAAGACGGGCGAGCTGATCCCGTTGTGCCATCCGCTCAGCCTTGATGCTGTTGATTTGGAGTTTACCTTCGAAGGTGACGGTGTTCGCGTCACCGCCACTGCATCTCTCACCGGTAAGACGGGGGTCGAGATGGAAGCGATGGTGGCGGCATCAACCGCGCTTTTGACGATATATGACATGGCCAAGGCGCTAGATAAAGGCATGGTGATCGGAGAGGTTCGGCTGCTTGAAAAGCTGGGTGGCAAATCCGGGCATTGGGTGGCTGACTGACGCATGGGCGCAATGCTCACTCTGGAGGAAGCACAGGACCGAGTGCTGGCGCTAGCGCCGCAAATGCCAACAGAGACTGTGCCAGTTGAAGCTGCCGTTGGTCGGTATCTCGCAGAAGATTTGCAGGCACAGCGCACCCAGCCACCAGCGGATCTTTCCGCCATGGATGGTTATGCCATCGGCAGTGGGGACCAGGGGCCATGGAAACTGGTTGGCGAAAGCCGCGCGGGAACGCCCTATAATCGCGCGCTGCTTGATGGCGAGACTGTGCGCATTTCGACGGGCGCACATGTACCCTCCGGCGCAGATCGTATTCTGATCCAGGAGAATGCGCGGGTCGATGGCCAGACTGTGACGTGTTTTCAGGACTTCCCGCCAGCCATGCGGCACGTTCGCCAACGTGGGTTTGATTTTGCAGCGGGCGATCTTGTCCTGAAAGCAGGAACGCGCATTGGCCCTGCACAGCTGGCGCTTGCGATTGGTGCCGGTCATGCGGCGCTGGATGTTCGCCGCGCACCCAGGGTTGCTGTCCTCGACAGCGGCGATGAATTGTCCGCCGATCCCGCGAACTGCGCCGACCATCAGATTCCGGCCAGCAATGGTGCGATGATCGGCGCCACGCTGGCTGAGCTGGGCTGCGAGGTCATTAGGCTCGGTCCGGTGTCTGATGATCGCGAAGCCCTCGCCACTGCTCTCGCGAAATCGGAAATCGCAGACATTCTCGTTACAACCGGCGGGGCTTCTGTGGGCGATCACGATCTGATGCGCCCGGCGCTCGAAGCCTGGGGCGCTCAGCTCGATTTCTGGAAAGTCGCGATGAAGCCGGGAAAGCCGATCATGGTCGCGACCAGAGGCGAAAAAGTGATCTTCGGCCTGCCTGGCAATCCTGTGTCGAGTTTCGTTACGTGCTTCCTGTTTGTGCTTCCGTTGGTGCGCGCAGCAATGGGCGCAAAGCACCCCCAGCCCGCCGTAGCAACCTTAGCTGCGGGATGCACCCTTCCCGCAATCGGCTCGCGCCGCGAATTCCTGCGTGCCTATTGGGACGGGGAAACCGTCAGCCTGGCCGACTCACAGGATTCTTCTGCCCTCGCTGCCTTGGCTCAAGCCAATTGCCTAATCGACCGCCCAGCGCATGCATTTGAGATCGAAGCGGGAACACCTGTTCCATGCCTGCTGTTGAAAAATGGCTGAATTGCTTGACTTACCGAATTTCGTTGCCTAATTGTTCCGCATTCGTTCACCATAAGGTGTGAACACGGGAAAGGCGACCAGAGGAGGTTCCCGCCATGCTGACGGCAAAGCAGCACGAGTTGATCCGTTTCATCCAACAGCGTTTGGAAGAGACTGGCATTTCTCCAAGTTTTGAAGAGATGAAAGAAGCGCTCGATCTCAAGAGCAAGTCTGGCGTGCACCGCTTGATCTCTGCATTGGAAGAGCGTGGGTTTATCCGCCGATTGGCCAATCGCGCGCGTGCACTTGAAGTGATCAAGATGCCTGAAGATGCGACTCCAGTTGGCCGCTCTGCTCCGGCGAATGATCCGGTTGCGCGGGTGACTACCCCTGCCCCGGCCGCTCCTGAGCCTGCGAACGACATTATCGACGTGCCGCTACACGGCCGCATCGCTGCGGGTGCTCCTATTGAAGCGCTCGAAGGTCAGTCGAGCATGCCGGTTCCTGCCGCTTTGCTTGGCCCAGGTGAACACTATGCTCTCGAAGTATCCGGCGACTCGATGATCGAAGCCGGCATCTTCGATGGCGACTATGCCTTGATCAAGCGTGCCGAAAGTGCGCGTGATGGAGAGATTGTCGTGGCGTTGGTTCGCAATGAAGAAGCGACACTCAAATACCTTCGTCGCGAGAACGGCATGATCCGGCTGGATCCCGCGAATGGAGCCTACGATCCGCAAGTCTATCAACCGCACGAAGTTGCGGTACAGGGCAAACTTGCGGGCCTGCTTAGGCGTTACCACTGATGATTGTCCCCGGTGCGCGCCGGGACCGTACCGCTATTTAGCGGCTCCCCACCCTAATCGGGCTCGGCGCGCCACCACCCGTGTTGTCCCTGATAGTCAGAGACCCGAACAATCGATTGTTCGCCAAGTACGATCGCCAGTCCGCCAGACTGTTCAAGAAACTTGCCATCCGCTTTCAGCCATCGCGGTTGGCATGAGCGTGGCAGCCACCTGACCGCAACCACAATGTCGGCCCGCTCACATGCAGCGGCAAGGGCACGCTCTTCAACCCGCATGTTGTTTCGTGCCATGAGCAATTCCCAGTCGCGGCCATCTCGCGTGAGTGTCATCGCACAAAACTCAGACGTACAATGTGCGCTCGGCCAGTCTGCCATGGGAATTGGGTCGCTCTTGACGCTCGCGAGCTCCATCAGGTTCTCGCGCGCATAATCGGATCGCGTACCGCGCAAACTCACAAGCTGAGATCCATTCTCGCTTGGCATTGTAATGCCGACATGTCGTCCATCTCGCGAAATCAGGATATCGGGCACGGGCGTCGCCAACAGCATCACAGTCGCAGCTCCTGCAGGAACAAAGCCCAGCAAACGCCACAACAAACCACGGCCCACGATCAAAACCAGAGGCGTTCAAAAAATATTCGCATGCAGAGGTGAGGCTGGACATGGAAAGCGGCATGCGCCATTGACGCTGCACTGCAACATCGCTTCTCTCGGCGCCGCCCCCTGTGGGCACCACGGGCGTATGGTGCGTGGCCAACCCGGCATTGGAAAGGAAACAACGTCTT
>JABDKI010000098.1 GCA_013002295.1 Altererythrobacter sp.
GACGCAACGCCGAAGCGAGTGCCGCCAATGCGCAGTTCGAGCGCCTAAGTACGCTACCGCGCGAATTGATTGCGGTGACAAACCACTTGCACGAAGGGCGCTTGCTACGCGCGGAGGAGATTTGCCGTCACTTCTTGCGGAATAACCCCAAGAACGTCGAAGGCATGCGGCTGCTTGCGCGGATCGGTGTGGAATTTGGAATCCTCGACGATGCTGAATTTCTGCTGGAAAGCGCGACAGCGTTTGAACCAAACAATATTCAACTCAAGCTCGACTATATCGACGTATTGCGCAGGCGGCAGAAATTCGATGCTGCGCGGGAAGAGGCTGAATGGCTTCATGCCAGTGATCCGGACAATCCCCTGTTCCAGTCGCGATTGGCGATCGAATGCATGCAGGTGAGCGATTTTGATCGCGCGTTTGAGCTATTCGATGCGGTCTTGGCCAAAATTCCGGAAGATCCGGCCACGCTGACCAGCAGAGGTCACGCGCTCAAGACAGTGGGTCAAAGCGATGACGCCGTAGCTAGCTATCGCGCAGCCATCAGTTCGAAAGCTGACCATGGTGATGCGTATTATGCACTGGCCAACCTCAAGACTTACAAATTCGAGGATTCGGAGATTGCCGCGATGCAGGCGCAGGCAGAGCGGCCCGACCTTGCCTTCATGGACCGGGTGCACATTTCCTTCGCCCTTGGCAAAGCTTTGGAAGATCGCGGTGAATACGAGGCGAGTTTCCGCGAATATGATGTAGGCAATGCACTCAAGCGCGCGCAAACCCGCTACAGCGCCGATGCTATGTCACGCGAGCTGACGGCGCAGAAAGAGGCATGCACGCCTGAGCTGTTCGAAAAGCATGAGGGCGCAGGACACGACGCGCCTGATCCAATTTTTATCCTCGGCCTGCCGCGCGCAGGCTCGACACTGCTCGAGCAAATTCTTGCCAGCCACTCGCAGATCGACGGCACGCTGGAGCTTCCTAACATCCTTGCGCTGGCCCACCGATTGCGCGGACGCAAGGCCGGGCAGTCCCGCTATCCTGAAATTCTGCATGATTTGACCGCAGAGCAGCTGACCAAATTCGGCTTACAATTCATCGAAGAAACGCGGATCCACCGCCAAGGGGCGCCATTCTTTATCGACAAAATGCCCAACAATTTCCGGCATATCGGTCTGATCAATCTGATCCTGCCCAATGCAAAGATTATCGACGCACGCCGTGATCCGATGGATTGCTGTTTCTCCGGCTTCAAGCAGCTGTTCGCCGAGGGGCAGGAGTTTACCTACGGTCTGGAAGAAGTTGGCCGGTATTATGCCGACTACGTCGCTCTGATGGATCATTGGGATGCGGTGCTGCCCGGCAAGGTCTTGCGTGTGCAACATGAGGATGTGCTTGACGACGTGGAGACGCAAGCCCGCCGTATGCTCGACTTTATCGGCCTGCCTTTCGAAGAAGCTTGCTTGCAGTTCCACAAGACCGACCGGGCTGTGCGCACTGCCAGCAGCGAACAGGTGCGCCAGCCGATCAATCGCAAGGGCCAGAATGCCTGGAAGCCGTTTGAACCTTGGCTTGCGCCTCTTAAACAGGCCTTGGCCGTAGCACATTGACCACACTCAATCACTCAGGCGCATCGGGCGCATCGGGCGCATCAAGGAATAGCTGTTAAGGGCGTTGACTAGCTTTGATGATAGCTTCTTCTCTCTCAGTGCGCTCATCGCTGGGTGCGATCTTCGTCCTGATGGCGGGCAGTGGGCTTCTGTCAACGCTTATCGCAGTTCGTCTTGAGATCGCAGGCCTTCCTTCGCTGATCGTTGACCTTGCGGTGACGCGCTATCCACTGATCGGGCGCATCGAGGTAAGACGCAAAACGCGCGCGAGGGAACCAAGTCGATCGCGCGCGTCTCGAATCTAAAAAGCTGGCAGCCTACTGGTCTACCGGATTGCCACCGTCTTCATCCGGAGAAGCAACCTGATCTACCGGATTGCCGCGTTCAGGTTCGTCACCTTCCGGGATCATATCTTCTGAGCTCTCTGGTTCGGCCGGCGCTTCTTCAGGTGCACCTTCTTCCGGCATTGCCTCTTCCGGCGCGGCTTCTTCTGCCGGAGCAGAGCAAGCTGCCAATCCCAGACTTGCTGCTGCAAGAACAGTAAATGTCTTCCTCATTTTGTAATTCCCCCTGTTGAGTTCGAAGCCTTGCTAAACCCAGATTACCCCCGATTGCAACAAAATGCTGCTTCACCCAAGATAGGCGAGCGATTCAAATGACGCGCAATTACTCCACTCTAGCTAAAGCTTGGACACGATTGACCCGCTGGCCTATACTGCGGAGGGGTCGGATCATGCCGTAATGGCTTTGGGTTTTGTTATTGGGGAGTGGCTCGCGTGATGGGACTTTCATTCGTACAAGGGCATGCCAAGGGATCGCTTTTAGCATTGGCCACTATAATGTTCGTGGCAGCGTGCAGCGAGGCGCCTGAAGGCCCGACACAGGCTGATCAAAAGCCCGTCGGTTTGCTTGATGGAAGTGCCGCTGGTGCTGATCCAGCTGAAGACAGCCCTGATCTTTCGATCATAGTGGCCCAACCCGAAACTTCACTGAGTCAAATCATCCCCGAAACCCAGGAATGGCGACAATTGATTGAGGCAATCGCAGGTGAAAGCCTGTTTACAGAAGTTCTCAGGGGTAAAGAACAGCACGGGCGGGTGATCCAGGTTCGTGCTGGAAATGAAGACGATCTTCGTCGCGCGGAAAAACAACTGCGCTCAATCCAGACACGGCTGAAGCAATTGTCAGCCGGCGGTACGCCGACTTATCTGTCGCTTCATCATGTCGATTCAGAGGGCTATCTCTCGGTTTTCCTGCTCGATTCAGAAAATGGGCTTGAACGAGCAACCT
>JABDKI010000133.1 GCA_013002295.1 Altererythrobacter sp.
TGGATTGGCGTTTTTCGCGCATGCCTGCAAGCGATTGAGATTGTTTGTGCCCCGGCCTATCTGTCACGCAATGTCACGCACGAAAGCCGGATCAATGGACAGCCCGCACGGGGCGGAGCGCTTCAACGAGGAGCGTGCAGCCTATACTGTTGCCTCGGCGCAACCCGATTTGGAAGCAGGCGTTGCAGCTATCCGCAATACGGTGGAAACGCTCAAACCTGTGCCGGGTGTTTACCGCATGCTCGATTCGCGCGGGGACGTGCTCTATGTCGGCAAGGCTCGCAGTCTGAAGGCGCGTGTGGCGAATTATACGCAAGTGCCGCAGCTCACCCATCGGCTCCAGCGCATGGTCAGTCAGTGCCGCGCCATGGAGATCGTCACCACCAATAGCGAAGCCGAAGCACTGCTGCTCGAAGCGCAGCTGATAAAGCGCTATCGCCCACCGTTCAACGTGTTGTTGCGCGATGACAAAAGCTTCCCCTTCATCTTGCTGCGCGAGGGGCATGATTTCCCGCGCATCATGAAACATCGCGGCGCACGCAAAGCCAAGGGCAATTACTATGGTCCGTTCGCGAGCGCAGGCAGTGTCAACACCACCATTAATGCGCTTCAGAAACTATTCCTTCTAAGATCTTGTACTGACAGCTTTTTTGAGCGTCGCGACAGGCCGTGTTTGCTCTATCAAATCAAGCGCTGCAGCGCGCCATGCGTCGGGCGGATCAGCGAAAATGACTATGCCGATCTGACGCGTCAGGCGAAGGATTTCCTGTCTGGAAAATCCTCTGCGGTGCAAGCTGACCTGGAACAGCAGATGCAGAGAGCGGCGGAAGAACTCGATTTCGAAACCGCGGCGATTTTGCGTGACAGATTGCGCGCGGCGACGTTTATCCAGGGCAGTCAGGCGATCAACGCACAAGGTGTGGGCGATGCCGATGTCTTCGCGCTGGCGGCCAAGGGCGGCCAAGTTGGCATCCAGGCCTTCTTTATTCGTGGCGGGCAGAATTGGGGGCACCGCGCTTTCTTCCCGACGCATACCAAGGGCGTGGAAGAGGACCAGGTGCTCTCCAACGTCATGCTGCAATTTTACGAGGAAGTACCGCCGCCGCCCACCGTGTTGGTGGATCGTGAGCCGCCAGAGCGCGAGTTGGTCGAAGCGGCGCTGTCAGAGTTGGCGGGCAAGAAAGTCAGCGTATCGGTTCCGCAGCGCGGCGAGCGGCGCAAGCTGATGGGCCAGGCCTTGCGCAATGCAGAGGAAGCGCTTGACCGGCGGCTGGCGGAGAAAGGTACCAAGGCCAAGACGCTGCGCGAAATGGCGGAGTTTCTCGAGCTTGAAGGACCGCCGCAGCGGATCGAGATTTACGATAACAGCCATATTCAAGGTGCGAAAGCGGTCGGGGCAATGGTGGTCGCGGGGCCGGATGGCTTCATCAAGAATCAGTATCGCAAGTTCAATATCAAGGAAGCGCAGACGAACGATGACTTCGGCATGATGCGCGAAGTCATGCGGCGGCGTTTTGAGCGCGCGATCAAAGATGACCCTGACCGCGAAACGAGTGGCGAGAAAGCCGTTTGGCCCGATCTTGTCTTGATCGATGGCGGCAAAGGCCAGATGTCATCTGTGCGCGATACGCTGGAAGAGCTAGGCATTGAGCATGTGCCACTGATCGCGATTGCCAAAGGGCCGCATCATGGGCGCGAAGGTCGCGAGGTGTTCCACTTCCCAGACGGGCGCGAAAAGACACTGCCGACTAATTCGCCTGTGCTGTTCCATCTGCAGAATCTGCGCGATGAGGTGCACCGCTATGTCATCGGCGCGCACCGTGCCAAACGTAGCCGCGCTATCACCGCATCACCGCTCGATGAAATCCCGGGCATTGGCCCGGCACGCAAACGAGCATTGCTGCTTCACTTTGGCACAGCTAGCAAAGTGCGTGCGGCGGCGTTGGAGGATCTGCAACGTGCACCCGGTGTCAGCGATACGGTGGCACGCAAGATCTACGATTTCTATCATGCCAGTGAGTAAGGTTTCGTAACGACCGAAAACGACCCATTTGCGGACATTAGAGTTACACCCACAATTGAAGGGGTAGTAGCCCTCCGGCAGCAAGGACAACACACCATTGTATTACAAAAAGTGCCATTATTGGGTGCGCTGAAGCAAGAACACCGCGTTCTTTCCTGCGTAATGTTCGGAAAAACGTGAGTGCCATTCCAATTGGCAAAAGCGCAGTTACCACTGCCAAAAGCCCGCTCGCGATAGTAAGATCGCCTAAGGCCATGAAAGATTGCGTCATGAAAAATGGCACTGGCAAGGGCAACAGAATGATCGCCGCAAATGCTGGTGTTATCGGGTTTTGCAAGAACGTTCTTGGGCTTTGAATCAACGAAATCAGTCCAGCTACAACGAACCAAATCAATCCACCCAATCCCAATAAAACGCTTGCCCAGTGGGCGAAAAGATAGATTGCTGGTACTTTCCGAAAGGTCTGAAATCCGTCGCTAAGTAGATAGGCGTCATCTTCATCGCGATGGAAAACATGAGATTGAGTGGTTCGGTCATTCGCGGAGAAAATATATCCGCCTAGTGGCCGAAGCATTCGCGCCTCTTGTTGCAAAGAGGACATTGCGAGCGACCCGGATTCTTCGGTTATCCGAACGTGACCAAAGACGGTATCAAGATACTCAAACATGGCAAATCGGTTGGGCCCGAAGACATAGAAACCATGCCACTCTGCAATATCTGAAGCCATGTCTCTTGTTGGTGGTTCGGTAGTAGATTCAACGGAAAGGCTATCAATCAACAGACTTTGAATGCGGCCGTAATCTGCGGTCTCACTGTCCGTGTTGACGGAGTAAAAATAGGCTTTGCGTTCCTCCGGAAAAACACAGAGCATGGCCGAGAAGCCGACAATATTTCCACCGTGGCAATAGCTAACAACACCGTGTCGATCTCGCCGCCCTAGCCCCAAGGCATAACCGGAAACCAGTCCGGCATCCGATGCTCGAGTTCCTGTCGGATGCCCGCGCGCATTCATCAAGCTTTCGTCTATGAAAACTTCACCATCAATCCTGCCATCACTCGTCAAGAAGAGCGCGAAGGTGGCCATATCGTTCACAGTGGTTGTGAACTGCCCAGCCGGTCTCAGGAAAACTGCGGCCGCTTCGTAGCGCGAGCCATCATCGAGATGGCCCCATGCAAGAGTTGGATCTCTATTGTCGCCCGATTGCGTCGTGAATGAAAACGTACTCTTCTCCAAGGAAAGTGGCGCCAAAAGGTTGGTATTCAAATAGGTTTCATATCGTTCACCGGTAACGGCTTCTATGATCAAGCCCAGCAACGCATATCCGGTATTTGAGTAAGAAAATTGTCTGCCTGGTTCCGAACGTATTGGCAGCCCGTCAGCATGAACCGGAAACGCATCCATCAGTGGGGTATTCGGATGAGCGTTCTCGCTGAAAATTTGCCACAGTCGGGCATCGTCCAGACCGGCAGTATGATCCAGCAGGTGGCGTACCGTTACCGGAGATTCATTTTGCCATCGATTGTCCACGGCTAAGTCAGGAAGATACCGTTCTATAGGTGCATCAAGATCAAGCTCTCCGCTGGTCGCCAATCTGAGTACTCCAGTAGCGAGCAGGGCTTTGGTGATTGATCCAACGTGAAATCGTGTAGTGAGTGTAAATTCTTCGGCCAGCTCATTGTCGCTATTGCCCGCGACGCCGGTGTTCGGCGGGTTATCCCCGTCAATAAGGAACCAGGCAATACCGACCAACTCTTCATCGACGAGCAGCGTCTCCATATCCGCTCGAACGTCACTCGCGGAAGCAGCTTCTAACCCCGTGAACGATGCAAGTATTGCGAGAGCGCAATGCGTCAAGAACCTCATGTCGAAGATCGCCCCAATTGTGATCAAATTAGTCGTAACAAGCTTGTCGGCACTAAGGAACAGGTCGTGAAGGCAGATTGACTATTGGACGAACAGCGTATCGTCCGCTTTCCACCCCAGTTTCGGACATTGAAGAGCTCACCCTAGCATTGCCCGCTCCACCCAGGTCGAGTGCACGCCGCTGCTGATCTTGTGGGGCAGGGCAAGGCGGCAGAGGGGCCCTTTGGTCACGTCACGCGCATCCAGGATTGCGAATTCGGATGTGCCGCTGTTCTCGTCAATCAGGAAGGTGACCAGATATGCGTCATCTTCTGCTGAACCGCCTTTCCGCGACACAACCGGTGCTTCGCTCGCGTAGACACCTGCGGGAAGCTCCAGCACTTGCTCCTCGCCTGTCTCGGTATCGTGTTTCACGAAACCGTTGAACAGAAACCAGCCCGGTTTGCTGGTCGTGTGCCAGACATAGCGCGATTGTCTCATCGCATACGCCGGATTGATCATGCCAAACTCGACGATGCGATCGGACAGGCGCTCCTCCGAAGTCTCACCGGTGCTCAAATTGAAACGCCAGCGATGCATACGCGGCTGGAAGCTGTGCTCATCCACATAAGCCATCATATGCGCGTAGCGCCCGAATTCTTCGAGCGGATCGGGCATCGGTTTGTCCTGGAAATAGCCTTCCAGCACAACCTCATCTTCGCCGTCTTCATTCTTGGCTTCATAGGCGTTGGTCCAATGGAGCACATAGGTCGGCGATGCCTCAAACCAGCG
>JABDKI010000145.1 GCA_013002295.1 Altererythrobacter sp.
TGAAGTGTCTGCGATCATTGCTCGTACTAACTCGACTGAAGCAGTGATCTACGAAGCAGATATTGCTGACCTGGCTGGCGGTGTACGCGAGCCGACCTTCGCCGAGATTTCGACCACCGGTCGCGACGGCGTGCCGGGTGTGCAATCGTTCCGCATTCCGCGTGGCACCGCCCGCTTGTTGCAAGAGCAAGCTCAGCGCGCAGAAAATGCACGCGAGCAAAATCAGCCGCGTACAGGCACGGTGATATTCAATCCAATTATTCTGCCTGGTCAGGAGAACGATGGCGAAGTCGACTAAAACTTCCGCTTGAACCAACACGGTCTCTAGAGTGGGCGCAGTCAGCAATGGCGGCGCCCATTTTATTATCGGGCAAAGCTCAAACATGTCGCTGCAATACAGGACATGAAAAAGTCGCCCGTCTAGAGATTGAAGGGCGTAGGCAGATTTTCTCTTGCACACGTTTCTTGACGCAGGGCCTGCCAGTGCACTCGCATTGGCAGGCCCAATTCGCTAAGACGGGCACAAGGGGAGACCGCACCGCATGACAGCACACGCGATTGGCCGGATTTTGGGTCCGTTTGCCTTTGCAATCACTGTTTTCAGTACACCGCCAGACGGCATGCCTGCAGAGGCTTGGCTAGTGGCAGGACTCGTCGTTTGGATGGCAGCCTGGTGGATGACCGAAGCTGTGCCGCTTACGGTCACGGCCCTGCTGCCATTTGTCGTTCTACCGTTCGGCTCTGTGTCGAGCGCACGTGACGTTGCCAGCACATACTATTCGCCGATCCTATTTCTGCTGCTGGGCGGTGCCTTCCTTGCTCTCGCGATTGAGCGCACCGGCCTGCACAAACGCCTCAGCCTCGCGATCCTGCGCACAGTCGGCAGTGGCGGCGGTCAGACCCAATTGCTGCTCGCTTTCATGATTTCAGCGGCACTCCTTTCGATGTTGATTTCGAACACATCGACCAGCCTGATCATGATGCCGATGGCGTTGGCGGTGCTGGCTGGTGGAGTTTCTTCGCCTGAGGTTTCAGCGTCCGCCGAAATAGAGCTCGACAAAGAAGGCCTGTCAGGCGCGCTTCCAATGGGCATCGCCTTTGCCGCAAGCATAGGCGGGCTTGGCACCTTGGTCGGCTCTCCCACCAACGCCATTGCAGTCGGCCTGCTCGACAGCATGATCGGAGTCGAGATTACTTTCATCGAATGGACGCTGTTCGGCTTGCCGATTGTGATTGTGGGCGTGCCACTGGCAGCGTTTATCATTGCAAAGTTTCAGCGTGTGACCGAGCATCCGTTTGATGTTTCCGCCGCGCGTGACGCGATCGACACCCAAGCGTCATGGAGCAAAGCTGAAAAGCGCTTGGTACCAATCGTTGGACTCACATTCTTGGCGTGGATGACCGTGCCCTGGGTCGGGCCGATGCTGCCCGCCGGTTCTTGGACCAATGGCACAATCGCCATCATCGCCAGCTTTGCGCTCTTCCTTCTGCCGGATGGAACTGGCCGTCCTTTGCTTGTTTGGAAAGAGGCCGATCGCGCACCTTGGGGTGTCATCATGATGTTCGGTGGTGGACTAGCCTTAGCGGCCGGCATGCAGGCATCGGGCCTCGCCACATGGCTCGCCGAGGCCCTTTTGCCGCTCGAAACACTGCCTCTGATTGTCGTCGCGCTAGCGGTGGTCGCGATGATCGTAGTGATCACCGAGTTCGCCAGCAACGTTGCGACTGCAACGGGCATCATCCCGGTCGTCGCCTCACTCGTTGTCGCCTTAGGGGCTGATCCACTACTGCTTGCCATGCCTGCTGCGCTCGCCGCGAGTTGGGGCTTTATGTTGCCAGCCGGAACTGGGCCAAATGCCATCGCCTGGTCAACCGGGCGTATCAAGATCGAGCGGATGGTTGGCGCGGGGCTGGTGCTGGACGTCCTCGGCGTGTTCCTGATCGTTGGCATGGTGTGGGGCGTCGCTGCAATTGTCGGTTGATTACAATTGAAACCGGTTGAAGCGAACGCATGTTGGCGGTATTTGGCGCTGCAGCAATTCATGCATCCGGTGCAGTTGCGTTCCTGCGGAGGTTAGGAACGGGTGGCCCGGGCGCACATCTTCAGCTCCTGCCTTCCTGGGAGCGTTGCGGGCTTTGTCACCAAACAAAGCAGTCCGGCAGCGCCCGCACAAATGGAAGGAAATCCATGACAGACGCCATCGATCCGGTTGATCAACCAACCCCTCGCCGCAAACCCAAAGACCCTGCGATCAGCATCAATGGCCGCCCGATGAAGCCTTCAACCCTGATGATGGGCTATGGCTATGATCCAGTGCTGTCCGAAGGCTCGCTCAAAGCGCCGATCTTCCTAACCAGCACCTTCGCGTTCGAGAACGCGGCGGCTGGCAAGCGTCACTTTGAAGGCATCACGGGTAAACGCGAAGGCGGCGCGGAAGGCCTGGTCTATTCACGCTTCAATGCTCCCAATCAGGAAATCCTTGAGGATCGTCTGGCGATTTGGGACGGCGCGGAAGAAGCGCTGAGTTTCTCCAGCGGGATGACCGCCATCGCGATCCTGATGCTGGCCGCGAGCAAAGCGGGCGATGTGATCGTCCACTCCGGCCCGCTCTATGCCGCATCTGAAGGCTTCGTCGCCAAGATCATGGCCAAATACGGCGTGACCTATGTCGACTTCCCGGCGGGCGCGACGCCAGAAGAACTCGACGCGGTGATGGCGAAAGCCAAGGCACAAGCCGAGGCGCAGGGCGGTGAAGTGCCGCTGATCTATCTCGAAAGCCCGGCCAACCCTACCAACGCATTGGTCGATGTCGAGGCGGTTAAGGCGGCGCGCGACAAGCATTTCGATGCAGACCGCTGCCCGATTGCGATCGACAACACCTTCCTTGGCCCGCTGTGGTCGCGCCCGTTGGAGCATGGCGCAGATCTGGTGGTCTACTCGCTGACCAAATATGTCGGCGGGCACTCGGATCTCGTGGCGGGTAGCGTTTCAGGCAAGAAGCGCTTCATTGATGCAATCCGCGCTCTGCGCAACACGATGGGCGGCATCACTGACCCAAATACGGCGTGGATGCTGCTGCGTTCACTGGAAACGGTCGAGCTTCGCATGGAGCGCGCAGGCAAGAATGCCGAAAAGGTGTGCGAGTTCTTGAAGAGCCATCCTAAGGTCGAAGGCCTTGGCTATCTCGGCATGATTGATGACGCGCGTCAGCAGGACATCTATGATCGCCATTGCCTCGGCGCGGGCAGCACATTCTCTGTATTCATCAAGGGCGGTGAGGCCGAATGCTTCCGCTTCCTGGATGCTCTGAAAGTGGCCAAGCTTGCGGTCAGCCTCGGCGGCACAGAGACGCTCGCCAGCCACCCGGCTTCGATGACGCATCTCTCCGTGCCGGATGAGCGCAAGGCCGCGCTTGGCATCACTGACAATCTTGTGCGGATCAGCATTGGCATTGAAGATCCGGACGATCTGATCGCCGATTTCGACCAGGCACTGGCGCAGGTCTAATTGCTGTCCTACTCTCTCTCCAAGTAGTGGGAGAGAGTGACATGACCAAACCGGTATTTCTCGTCATCGGTGCAGGCGCCGGTATTGGTGGGCACGCGGCCGCGCGCTTCGCAGCCGGCGGTTACCATGCGGTGCTCGCGCGGCGCAGCGATGAAGAGGGTCTGGCCAGGCTCGTGGGCGGAATCGAGGAGGCAGGCGGCAGCGCCACGGGTGTGTTGCTAAACGCATCGGAGGATGGCGCGATCGAGGATCTGGTCGGACGGATCGAAAGCGATATCGGGCCGATTGACAGCGCGCTCTACAATCTCGGCGCGCAGATCGGGAACCGCACACTGCACGATACACCGCACAAGACATTTGAGCTTGGCTGGCGGCTGGGATGCTATGGCGTGTTCCGCCTTGCGCATGCAATGCTCCCCGCGATGGTAGAACGCGGTAAGGGTTCGCTGCTTGTCACATCCGCCACGTCAGCCATGCGCGGAAATGCCGGACAGCACAGCCACGCTGCCGCGATGGGCGGGCGGCGGATGCTGTGCCAAACGCTGAATGCAGAATTCGGCCCGCAAGGCGTTCATGTCGCGCATGTAGTGGTGGACGGCTCGGTCAATTCGCCCGATACGCTAGGCAAGCTGCTCGGCGATAAATGGGAGGCCTATAAGGCGATGAAGGGCGAAGACAGCATCATCGACCCAGGCGCGCTGGCAGAAACCTATTGGCACCTTGCGCAGCAACCCAAGAATTGCTGGACGCACGAATTGGATGTGCGGTCGCACGACGATGTTGCGTGGTGGAATGACAACCCAAACCCGGAGATTAATTCGAGCGCGGGCAAACCGGGTTTTGCGGGGCCGGGGGACTGAGGCGCGAATGTCCGATGTTGGGTCGTTAGCGGACATTATAGCCCTAACCCCGCCACTCGCGCCGTTCTTCGCCAGCTTTGAGAACTTCATAGGCGATTTGCAGTTTCTGGAACTCCTGAGCAGCTTCCCTATCGCCCGGTTTCACATCCGGGTGCACTAGTTTCGCCTTCTCACGGTAAGCTTTCTTCACAGCCGCAAAATCCGCGTCCGCTTCCAGTTCCAACAGTTCCAATGCGCGCATTTCATCGGCGCTGCGCGAGCCATCGCCGGCCCCGCCCCAGCCGTAGTGGGAGGCTTCGGCGTAGCCTTCGCTTTCCTGCCTCTCGGCCTTGGCGCGTTCGGCCTTCTGCTCTTTGTCGAGCCCTTCGAAATAGTCCCAGCCCTTGTTGTATTCAGCCGCATGCGCTTGGCAGAAATACCACCGGTCCGGGCTGTTGGGTGATTTGGGCGCCGGGCAATCGCCCGGCTCCTCACACCCATGCCGGTCACACAGCCGCACCGTCGTAGCTTCGCGCGAATCGTTATACCCGCGCCAGCGCGGAAAACCCCAGTCGTTGGATCGGCGCGGCTTAGGCATCCGCATGCGCGCAATTTGCAGTTTGTCGGGTTGGCATGTGCCCTAGTCTAGGGATGGTTGCACCTAATGGGAAGGTGTGGGAACCAATTTCAAATTGAAATGTTGCATTGCAATAGATCATTCATAATTTGCAGCTATCCGGCTGCTCGAACGCACGAGACCCATGAGCAAACAACTCGCCATATCCAGCACGTTTTCGACCTTCGCGCTCGCCGCGATGGCATTACTTGCGTCACCGGATCAGGCTGGCCCACATTTGGCCGACATGCTTGTGCCCGTGCAGGCCGAGACGCTGACGCTCGACCTGCCGGTACCGTCGCTGTTCCGCGACTGATCTAGTTAATTACCACGCTAACCGCGCGGCGGTTTTGCGCCCAGGCCTGTGCATTCGAAGGAAGCGCGACCGGGCGTTCCTTCCCGTAACTTACCGTAGTAACGCGGCTCGCATCGACCCCCAGGCTGACCAGATAGTTTTTGGCCGCATTGGCGCGGCGCTCACCGAGCGCAAGGTTGTATTCGCGTGTGCCACGTTCGTCGGCATGGCCTTCGACCGTTATGCGCACTTGCGGATAGCGCGCAAGATATTGCGCTTGAGTTTGCAAGGCCGCTGCATCTGCGCTGTCGATATTGAAGCGGTCCGTATCGAAGAAAATCACATTCTGGCCATTCACGGCATCTTCGAAATGCGCCTGGCTGCCAACCTGCGGGCCAGACGGCGTGACGGCCTGCGGAGTAGCCGGGCCGCTATCGGTCGCTGAAGGCGGAGGCGGGGGCAGTTCTTCAGGCGCTTTCTTCGCACAAGCGGCCAAAGTTGTGGCCGAAGCCAGAAGCAGGACAGTTGCAAAACGTCTATTCATTGTCGTTTCCTCTCGGGAGAAGGGGGTTTTGCCACCCAGTAGTATCATAATTGAACCCGGTTAGGGGAGAATTGGTCCCCAAGCTGGATCAGACGCATCAACCGGCGTCGGAAGCCGGCGTTCATTGCGGCCCGTCAGATCGACTTGCCAAAGCGCTGATTTGCCGGTGTTACGGGTCGTACGGAAGAATTGAATGATGCGCCCGTTTGGTGCCCAGGTCGGTCCTTCGTCCTGCCAGCCACTGGTGAGAACGCGCAAATTTCGACCGCGCGGGTTCATGACTGCGATATTGAAATCACCTGCGATCCGCGTGAAGGCGATCTGGTCGCCGCGCGGGCTCCATTCCGGGTTGGCGCAACGCCCGCCAAAGAAGGTGATGCGGCGCTGGTTAGTGCCATCCGCGTTCATCACATAGCACTGCTGGCTGCCCGAGCGGTCGCTTTCGAACACGATCTGGCGACCGTCCGGCGAGTAAGACCCGCCGATGTCGATACCCGGCGTATCTGTCAGGCGTGTGCTGCGACCGCCGCTGGCAGGCACGCTGTAAATGTCGGTATTGCCCGCAACCGCCATCGAATAGAGGATCGTGCGCCCATCCGGGCTCCAGCGCGGCGCAAAGGTGGGGTTGCCGCTTTGTGTGACAAGCGTCTGCCGGCCCGTGCCGATGTCATAGACATAGAGACGCGGATTTCCGTCGACATAGGACAGGTAGAGCAACTGAGAATAATCAGGCGAATAGCGCGGGGTTAGCGCAGTCGCGCTGCCCAATGTCAGGAAGCGATGGTTTGCGCCATCGCTGTCCATAATCGCCAGCCGTTTGACCCGGCGGTCTTTCGGTCCTGTTTCGGCAATGTAGGCAATGCGGCTGTCGAAGAAGGGGCTTTCGCCGGTCAGACGCGCATAGATGATGTCCGAACATTTGTGCGCCGCACGCCGCCAGTCCGAAGGTGGGACAACCCAGCCTTCGCGCACTAGCTCATCCTGCAGCGCAACATCATAGAGGTAGCAGCCGACCACCAAGCGTCCGTCGCTGCGCGCGCGGACATAGCCGTGCACCAACATTTCCGCGCCGCGCCCGCGCCAATTACTCCAAGCAGGGTCTGTGATCTGTGCGAAGCCAGGCTGCGGCAAGCGCGCCGGGCCAATCGGCTGGAACAAGCCGTTGTTCTGCAAGTTCGCATTGATCACATTTGCGATCTCTACGCCAAGTGCCGCGGTGCCGCGCGAATTGGCTGGCGTCGCCACATCGCGATCTGCCGCAAACCCCGGAATGGCTATCGAAAGATCCGCCCAATCGCTTTCGTCGGTGACGGTAAAGACCAGACCGCCCTCGGCATCCTCGCCTGAGGCTTCAGTACCGGTGGTTTCCACCTGACCGCCCTCTGGCGCTGGCTGGCCTAGATCCTGATCCTGCGCCGCAAGCGGCGCAGAGAGGAATGCGAGAGCGAAAATCCATTTGTTCATCGGGATAGGTTCCTATCGAAACGCGCGCCCCGGATCGACTTCCAGGCGTTGTAATACTCGGCAGGCAGGTCAAACGGCGCGGCGAGTTGCACCGCGCGGATTGCCCGTTCTGCATGAAGCCCGGCTTGCGGGCGGTTGGAGGCATTAATGCCGGACTGACGCAAGACACGCGGTCGCGATCTCAGAGTGCCATCGGGGTTGAGGTCGAATGCCAATTCCGTCACCAGCAGCTCTGTGTCGACGCCAGATGGCGCGTTCCAATGCGGCTTGATCTGACGAGACAATGACTGGATCAAGCTGGCGGTCGCGCTTCGTCCAATTTCGGATGCTGGGACAAGCGTGCTGTCGCTGGCTCTGTCCGAACCGGCGCCCTCCAGGAAATTTTCACCGATCTCCGTACCGGTTGCCTGGCGGGGCGGTGTTTGCGTGGCCTGCCTGGGCTGCTGAGTGATGGCTGTTCGTGAAGTATTGGTCCGTGGCGGCTCACGGGTTGGCTCCCTGGAAACTTCGCCATCCGATTGTTCAACCGGCGCTTGCACTTCGTCGGATACGGTCGGCGCCATCGCGGCGCGGCTGTCGGGCGCGATTTCGGGTGCGGTGGAGCTCAAGGAAACATCGGTCGCGAGGCTAACAGTCATCCGCTCGGGAATTTCGAAAGGCTCGCCGGGACCGGGTTGAAACAGCAGCATGGCAGCAAGCGCAAGGTGCAAGCCGACAGCGACGCCAAGGCCCCATTTCTCGTCTTGTCGAAGTGCTCTTGTTTCCATGACAATCGGGCAAATTATGGCGCTGATTGTGAACTGTTGGTGACCAGCGAGATCGAGTTGAACCCGGCCCGGTTCAATTCACCCATCACCGCCATCACCCGGGCGTATTGCAATGTCCTGTCGCCGCGCAGCACGATAACCGGTTCATTGCCTTGAGTGCCGCGATCTATTGCCGCCAGCGCATCAGGCAGTCCACCCGCCTCCACCCGCTCGTTGCCGATAAAAATTGTGCCGGTCGGATCGATACTGATGGTCACTTGATCAGGCTGCTGATCGATCGGGTTCGCACGGCTATCGGGCAGTTCGACGGGAACCCCCGAAGCCAAAAGTGGCGCTGTCACCATGAAGATGATCAGCAGCACCAGCATCACGTCCACAAAGGGTGTGACGTTGATTTCCGACATCGGCGCGCGGCGAGAACGCCGCCCTGCCCTGCCCGAGTTTGCAAGACCCATTCCCATTACGCTTTGTCCAGCTCGTGGCTGAGGCTGGCGTGAAACTTGTCTGCAAAGCGGTGCAGCTTGGCTTCATACCGGTTCACCCGATCGCTCAGGCGGTTGTAGGCAATCACAGCGGGGATTGCAGCGAAAAGGCCGATCGCGGTCGCAAACAGCGCCTCTGCAATGCCTGGTGCCACCACGGCCAGCGAAGAGCTTTCCTGCATCCCAATTTGGAAGAAGCTGTTCATGATGCCCCAGACAGTTCCGAACAGGCCGACAAAGGGTGCGACGGAACCCGTGGTGGCCAGAAAGCCCAAGCGGGTGGAGAGATCATCCGCCTCTTGCGCAACCTGGCTCTCCATCATTCCGGCTAGCCTGCTGCGGGTACCTTCACGATCCACCGGCGGATGTTGTGTCGAACGCTTCCATTCATTGATCCCGGCTGCGGCGACCCGCGCCGGCGGCAAATCCTTGCGCGCCCGGCCAGATGTCAGGCTGTCAAATTCCTCGGCCTGCCAAAAATCGACTTCGAAGTCGCTGCTGCGACGTTCCAGCTTTCCCATCCGAAGGCTGAAGGAAACGATAATCGTCCACACCCAGATGCTGGCCAGGATCAATCCGACCATTACGGCTTGCACCACAATGTCGGCTTGCAAGAACAGTTCAAGCGGGTCGAGCCGGGCGGGCGCTGCAGCCACCAGATTGAGCGAAAGTGTCATGCGAGATTGTCTTCCATGAAATTGGCAAAGGCGGTGCGCCATTCGGCTGGTTGGCGGCGCGGCCTCCCGTCGAGAGAGATAAAGCCAACGCGCAAGCTGGCTTCGCAAAGCAGTTCATCGTCGCGCATCGCGCGCTGATGCATGCGGCAACTCGCTGCGCCTAATTCTGTGCATGTGGTTTCGATCACCACATCGTCATCAAGCTTGGCCGGGCGCAGATATTTGAGGTTGATTTCAGAGACCGCATAGGCGCCGCCATCTTCCCCTCTAGCGCCAGCTTCGATTGCTTCGCGCTGATCGATCTTCAGCATACGCAAAAGATCGCTGCGCGCCCGTTCGAACCAACGCAAATAGTTCGCGTGATAGGTGATCCCAGACAGGTCAGTGTCTTCGTAATAGACACGCACGGCATAAAGATGCCGCGCACCGTCAAAAACGCCGCCAGGGAAAACAGGTTTAACCATCAAGGAAGCCACCTAAAGCAACGAGGATTCGCTGCAAAGTGCCCATTTGCTCTGCGCGCCCGAACGACGGCAAAACGAGTCATACGTGCGATCAACGCGCTAGCATGGGCCCCAGAGGATGGCCGCCAAAGATGTGCACATGCAGATGGGGCACTTCCTGATGTCCGTGCCCGCCAATATTGGCGAGCAGGCGATAGCCCGGCTCCACCAGACCTTTCGCGCGGGCAACTTCTCCTACCGCACGCACAAAGCCGGCAATCTCTTCCGCAGGCGCATTGGCGGAGAAATCATCCCAGCTGACATACCGCCCCTTCGGAATCACCAGCGTGTGGATTTCTGCCTGCGGGTTGATGTCTTCAAACGCATAGGCCCATTCGTCTTCATAAACCTTGGTCGAGGGGATTTCGCCGCGCAGAATTTTCGCGAAGATGTTGTTGTCATCATAGGGCAACGTTGCATCTATCGGCATAGTTATTCGCTCCTGCTCGCTTTCTCGTCGAGGCCAGACGTGCCCTCGCGGCGATCCAGTTCAGTGATCACTTCATCCAGAGTGATCCGCCGCGCCTGGAGCAGCACCAGCAGGTGGAAGATCACATCGGCGGCCTCTCCGACCAGTTCTTCACGGCTGCCTGAAAGCGAGGCAATCACAGCCTCGGTCGCTTCCTCGCCCAGCTTCTGCGCCATCTTCTCAATGCCAGCCGCATTCAGCTTCGCGACGTAGCTGCTGTCAGGAGATGTATTCTTGCGCTCGGCAATCACCTGTTCAAGACGGTTCAAAGTATCCATTTCACTGTTCTCTCTCAAACCCCGCGCGCGGGCAAGCCTGCTGCGCGTGTTATTGTTAGATGCCTCGGGCTGGCAAGCCAGCCGCTCGAAGGGCCGCATGCGCGTCAGATATCGAATAGGTTCCGAAGTGGAAAATACTGGCGGCCAGCACTGCGCTCGCATGCCCCAGAGTGACGCCTTCAACCAAATGGTCCAGCGTGCCCACACCGCCGCTGGCGACGACGGGGACATTCACGCAATCGGCGATCTCGCGGATCAGCGCCAGATCATAGCCGGCCTGAGTGCCGTCACCATCCATCGATGTAACCAGCAATTCGCCAGCGCCCAGCTCGGCAAGTTTTTG
>JABDKI010000160.1 GCA_013002295.1 Altererythrobacter sp.
GTGGTTGCGCAGGCGGCCAGCGCCAGCGCGCTCCCCATTCCTGCGAGTGCGCGCATTACGCCAGTCATGCGTATCCCCTTACCTTTGTACTTGTCGGGCCCCGGCGTGTGCCGAGGCCCTGATTTGCCAATGTGGCTTGATCGCTCGCCAGATCAGTCGCCTGAACGCGTCGCAGGATGGACGCCGCCGGCCTGCGGTTCGCCCAATTCGGCACTGCCCAGCAGATCATCATCGTCTTTGAGTGTATCGAGATGCATCAGCTTCTTGATCAGCGGGCTGATCACGATAACCGCCACGCCCACGCCAACAGTGATCCAGCCGATCTGGCTGTAGACGGCCAAGACCGTTTCCTTGGCCGCACCTTCGCCCGATGCTGCTTCCGAGCCGGTCGCAGCTGAAATGAGTCCGGCAACAAAGTTACCAGTGGCCGATGCAAAGAACCATGTGCCCATGATCAGCGATGCCATATGCGCAGGCGCGAGACGGTTCATTGCTGATAGGCCGACCGGGCTGAGGCATAGCTCACCAGTGGTATGGAGCAGGTAGATGAGGAAGATGAAGATGACAGGTGTCATGTTCTCCATACCTACCGAATTTGCACCAAGCACCAGCACCAGGAAACCGGCACCAAGCTGGATCAGAGCAAGGCCGAATTTGGCAGGCGTCGAAGGCTCTAGGCCTTTCTTTGCTAGCCAGGTCCAAAGCCCCGCGAACAGCGGCGCCAGCATGATGATGTAAATCGGATTGATCGATTGGAAGATCGAAGCTGACACACCCTGACGGTCGACATAGCGATCAGTGAACAGGTTGAGCGAAGAGCCAGCCTGTTCGAACAGTGCCCAGAATAGCACCGATCCGACAATGAGAAACATCGCGGCAAAGATCCGATCGCGATCGTGACCGCCAATTTTGATCGCCTCCCAGACCACGTAAGCGACCAATATCAGACCGAACACGCCCAAGATTGAGCCGACAACGGCCTGGTTCTGTACGAGCCACCACGTGACGCCAACCGCGACGAAACCGAGAACATAAAGGAACCACTCAAACTTCATCCCCATAAAGGGCGCTTCGAGTTTCTCCGGCACTGTGCTTTCGCCTTTGCCGAGCAGTAATGGCTTGAAAATGATGAAGACAATGAGGCCGAGCAGCATGCCAAACCCTGCTGCACCAAATCCGTATGCCCAGCCATAGGTCTGGCCGAGATAACCGGCGATTATCGTGCCGACCGCAGCACCTACGTTAATCCCCATATAGAAGATGGTGTAGGCGCCATCGCGGCGGATGTCCGTGCGCGGATAGAGCTGGCCGACGATGACCGAGATGTTTGCTTTGAGAAAGCCCGAACCAACGATAATGAAGGCAAGCGCTCCCCAGAAGACATCGATCATCGGGTTGTTTTGTCCCAGGGTAGGATCACCCTCGAACGCCATCAGGAAGTGACCGATGGTCAACAGGACGGCGCCGAACAGTACCGCCTTGCGTTGGCCGAGATATCGGTCAGCCAAATAGCCACCCAAGACCGGAGCAATATAAACCAGCGCAGTATAGGCGCCGTAAATGACCGAGGCTTTTTCATCGTTATAAAGCCAGTGCTGGGTGAGATAAAATATGAGCAGCGCACGCATGCCGTAGTAGGAGAAGCGCTCCCACATCTCGGCAAAGAACAGCACGAATAGCCCCTTGGGGTGCCCTGCAAATTCGTCATTCTTCGAAGTTACGATGGTTGCACCGCCTATTAGCAGCAGCACCAGAAACGTTGCAGCTATGGCAACGATGATTTCCTCAAGTGTCACGAATGACTCTCCCCGTGAAGTCTACGACCTTGTCCCGCGATCCCCAGCGGGCAGAACGGGGCGCACCCTAGCGCCTCATTTGCCCATGTGAAGCATTAGTTTCAGTCGCAACTGCATTTGTTTCTTCAGTACCGGGAACTTGACGCGCATGACTGTGTTATGGCACTGAAGCACCATTCGCGAGGGAAACCATGAGCCAAAACCGACCAGTCTATCTCAAGCTGCGCGATCAAATCGCCGCAGCCATCATTGAAGGCCGCTATGAAGAAGGCGCGATGCTGCCTTCCGTGCGCGCTCTTGCGGCTGAAGAAGGCGCTAATCCGCTGACAGTGGCGAAGGCTTATCAGCAGTTCCAGAACGATGGCCTGGTAGAGGTCCAGCGCGGCGTTGGCATGTATGTGGTTGATGGCGCTGCCGATCAATTGCGAAGCCGTGAACGGGAAAACTTCTTGCAGGATGAGTGGCCTGAAATCCGTCAGCGTATGAATCGACTTGGCATTGACCTGTCGGAACTCGTTGAAGACGCTTGATTTTTTGAGAACTGTCCCAGTGCGGTGCACTGAGAGGCATAATACAACGCGCTAGCTTGCGAATTTTGCATATTTCTGTACTCTGTGTTCCACGGGACTTAGGCTGCTTCTCGGGTCGAAGTGGTCAAATGGGTGGGCATGGTCCCCTTGGTCTTCGATTGCGCCAGAAAAAGCGGTCGGGAGAGAATAATGATCAGATCCGAATTGCTTCAAGCACTTCACCAAGACAATCCTGAGCTGCGCTCGGAAGAGATCGAGCAGGTCGTTGATATCTTTTTCGATGAGATATCGGAGCGGCTGGCTGAAGGCGGCCGGGTTGAGTTGCGCGGCTTTGGCGCTTTTTCAACGCGGGAGCGCGAAGCGCGTACCGGACGCAATCCGCGCACCGGTGAAGCGGTTGAAGTGCCAGCTAAGCGCGTGCCGTATTTCAAAGCGGGCAAGGAAATACGCCGACGTCTCAACGACGAATAAGGTAGAGCAAGGCCTCTACCTTTCAAATGCCATTCAAACCCATTGCCGCGCGTTAGCACGCTCGCTATGCGCTGCTCGCATTGTTCGGATAGGCGAGCAAGAAATGCGGGTGTGGCGGAATGGTAGACGCCGGGGACTTAAAATCCCCTGATCCTATAGATCGTGTGGGTTCGAGTCCCACCACCCGCACCAGCCAAATATTAGCGTTATCTTCGTCTTAACCCGTAGTCGCCTATCACATGCCTCTAAACAGTCGCCCGTGTAGGGCAGTTCTACGGGGCCAATCCGGGTCACGGCAGGCGGGGATTTGTAGCAATGGATCAGGTCGCGCTGAAGGCAGGCGCAGAATTTGAGATGGTCGATCCGGCCGAGCAGCGCTCTGCGCGCCGCTTTTCTCTGCTTATCCGCCCTGCCAAGCTTGTCTCGGCCCAGGGCGAGTTTGTTTGCGTATTGCGCGATGTTTCGCGAACCGGAGTCTGTGCCAAACTTTTCCATAAATTGCCGAGTTGCGAGGAGTTTACGCTCGAGCTTCAGAATGGTCATACCTATGAAATACGCAAGGTGTGGGAGCGTGATGGAGAGGCTGGGTTCGAATTCGTTGACGAGATAGATGTCAACAAGTTGATTAGCGAAGCGAGCGAGTACCAGAAGCGCGGACTAAGACTGGCTATGCACTTTCCAGTTACTGTCACGACTCTGTCCGGAGCGCACATGGCGTTCATCGAGAATGTTTCGCAGCAGGGGGCCCGCTTTGAATGCGGTAACAAGCTGGCGATTGATCAGAATGTACGTATCGAGGGAGAGGGCCTGCGTGAAACTCGCGCGAAAGTCCGATGGCGACACGCAGAGAATTACGGCGTGGTGTTCGATGACACCTTCTCACTGAGCGACTTTGCACAGTTCGCGGCAAAATTGCAGTGCCCTGTCTTGTTCGACTAAAAAGTTCTGCCCTCGGAATTATCTCTAACGAAGCGTTAACCATTTTCCTTCACTCCTCATTCCGCAACCTATATCGGGGAATTGATGGAAAACCGTAGCTCAAATAGCCATGCTGGAATCGATGTTGATGTGGCGATCATTGGCGCTGGCCCAGCTGGGCTGACGGCAGGATACTTGCTGACCAAGCAAGGTAAGACAGTCGCGATCATCGAGAAAGACAAGACATATGTCGGCGGCATCAGCCGCACCGTCGAGCACGAAGGCTATCGCTTTGACATTGGTGGGCATCGTTTCTTTTCAAAGTCGCAACAGGTTGTGGATCTGTGGAATGAAATTCTTCCGGACGATTTTATCCAGCGCCCGCGGATGAGCCGCATCTATTATGAAGGCAAGTTCTACAGCTATCCATTGCGCGCGTTTGAAGCGCTCTGGAACTTAGGCATTCTGCGCTCCACAGCCTGCATGGTCAGCTACCTGCGCTACAAATTGTTCCCGATCAAAGATGTGAAGAGCTTTGAAGATTGGACGACGAACCAGTTTGGCAAGAAGCTCTATTCGATCTTTTTTAAGACCTACACTGAAAAGGTGTGGGGGATGCCGTGCAATGAAATGAGCGCGGACTGGGCGGCGCAGCGGATCAAGGGCCTGTCGCTCTGGAATGCAGTGACCGATGGCCTCAAGCGTTCGCTCGGGCTCAACAAGAAACCCAACGACGGGCAGGAAGTCAAAACCCTGCTGGAAACATTCCGCTACCCGCGCCTTGGCCCAGGCATGATGTGGGATGCTGCGCGCGACAAAATCATTGCGACCGGCAAGGGCCAGGTATTGATGGGCCATGCGCTGAAGCAGCTGGCCAGTGACGGCAACGGCGGCTGGTCCATGACAGCCGATAGCCCAACCGGAGAAGTGCAGATCCGTGCTAAACACGCGATCAGCTCTGCGCCCATGCGTGAACTTTCTGTGCGGCTCCACCCGCTACCGGAGAGCTCGCTGCAAGCCAAAGACCTCAAATATCGTGACTTCTTGACCGTTGCTTTGATGGTAAAGTCAGAAGACCTCTTCCCGGACAATTGGATCTATATCCATGATGATCGTGTGCAGGTGGGCCGCGTGCAAAACTTCCGCAGCTGGTCGCCAGAGATGGTGCCGGATGAAAACATGGCGTGTGTTGGCCTGGAATACTTTTGCTTCGAGGGTGACGGGCTTTGGTCTGCTACAGATGATGATCTGGTTGCGCAGGCCACAAAGGAAATGAACATCCTCGGCCTTTGTGATCCGAGCAAAGTCGTTAGCGGTGCGGTGGTTCGCCAGGAAAAAGCCTATCCGGTTTACGATGACGAATACGAAGCCAATGTCGACGCCATGCGTATCGAGCTCGAAGGGAAGCACCCGACGCTGCACCTGGTCGGCCGTAATGGCATGCACCGCTACAACAATCAGGATCACGCGATGATGACCGCGATGCTGACAGTCGAGAATATACTGGCTGGCGAGCGCCTGTATGACACTTGGTGCGTTAATGAGGACGCCGAATATCACGAGGCTGGTGACGAAGGCGAAGCCAAAGTTATCCCGGCACGCGAAGTGAGTGAAGACCAGGCGGCTGCGTTGCAATCTGTGCGTGACGTGCCGTCGCGAATCAAGAAATCCGCCTGATTGAAGGAGGGCGACGCTGAAACAACTCGTCGCTTTAATTTTCCAATGGAGACTAGCACGCTACGGCGTGGCCAGCGCCGCCGGCACATTGGTTGATCTGGGAACACTATCGCTGTTGTACGCCGCCGGCGGAAGCGCGGGCCTGGCGGCTGGAATCGGATATGCGCTTGGAACGCTCGCCCATTGGTTGGTTTCAAGCCGATTTGTATTTCCGGACAGGCTCGCTGATGCAGGGCTGAAACGTGGGGGGCAGCAGGTGCTGTTTGTGGTCTCAGCCATGCTTGGAATTGGTATAACATCTGCTGTGGTCAGCTGTAGTGTTGAGGCCGGGGCCAACATTGTATTGGCTAAAGCCCTTGCAATGGTTTCCAGTTTTCTAGTCGTGTTTCTCGTGCGTTTGACAATAGTCTTTCGGGCACGGGGACGGGGCTCAGTTTCGTGAAATGTTAACCTTGTTTTGCAAGAGCTTGGTTCTGCGCTAACTTGCGCGGTCCAGGGGGTGCGGGTGATTTCCTTTCTTGCCAAGCTGCGCGATGTCCGCTTGATCCGCTATGGCTTTGCCAGCGTGGGCGCATTGGCTGTTGATGTAGGTGTTTTCCTCGCCATGTTAGCCGCCAATGTGGCAGCCGCGCCGGCTTCGGCGTTTGGCTATACCTTTGGCATTATCGCGCATTGGTTGCTGTCGAGCCGCAAGGTATTTCAGGACAAGGTTGCGCAAGGCGGCAAGGTCCGGACTTGGCAAAAGACTCTTTTTGCCATCTCTGCATTGCTCGGTCTTGGCTTAACCACGCTTATCGTGGGCGGTGCAGACTATGCCGGGTTCGATCCGCGCGTTGCCAAGCTTGTCGCGATCGTTGCCAGCTTTACACTGACCTATGTGCTGCGAAGCAAGGTCGTGTTCCAGCACGGTCAAGACTGATGATGCGCGAAGACCGCAGGCTGCGAAGTGGCCAAACTCCGACATTGAGCATCATTCTGACGTGGTGCCTTGCGAGCGCGATCTTGGTTGCTATCGGAGCGCCGCAAATTCTCGCGGGGCAGTATCATGGGCCTGACGATGCATTGCGGATGGTACAGGTACGCGATTTGCTGGCTGGTCAAGGTTGGTATGATTTGCACCAATACCGGATGACACCGCCAGATGGCACTTTGATGCATTGGTCTCGGCTCGTCGACGTGCCGATTGCCGCACTGGTGCTGTTTTTCTCATTGTTTCTTGAGCCTCACGCTGCGGAGCGGGTAACGATGGTGGTCGTGCCGTTGTTCGCGTTGTTGCTAACAATGCTGGTGACTGGGCGTCTGGCATGGAGACTGTTTGACCGCAAAACCGCGATACTCGCCTGCCTTGTCATGCTGTTGCTGCCAGTGATCATGAACCAGTTCAAACCGATGCGGATCGATCATCACTCATGGCAAATCCTGACGGTTGCGGTTGCCGTCTGGTGCATTTCCCGGCGGAAACCCGGCCCCGGCGGGGCTATGGCGGGACTTGCGATGGCGGCAGGTTTGATGATCTCTCTGGAGGTCATATTCATCGCGGCAGGTTTTGGTCTGATCCTCGCCATGAGGTGGCTCAGGGATCAAAGCGCGCGCTGGTGGTTGGTCAGCTATCTGAAGGCTCTTGCATTGGGAATGGTCGTTCTGTTCGCCGCGACGCGAGGATGGGTGGATCTGGCACAGCATTGCGATGCGATTTCGCTTGCCCATCTGGGTTTCTTTGTGATCGCCGCGCTTGGTGCAGGAACATTGGCCGTTCCAAGCGCGATCCCGCGCATCCAGCTGATTGTCGGGTTGGGCATTTCTGGAGTAGCGGGCCTGTCTTTCTTTGCTTGGCTTGCCCCTCAGTGCCTTGCATTGCCATTTTCCGAGCTTGATCCACTGGTTCGGGAGTTTTGGTACCTTAACGTCTTGGAGGGAAGGCCAGTCTGGTTCGTACCCCCGGTGAACGCGGTTGCCGCGGTTGCTCAACCGTTGTTTGCAATCCTGATTGCGCTTTATCTGGCGCTTCAAAACAGGGATTGGCTCCGCGCGTGGTGGTTCGAATATGCGGCCTTGCTGCTGATCGCTTATAT
>JABDKI010000168.1 GCA_013002295.1 Altererythrobacter sp.
GCGAAGGTCGGCAAGACCTTGCCCGTGATCATCGATGTAGTGGGCGAGCCAGACGAAGATGGCGATATCGGCGCAACCGGCAGGTCACAGGCCGATGCACCCGAGATCGATGGTGCGGTCTATCTGCGCAATGTCGCAGCGACGCTCAAATCAGGCGACATCGTACAGGCCGAGATCGAAGATGCCGACGCGCACGATCTTTTCGGGGTAATCGCCTAGCCTAAAAGGGTCGCCAACACTTCCTTAGCTGCTCGATCGCTCAAGCAAACGTACCCGCACTCGCCGTACGCTGGGGTGTTCTGCATCGTCGCCGGCAGTCACAGATTCAACCAGCAATCGACCCGCCTGATCAAGGTCGGGCTCAATGGTTGTCAGCGGCGGATTTGAGAGCTCGCCAGCGGGGATTCCGTCGAAACCAACGACTTTAACCTTGCCCGGCATTTCGATTCCAGCGGCCTGAAATGCTTCCAGCACTCCAAACGCAATGGCGTCGCACACGGCGAACACGCCATCAAACGCCTTGCCACTGCCGATCAGCGCTTTGGCCGCAAGGCGCCCCTGTTCGCGGCGTTCCTGGCCATGTTCAATTTCAATCAGTTCCGCAGATTTGCCAAGCTTCGTGACTTGATCGAGAAAACTGTCCGTCCGCTCGGCAAACTGGCGCTGCACCGAGCTATGCGAACCTATGCAGACAAGGTTCTTGCAACCGCGATCCGCCAAATGTTCCGCGGCCAGCCTCGCGCCTGCGTCATTGTCCGAGCTGACCCAGTCGAGATCACCCAAGGGTGATCCCCAATAGGCAATCGGTTGGCTTGTCTCGCCCACTTTGCGGAAATAGTCCCACGCTGCGCGATTTGCGGTGGTGCCGATCACGATCAGCCCTTCTGCTTGTCCGCGTTCGACATAATGGCCGAACAGCTTGTCTTCATCCGCCTGGAGCGAAACGAGCACTTCAAGCCCTCGATCCGCTGCGGCAGCGCAGATGCCCCCCAGCAAGGCGTAGGAGAACGGATTGACATCGCGCGCACCGCCACCCGGCTTTGATATGACAACCGTTGCCAGCGTCCCTGTATGACCGCGCCGCAACCGAGCAGCGCGCTCATCAACGAAATAGCCCAGTTCGCTGGCGGCTTCGAGAACGCGGGTCCGGGTGGCCTCCGTAATGACGACGGAGCCGGATAAAGCGCGCGACACCGTCGACTGGCTAACGCCAGCCTTTTCAGCCACATCAAAACTTGTGACGCGCATAGGCTTGCGGGTCGCGTCCATCTCTCTCCCCTCTTTGGCCGATTTTCTTGTTACGGTCCGTGCATAGCTATGCGATGCTATGGCCGAGAATTGCACGGTGCGCTAGATGGATGTGTAACCATCCGTGGGAGAAGCGTTTAGATGGAAATGTCTTCGACAGGCAGCGAACAATTTACCGCTGACCGAATCTTGCTGTTTGGGGCCACAGGCGACCTGTCACAGCGCATGCTTTTGCCATCGCTTTGCGCTCTGCATTCGGATGGGTTGATCAAATCTGATCTGAAGATCATTGGCACCGCGCGATCCGAGTTAAGTGACGGCGAATTCCGCAATTTCGCTCGCGAAGCGCTGGAAAAGTACATGCCTGCAGAGCGGCGCAGCGGTACGGCGGAGTTCCTCAATCGGCTAAGTTACCAGCAGCTCGATGCGACTTCGCTGGATGGCTTCAAGGAGCTGGCCGAAAAGGTCGGTGAGCCTCAAAAAGGCCTGGCGATCTTCCTCTCGACGGCACCCAGCCTGTTTGAACCGACCATAAAGGGCTTGCAACATGCCGGCCTCGACGGGCCAAACGTGCGCATGTGCTTGGAAAAACCGCTTGGAACCGACCTTGGTTCAAGCTGCGAGATCAATGATGCAGTCGCGGCGGCCTTTCCCGAAGATCGGATTTTCCGGATCGACCACTATCTCGGCAAAGAGACTGTCCAGAACCTGCTGGCGCTGAGGTTTGCAAACCTCATGTTTGAGCCGATCTGGAACGCTGCGCATATCGACCATGTGCAGATCACCGTTGCCGAAACCGTCGGACTGGAATCACGCGTAGGCTATTACGACGATAGCGGCGCAATACGTGACATGGTGCAGAACCACATGCTTCAACTGCTCGCGCTGGTGGCGATGGAGCCGCCGGGGCATTTCGATGCAACGGCTGTGCGCGATGAAAAAGTTAAGGTTCTGCGCTCTTTGCGCGAGGTTGTTGCAGGGGAAACTGTAACCGGCCAGTACCGTGCAGGCGCGATCAGCGGCGAAGCCGTGCCCGGCTATGACGATGAGCTGGGCAAGGATTCGGACACTGAAACCTTCGTCGCGATCAAGGCTCATGTCGACAATTGGCGTTGGAAGGGTGTGCCGTTCTACCTGCGGACCGGCAAGCGCTTGCCAGAACGCGTGACCGAAATCGTGGTCCAGTTCCGCTGCGTGCCGCATTCGATCTTTGCGGGCAAAGGCGCGACTATGCAGCCTAACCGGTTGGTGATCGGTATCCAGCCAGAGGAAAACGTCACGCTATCGCTGATGACTAAGGTTCCGGGGCTCGACCGCGAAGGTATTCGGTTGCGCCAGGTTCCTCTCGATATCGCCATGCCCGATGCCTTTGTTGGACAGCATCGCAGGATCGCTTACGAACGCTTGCTGCTTGATCTGGTCGAAGGCGATCAGACGTTGTTTGTCCGCCGTGACGAGGTAGAAGCCCAGTGGCAGTGGATCGATTCCATCCGCGAGGGCTGGAACTCGCAAAATCTGAAACCCAAAACCTATACTGCGGGCAGTTGGGGGCCAAGCGCGGCAATCGCGCTGGCTGAACGGGATGGAGTAAGCTGGCATGAGTGAACTCAACTCGACAATCGCCACAGTGACCGAGCGCGTGATCGAAAAATCGCGTGACAGCCGTCAATCCTATCTGGATCTGATGGACCGCGAAGCGGACCGGATGCCCGATATGAATGCGGTATCCTGCTCGAACCTCGCGCATGCTTTCGCCGGTGCGGTCGAAGAC
>JABDKI010000173.1 GCA_013002295.1 Altererythrobacter sp.
CGCAATGGGAATGGCTTGAGCAGGAACTGGCGAAACCGGCTGATCTAAGGATCGTGGTTTCCTCGATTCAGGTGATTACAGATGCGCATGACTATGAGGCATGGGAGAACCTGCCGCTGGAACGCAAGAGACTGTACGCCATGCTGGCAGGCCGCGAAGATAGCGGCCTAGTTCTGCTCTCCGGCGATCGCCATGCCGGCGGCATCTACACTGATATTCCTGAGGCGGCTGATGGAGAGCGTATGTGGGAGCTCACCAGTTCCTCGATGAACTACTCCTTCTCCTCGACAGAGCGGAACACAGCGCGTGAGCCCGATCCCAAGCGCCTGACCGACTTCATCTCGGAAGAGAACTTCGGGCTGGTCGAGATCGACTGGGAGGCGAAAACATTCACCATGAGCATGCGCGGCAACCAGGGCGAAACGCGGGTCGCCCGCACAGTCGAATGGTGATCGTTTAGCCTGGAGACGCCGCGCTGCCTGCCAGCAAGCCGCCATCAAGCGTCAACTCGCTGCCCGTCATATAGGCGCTGTCATCGCAGGCGACGAAAACGCAGAGCTGTGCGACTTCCTCGATGGTTCCGAAGCGTTTCAAGGGCGTGTCAGCGACCAAAGCTGCCATCTTCTCTTCGCGGTCCGGGCCATCGCCGATCATTGGTTCCCAGATCGGGGTCAGGATCGCGGCAGGGTGGATCGAGTTGCAACGGATCTGCCATCCGTTCTGGGCGGCATAAAGCGCAACGGATTTGCTGTGGTTGCGGATCGCAGCCTTACTGGCGGCGTATGCTGCCGCGCCGGGAATTCCGACCAGGCCAGAGCGCGATGACATATTGATGATAGATCCGCTAGCCTTCGCTTTCATGGCTCTGAGCGCGTAACGACAACCAAGAAACACGCCATCTGTGTTTACCGCGTGCACCGCGTGCCAATCATCAAGCGAGCAGTTCTCCGGATCGTGCGGACCGGGGCTGCTCTCAAAACCGGTCACTCCGGCATTGTTGAATAGCACATCGATCTGCGGATGAGCATCAGCCAACCGATCCCATTGCGCTTCGTCACGCACATCTAGCGCGAAGAACTCGCAGCCGATCTCCTTGGCCGCTTTCCTACCTTCAGCTTCATCGATATCGGTCAGGATCACGCGCGCACCCTCGCGCGCAAATGCGTCGCAGGTCCCGCGGCCAATGCCGCTTGCTCCGCCGGTGACTACACAGAGTTTGTCTTTGAGTTTTGCCATGCCGCATGGGCTAAGCAAATCACGCTGCGGTGTCGATTCCAAGATCGGAAAGTTTGCGGTAGAGTGTCGAACGCCCGATGCCCAGACGGCGTGCTACCTCGGTCATGCGACCGCGATAATGGCCGATTGCCAAACGGATAACGTCGGCTTCGATCTCTTCCAGCGCGCGCAGATTGCCGTCCTCAGTGTAAAGCATCACTCCCGCGCCGTCCTGAATACTGCTGTCGGTATCAACCGGCTCACCCAGCAATTCGCTGAGTTGTGGGAAGCTCTCTGCGGTCAGCGTTTGCTTGTCGCAAAAGACTGCCGCCCGGAACAGCACTGCTTGCAGCTGGCGGACATTGCCGGGCCAATCGTAAGCCTTGAGCAGCGAAAGCGCGCCATCCGAAATTGACAGATGCCTCAGGCCTGGCTGCTCGCCAATGCGCGACAGGAAGTGACGAGTGAGGGCGGGAATATCGCCTGCTCGCTCGCGCAATGCGGGCAATTTGATCAATGTTTGCGCAAGCCTGTCGACGAGTTCTGCATCGAACTGACCGCTCTTCGCGAGTTGTTTCAGCGGAAGGTTGCCGGCGCTAAGCAAGCGCACGTCGACGCGGAAGCCATGTGTCGCACCCAGAGGGCGCACGATGCCGCTGGTCAATACTTCCAGCAGTTTGCTTTGCACGGCTTCGTTGATTCGATCGATCTCGTCCAGGACCAGCGTCCCGCCATCGCATTGTTGCAGCGCGCCAATTTGGCGGTCGAACGCGCCTGCAAAAGCACCTGGCTCATGTCCAAACAGGACAGATTCGACGGAGGTGGCTGGAACGCCGCCTAGATTGATTATGCGGAATGGCGCTTTGCTGCGGGGGCTCGCGGCATGCATTGCGCGCATCAGCATTTCTTTGCCGGTGCCTGCTTCGCCTTCGATCAAGACATGGTTGTGTCCTCGCGCAGCTTTGGCAGCCTGAGCCAGCGCTGTGCGAAATTTGGGCGCAGTTCCAACCATTGCATCGAAATCAAGCGAAGCATTGATCTTCTCTG
>JABDKI010000187.1 GCA_013002295.1 Altererythrobacter sp.
ATCTGGGCTTGGAAGGCGGGGATTTGCGCGCGGGCGAACGCACTTATCAGCAAGTCAGCCAAGCCGCCGGACGCGCGGGGCGCGGGGCAAAGCCGGGCGAAGTCCTGATCCAGACACGCCATGTCGAGGCGCCGGTGATCGCGGCCTTGGCCGGGGGTAATCGCGATGCCTTCTACGAAGCAGAGACTGAAGCCCGGCGCTATGTCGGCGCGCCGCCGTTCGGGCGCTGGGCGGCGATCATCATCTCGTCCGAAGACGATGCGGAAGCACGTTCAGCCGCAAACCGGCTGGGCGATATCCGCCCACATGTGGAGGATGTCGCGATCCTTGGCCCCGCCCCCGCCCCGCTTGCGATGCTGCGCGGGCGATACCGCTATCGATTTCTCGTCAACGCGCGGCGCAGCGCAAACCTGCAGAAGGTGATCACCGAATGGGTCGATGCACAAGATTACCCGCCCGGTGTGCGGGTCGGGATCGATATTGACCCCTACAGCTTTGTTTGAGGCACGAATCGCTCGCTCGCTCATTGAGAAACTATGCCTCAGCCGATCCTTATCCCTGTCCTAGGCGATCAACTGACCCGCAATCTGGCCAGCCTGCGCGGGCGTGCCAAGGACGATACCGTCATCCTGATGATGGAGGTCTGGGACGAGGCAACCTATGTCAAACATCACAAGCAGAAGATCGCGCTGATATTCTCCGCGATGCGGCATTTTGCGACCGAACTTCAGGACGCCGGATGGACGGTCGACTATGTGATGCTGACCGACGAAGACAACTCAGATTCGTTCACCGGCGAAGTCGCCCGGGCTGTTGAGCGGCACGATCCGCGCGCCATTCACGTAGTCGAAGCGAGCGAATGGCGTGTGCGACAGATGCAGGACGAATGGCCCGACAAATTCGCCTGTGACGTCGAGATTCTGCCGGACGATCGCTTCCTCTGCACGCATTGTGAATTTGCGGAATGGGCCGAGGACCGCAAGCATCTGACGATGGAATATTTCTATCGCGAGATGCGCAGGAAAACCGGGCTGCTGATGCGCGGAGATGGCAAGCCTGTTGGCGGCGAATGGAATCTCGACAAGGAAAACCGCGAACCGCCGAAAGACGGGATGGAGCCGCCCCGGCGGCCAAGAATCGAACCCGACGAAATTACACGCGAAGTGATCGAATTGGTCGAAAGCCAGTTTGGCGATCACTTTGGATCGCTGGAGCGCTTCGAGTGGCCGGTTACGCGCGAACAGGCAGAGGTGGCCGCAGATGCCTTTTTTGCCGAACGGATCGAAAAGTTCGGCCCGTATCAGGATGCAATGGTGCACGGCTCTGACGACCTGTATCATTCCAGGCTTTCAACCAGCATCAATCTGGGCCTGCTCGACCCGCTTGAACTGTGCCAGCGCGCGCAGCAAGCCTATGAGGAAGACAAGGCGCCGCTGAATTCGGTCGAAGGCTTCATCCGCCAGATCATCGGTTGGCGCGAGTATATCCGCGGCTTCTATTGGCACTTCATGCCTGAGCTGGATAGCCGCAACGCACTGAACGCCCAGCGCGCCCTTCCCGAATTCTACTGGACTGGCGAAACCGATATGCGGTGCATGGCGGACTGCATTCGCTCAACGCGCGAAAACGCGCATGCGCACCATATTCAACGTTTGATGGTGCTGGGTAATTTTGCGCTGCTTGCCGGGATTGATCCGCGCGATGTGCAGGATTGGTATCTGGCGGTTTATGCCGATGCCTATGACTGGGTGGAGATGCCCAATGTGGTAGGAATGATCCTATACGCAGATGGCGGGAAGCTCGCGACCAAGCCTTATGCAGCCAGCGGAAATTACATCAACAAGATGTCCGATTACTGCAAGGAATGCCGCTATTCCGTGTCGAAGAAGACTGGCGATGGCGCCTGCCCCTTCAACCCGCTTTATTGGCACTTCATGGACCGCAATCGGGCCCGGCTTCAAAGCAACCACCGCATCGGGCGGATCTATTCGACCTGGGACCGGATGGGCGAAGAAAAGCAGCGTGAGTACCTTGATAGTGCGGAGAATTTCATCGACTCTTTGCAGCCCGCCAGCAAAGGCTGGGCGCGAAACGAAAACTAAGGGAGCCATCAAGACATGCTAACCGTCCACCACCTGCGCATCTCGCAATCCGAACGCATCGTCTGGCTGTGCGAGGAGCTCGGGCTCGAATACGACCTCAAGCTCTACAATCGCGATCCCGAAACACGTCTTGCCCCGCCAGAACTGAAAGCGCTCCATCCGATGGAGATTGCGCCAGTAATTGAAGACGGCGATCTCGTGCTGGGCGAAAGCGGCGCGATCATGGATTATATCGTCGGCAAATATGCGCCCGACACACAGCTGGTGCCCGGCCCTGACAATCCCGATTTTGCGCGGCATCTTTACTGGTACCACTTCGCCAATGCGACGCTGATGACCAATGGCATGATGATGATCGCGGTAAACGCTGTAGAGGCTGAAATGCCACCGCCGCTGATGAAGCGCGTGACCAATGCCTGGGCGAATCTGGAAGCCGCGCTTGGCGAAGCGGACTATTTCGGCGGAGCCAACTTTACGACCGCCGACATCATGCTGGGCTTTTCGCTCACGACCGCGCGCGCGTTTAACGACATGAGCATCGATCACATGCCGAACCTGAAGGCTTATCTAAAACGTATCGGCGCGCGCGACGCGTATCAGCGCGCAATGGCGAAATGCGAGCCGGGTTTCCCGCCCAAGCTGGATTGACTCTTCGCACTTGCAAAATAACGCAAGCCAAATGGCGCAATTGGCGCTATAGGGCGCGGCACGGGCGTTTGCGGCATTGGCCGTTGCCCGTTTGAGATGAGTGCAAAGAGCGCGTTATTCTCATGCCTCTCTCCCACCGCGCGAATTCCTGCGCCGTTACCCAAGCGATTAGTCATGTCTTTTGAATCCCTACCAGCCGTTCTGGCCGACGCCCTTGCTGAACGCGGCTATGCCGAGCCGACACCAGTACAAGCAGCAGCCATCGCGCCCGATGCCGCGGGACGCGACTTGATCGTTTCTGCGCAGACCGGCTCCGGCAAGACTGTCGCATTTGGATTGGCGCTGGCTCCCGAACTGCTCGGAGAGATTCGCGGAACACCGCTGACCGAACGCCCATTGGCGCTCGTCATTGCGCCGACACGCGAACTGGCCCTGCAGGTCAGCCGTGAGCTCGGCTGGCTCTATGCAAAGGCTGGCCTGCGCATCGCGACTTGTGTTGGCGGTATGGACGCGAGCAAGGAACGCAGAGCACTGCGTTCCGGCCCCGCGATTGTTGTCGGCACACCGGGCCGGTTGCGCGACCATCTGGAGCGCGGCGCGCTCGATCTCTCTGCCCTTGTCGGGGTAGTGCTCGATGAAGCGGACGAGATGCTCGACATGGGCTTCCGAGATGACTTGGAAGAAATTCTCGATGCAACACCGGATACGCGCCGTACGCTGCTGTTCTCAGCCACTATGCCGCGCGCGATTGTGCGGCTGGCAGAGCGTTATCAGTCCAATGCACTGCGGCTTTCGCTGGCAGGCGAAGATCGCGGACATGGCGACATCAGTTATCAAGCGATCACCGTTGGCCCGTCCGAAATCGAGAACGCCGTCGTCAATCTGCTGCGCTTTCACGAAGCGGAATCGGCCATCTGTTTTTGCGCCACGCGCGACAGCGTAAGGCGGTTGCACGCAACTTTGCAGAACCGCGGTTTCGGCGTGGTCGCGTTGTCAGGCGAGCATTCGCAGCAGGAACGCAACCAGGCATTGCAAGCAATGCGTGATCGGCGCGCGCGCGTTTGCGTAGCCACCGATGTGGCGGCACGCGGCCTGGATCTACCAACGCTTAGCCTGGTGATCCATGTCGAAACTCCGCGCGATGCCGAAACGCTTCAACACCGCTCTGGCCGGACAGGCCGGGCAGGCAAGAAAGGCACTGCCGCGATCATCGTGCCATACAATCGCCGCAAACGCGTGGAGAGCATGCTGCGCGGTGCAAAGATCAACGCGCAATGGTTGGACGCCCCGACCCCAGAGGCGATCCGCAAGAAGGATCACGCGCGGCTGATGGAAAAGCTGACCGCTCCGGCCGAATATGAAGATAATGACCGCGCGATCGCAGCTGAATTGATGGAACGGCTCCCAGCAGAGGACATCGCCGCCGCACTTGTGCAAGCGCACCGCGCGAAGATGCCTCAACCTGAAGAGCTGCTCGCCAACACTCCCGAAGCACGCGAAAAGGCCAAGGCTGAGCGTCACCGCCCCGGTTTCGAGGATGTGGTCTGGTTCAAAATGGGGATCGGCCGCCGCCAGAATGCAGAGCCGCGTTGGCTGCTGCCGCTGATCTGTCGCCGTGGGCATATCACCCGCAACGAGATTGGCGCGATCCGAGTTGGCCCGAATGAGAGCTGGTTCCAGATCCCTCGCGCCATCGCGCCAAAATTTGCAGACACTTTGAAGCGCACTGAAACGAGCGAAGACGAGCAGGATGCGATCCTGATCGAGGAATCTGCTGAAGGCCCGCGGATGGAAGCGCGCAACAATCGCAAACATGGTGCGCCCAATGTGCGCGCCAAGCCATTCCGTAAGGGCCCCGGTGGTAAAGGCGCCACCGGTAAAGGTGATGGCGGCAAGCCTCGCCACAAAGACAAGCGCGACAGGCAGGATACTCCGCGCTCTGGCGGAGAAGGCAGAAGCGACCCATTCACGGGTAAGCCATCTTCGGGGAAACCCAAGTCAGGTTTCAAAGGCAAAGGTGCGGGCAAGCCCAAGGGCAAGCGGCCGGGGCCCAAGCAGAAGTAGGATTTGGCTTCGGAGGCTGCTCCAACATCGGATCCAGGATTCGATGGAACACTTTCCTACATAGCGCGAATTGGCGATAGGGGCGCAGGCTCATTCAAAATGTTGATAATTCGGTCAAATCTTCCTTTTTAGGGCCGAACAATCTTTACCTCTGGACTGTGTTCCATGTGTTCCAAGCTGTAGGGGTTCAGGAGGCACTGGAGCCCTCACGCTTGAGCAGCTCCGCCTTGATTTCGGGCCCATAGGCATAACCGCCCACACCTCCGCTCGCCGGCACCACGCGGTGACACGGGATCAAAACCGCGATGTTGTTTGCGCCATTCGCGCTTCCGACCGCGCGACTCGCCTTGGGGTTGCCCAGCATCGCAGCCTGCTCGCCATAGCTGCGCGTTTCGCCCGCCGGGATCTGGCGCAAGGCTTGCCAACAGCGCTGCTGGAACGCGGTGCCCTTCACGTCCAAGGGGATATGCGAATTATCGAGCGCAGGATCTTCGACGGCAGCAATAACCTGTTCAAATAGTTCGCGAAACGTATCTCCGCCGCCAATCAGTTCCGCGTTTGGGAAGCGCGCGCGCAGCTCCTTCTCGCCTTCATTGAAGCTAAGGCAGCAAACACCCCTCTCGGTCGCCGCGACCAGCATAGGCGCAATCGACGTCTCAACCACCACCCAGTGGATCGCGCGGCCTGCCCCTCCCTTCTTCCAGTCGCTGGCGGTCATACCCATCTTGCCTTCCACTCCTTCGTAAAATCTGCTTGGCGCTTCGTATCCGGCATCGTAAATCGCATCGCTGACCCGGCTTGCGCCGATCAGGGCATCCTTGGCCCGCTCTTCTCGCAGCGCACGTGAATAAGCCGCTGGCGACAGACCGGTCGCTCGCTTGAAGACCCGTTGGAAGTGAGTTGGCGAATAGCCGGTGATGGCTGCCAGTTCATCCAGTGTGGGCGCGCCATCCGACGCTTTGATCTCTTCAATCACGGCCAGCACCGCTGCTTCATCGCGGCTCACATCGTCTGGCAGACATCGCTTGCATGCGCGCAGCCCCGCCGCCCTTGCGTCTTCACCGGTCGCGAAGAAGCGTACGTTCTGGCGCGCCGGATGCCGCGCGGCACAACTGGGGCGGCAATAAATGCCCGTAGTCAGGACGCCTGTTACAAAGCGGCCATCATAGCTGCGATCACGCCGCATAACAGCGGACCATGCGGTTTCGTTAGGAATCGATTCATCGGTCATAACCAGATTAATAGGGTAATGCGCCACTCACTGCATCCCGAAGCTTGCGATCAAAGCGCCGCCGCGTCAAATAGCGTTGCTATGGGTCGGATAATCACTCTCTTCACCGCTCTGATTGCGCTGGTCACGCCACATATAGCTCTGGCCGATGGCGCAGACATTGATGCCGCTGCGCGCGGGGTGGTCCGGGTGGTAATTGTGGGTAGCGACGGTCGCGAGGTCTATCCGGTCAGCCATGGATCGGGTTTCGCCGTCTCGCCCACACAGATCATCACCAATGCGCATGTGATCCGCGAAGCATTGCAGGATGACACATTGCGGATTGGGGTGGTCCCGTCCGAAGGCGAAGACGCCGCCTATGCCCGCGCCATATCCGTCAGTCCCCGCAATGATCTGGCGCTGATCGAGATTATCGACAACGCCATGCGACTGCCACCGCTTACCATCTCTGGCAGTCTGGTCGGCGATATGGGCGAAGTCTCAGCCGTCGGCTATCCGATGAATGTCGATCGTGCTCAGGGACTGGAGATCGGCGACATCTTCCGTGCGCAACCCCCTGTGAAAAGCCGTGGCTTCTTGTCTGGCGCGCGCCCCAGCCGGCAGTTCGATACTATCCTGCACACTGCGCCGATCGCGCGCGGAAACTCTGGTGGCCCCTTGCTCGATAGTTGCGGCCGGGTGTTGGGCGTGAACAGCTTTGGCGCGGATTCAGATGGATCGGATGCAGAGTTCTACTTCGCTGTATCGATCCGCGAATTGCTGCCTTTCCTGCGCGAGAACGACGTCGATCCCAGCGTCAATGCCTTGCCGTGCCGCAGCATCGACGAGGTTGAAGCGTCGGAGCGCACGCGGATCGAGCAACAACGCGCCGAAGCACGCGAACGGATCGAAGCGCGGGAAACCGAACTGCGCGAACGCCGCGACCGCGCCCAGCTGGAGGCTCAGTTGTCGGTACAAAGCGAGCGTGAGAATGCGATGGCTGCGGCGCTGATCCTGTTGATGATCGCAATTGGCGCTGGCTATGTCGCAGTTAATGCTCGCGGAAAGGAAGGCGCTGAACGGCGCTTTATGATCGCCGCCGGGATCGCAGGCGTGGCCTTTATTGGTGCGGTGATTCTATGGGTCAGCCGACCGGGCATCGACGAGATCGACCGCCGGGTCGAAGCCGCGCTCAATGAGGATGAAAATGGCGAAACACCGCCCACCGCCTCAAACGCCAGCGAAGGCACGATGATCTGCACTCTGGTGCCCGAGCGCAGCCGAGTAACTGGCGCAAGAACCGACGATGTCGAGTTTGACTGGGGTGCAGACGGATGTGTTAACTCGCGCACCCAGTATGGGCTCAATTCGGGCGAATGGACCCGCGTGCTTGTTCCGGACGACGAAGAAGTCGTCTCGGTCAATCGCTATGATCCCGACACGCGCACTTTCCTCAGTGAGCGCTACTTGCTTGGCCGCAATGATATGGCACAAGCGCGCGACACACGCGCGAACTATGAAGTCCCCAGTTGCAGCGTCAGCGAAGCGGCGAACAGTCTGGGGGAGCGGCAGCAAAGCGTGATCTCGCTGTTGCCCGCGCGGCCGAATGAGCGGCTGGTCTATTCTTGCGAGCCTCGAGCCACTGCAGGTGGCAGCGACCTGGTGGCTAGCGAGGAGTAGTCGCTTAAGCCGCCAGCGCTTCCCCGCTTAGCGTTATCCGATGCATCTCGCGGCGATGACCCTGATAGTCGTTCATCGCATTGTGCCATGTCGTGCGGTTGTCCCAGATCGCAATCGTGCCGGGCTTCCACTCCAACCGGCACTGATTGTCGTCGGTTAGCGCTGCGTCGAGCAGCTTTTGCAGCAGCGGCAAGCTCTCTTCGCGGGTCTGGCCGACGAAGTTGATCGTGAAACCACCGTTGACATAAAGCATTTTGCGGCCCGTATGCGGATGGCGGATCACCACCGGATGCACCGCGCCGGTTTTCAAATCCTGCCCGCGCAAGTTCTTACCCATATCGGTCTGCGCATAAAGGCCATCGGCTTTATATACATGGTCGGCGGTGTGAAACGCTTCGAGCCCGTCGATCTGTTCCTTGATGTCTTCAGGCAGGGCATCATAGGCCGCGCCCATATGCGCCCAAAGTGTGTCCCCGCCCTGCGGAGGCAGCTCGCGCGCCACCAACACAGAGCCCATTGCTGGGATCTGATCATAGGAATGATCGGTGTGCCAGGCACCGCCAATATTAGTCGCCTCGTCAGCTTCCTTTTTAACGATGGCGATCTCGTTATACTCTTCCTGCAGCGGGAAATAGTTGTTCACATCGATCCCGCCCCAGCGCTTTCCAAAGCGAATGTGATCCTGGGGCGAGAACTCCTGATCGCGAAATACCGCCACGCCATGCTCATAGATGGCCTGCTTGATCTCATCCATTTCAGAATCGCTGCATGTCGCCAGCGTAACACCTGAAATCTCGACCCCACATTTGGGCGCCATCGGCGTCAGTTTCATCGTCTCTCTCCCATGCGAATTCCACTGTTTCACCAGCTTCTGCATAGTTAGGCCAAATGAGTCCATAGATTCCCGCTCAATCGGGTTGCATCGCAGCATATGCGATGCTAGGCGCGCGCCAGCTTTGCCGGGGTGCTCCAAAGCATCCGGAACGGTTAAGGCGATGCATCGTTATTTTCGCAGATCCAACGAGGACCTTCAGCGCGTGGATATTTCCGCCGGTATTCAGGCTAGCCTTGCAGGGCGTTACGCCTCCGCATTGTTCGACCTCGCTTCTGAAAGCGGGACAGTCACGGCCGTTGAGACGGACCTTGAAAAACTGTCTGCTGCGCTTTCCGAATCGAGCGACCTTCAGGCAGTGACAACCAACCCTGAATTGAGCCGCGCCGCGCAAGGCAGCGCGATCGCAGCGGTTGCCGATCACCTTGATGTGAGCGGACTGACCAAGAACTTTCTTGGTGTTCTTGCAAGCAATCGCCGCCTTTCCGCACTTGGAGACATGATCCGCGCTTTCCAGATGATTGCAGCGGCTCAGCGCGGCGAAGTGACTGCTGAAGTCACTACTGCGCATGCTCTGACAGATGAGCAGCTAACAGTGCTGAATGACAAGCTGACCGCCCGTCAGGGCCGCACAGTCAAAATCAACCCGAGTGTTGACCCGGATCTTCTGGGCGGACTCGTCGTAACCATTGGATCGCAGCGCATTGATGGCTCGATTCGTACCCGTTTGAATTCCCTAGCGCAGGCAATGAAGGCCTAAAGGACTAAAGACATGGAAATCCGCGCCGCAGAAATCTCCAAGGTCATTAAAGACCAGATCGCCAATTTCGGCACAGAAGCAGAAGTCAGCGAAGTTGGCTCCGTTCTCTCTGTGGGCGACGGTATCGCCCGCATCCACGGCCTCGACAATGTTCAGGCCGGTGAAATGGTTGAGTTCGCCAACGGCGTTCAGGGCATGGCTCTGAACCTTGAAGCTGACAATGTCGGTGTTGTTATCTTCGGCTCTGACGCAGAGATCAAAGAAGGCGACAGCGTCAAGCGCACCGAAACCATCGTGGACGTTCCGGTTGGCAAGGCTCTGCTGGGCCGCGTTGTTGACGCTCTGGGTAACCCAATTGACGGCAAAGGCCCGATCGAAACAACCGAGCGTAGCCGCGTCGAAGTGAAAGCGCCGGGCATTATCCCGCGCGAATCAGTTTCCGAACCAGTGCAGTCAGGCCTAAAGGCGATTGACGCGCTCGTTCCGGTCGGTCGCGGTCAGCGTGAGCTGATCATTGGTGACCGTCAGACCGGTAAGACCGCTGTCGCAATCGACACCTTCATCAACCAGAAGGGCCCGAACCAGAGCGACGACGAGAGCAAGAAGCTTTATTGCGTGTACGTAGCTGTCGGCCAAAAGCGTTCGACCGTTGCGCAAATCGTAAAACAGCTCGAAGAAAACGGCGCGATGGAATATTCCATTGTTGTCGCTGCAACCGCTTCGGAACCTGCACCGCTGCAGTACCTCGCGCCCTACACCGGCTGCGCGATGGGCGAATTCTTCCGCGACAACGGCATGCACGCCGTGATCGTATATGACGATCTTTCGAAGCAAGCTGTTGCCTATCGTCAGATGTCGCTGCTGCTTCGTCGTCCTCCGGGCCGTGAAGCTTATCCGGGTGACGTTTTCTATCTTCACAGCCGCCTACTTGAGCGTGCCGCGAAGATGAACAAGGACAACGGCGGTGGCTCACTTACCGCGCTTCCGATCATTGAAACGCAGGCGGGTGACGTGTCCGCCTACATTCCGACCAACGTAATCTCGATCACTGACGGCCAGATCTTCCTTGAAACCGACCTGTTCTTCCAGGGTATCCGCCCGGCGATTAACGTGGGTCTGTCGGTTAGCCGTGTTGGCGGCGCCGCTCAGACAAAGGCGATGAAGAAAGTTTCCGGCTCAATGAAGCTGGACCTGGCGCAGTACCGCGAAATGGCGGCCTTTGCGCAGTTCGGTTCGGACCTCGATGCATCAACGCAGAAGCTGCTTAACCGCGGTGCGCGCCTGACCGAGCTGCTCAAGCAGCCACAGTTCAGCCCGCTGCCTTTCGAAGAGCAGACCGTATCAATCTTCGCCGGCACCAACGGCTTCATCGATCCTGTCGATGTTGATCGCGTGACCGATTACGAAGAGCAGATGCTGGCGTATTTCCGCAGCGAGCACGCAGACATCCTGAAGGACATTCGTGAAAGCACGAAGTTTGAAGACGATGTGAAGAACCGCACAGTCAAGGCGCTTGAAGCCTTTGCCAAGCAGTTCGCCTAAGCCTGAGAGAGACTGACTAGGGAGCCACCATGGCCTCGCTTAAAGAACTCAAGGATCGGATCGGGTCGGTTAAATCGACTCAGAAGATCACCAAGGCCAAACAGATGGTCGCCGCGGCGAAATTGCGCCGTGCGCAGTCGGCTGCCGAGGCCGCGCGTCCTTACGCTGAGCGTTTGAGCACAGTGATGGCCTCGCTCGCCACGAAGGTAAGCGGCGATAGCGCGCCTAAACTGCTGGCTGGCACAGGATCGAACCAACGTCACTTGCTGGTCGTGGTCAACACGGACAAAGGCCTGTGCGGCGGATTGAACTCGAACATCGTCAAGGAAGCCAAGCTTCAGGCGAAGAAGCTGATTGCTGAAGGCAAGGACGTTCAGTTCTACCTCGTCGGCAAGAAAGGTCGCGCGCCGATCAAGCGTGACTATGCAAACAAGATCGCCAAGCATTTCGACACCTCGAATGTGAAGACGCCGGGCTTCGAAGAAGCAGACGCGGTCGCTGACGAACTGATCGCCATGTTCGAAGAAGGCGTGTTTGATGTGGCACATCTTGTCGCACCGACTTTCCAGTCTGCTCTGGTTCAAAATCCGACAACTTCGCAGCTGATCCCGGTTCCTTCGCCTGAAGGTTCAGCCGGTGGCGATGCGGTGGTCGAATATGAGCCAGGCGAAGAAGAAATCCTCGAGGAATTGCTACCGCGATATGTGAAGACACAGATCTTCGGTGCGCTGCTGGAGCGTGAAGCATCCGAGCAAGGCGCTTCGATGACCGCGATGGACAACGCCACGCGCAACGCAGGCGACCTCATCAACAAGCTGACCATTCAGTACAACCGCAGCCGCCAGGCCGCGATTACCACTGAATTGATCGAAATCATCGCTGGCGCAGAAGCGCTTTAACAACAGGACGAAACAGTGAAGAAGATCATCCTCCCACTTCTCCCGGTATTCGCTCTCGCAGCTTGCGGCGAAGAACCCGCACCATCGCCGGAGCCTGTTGAAACGGCTGCTCCTGAACCCGTTGAACCAGCGCTTCCAGCTCCAAATCAGGAAATTTTCTCAACCGTTTTCGCGGCTTCTTGCCCGAATGCAAAGCCGGTTAACACCGCCGCCTGCCGCCGCGCAGGCATGGGCAGTGAAGACGTGATTTGCGAATTCGGCTTGGGCGATGACGAATATCTCCGCAATAAGGCAACCCTCACCTCAGGCGATGGTGAGTGGGTGCTGACCGACACTGAAACTGTTTGCGCCACCGGCGCGTAAGTATTTGACCAAGGCAGGACATAGAAAATGGCCACCGCACCTGTAATGAACAAAACCACCACTGGCACGATCAGCCAGGTCATCGGCGCTGTTGTCGACGTGACCTTCCAAGGCGAGCTGCCGGCGATCCTTTCCGCGCTGGAGACAATGAACGGCGACAAGAAGCTGGTTCTGGAAGTAGCCCAGCATCTGGGTGAAAACACTGTCCGCACGATCGCGATGGACTCGACCGAGGGTTTGACCCGCGGTCAGGACGTTTCCAGCACCGGTGCACAGATCTCCGTGCCGGTAGGCCCAAAAACACTCGGCCGCATCATGAATGTCATCGGCGAGCCGATTGACGAGCGCGGCCCGATCGGAGCCGAGAAGTCTGCGCCGATTCATGCCGATGCTCCGCTGTTCGTTGACCAGTCAACCGAAGCAGCCATCCTAGTCACTGGCATCAAGGTGATCGACCTCCTCGCGCCCTATGCTCGCGGCGGTAAGATCGGCCTGTTCGGCGGCGCCGGTGTGGGCAAGACGGTTCTTATTCAGGAACTGATCAACAACATCGCAAAGGGCCACGGCGGCGTGTCCGTGTTCGCCGGCGTGGGTGAGCGTACACGCGAAGGTAACGACCTTTATCACGAATTCCTCGACGCTGGCGTTATCGCCAAGAACGATGCTGGCGAAGCGATCAGCGAAGGCTCCAAAGTGGCCCTCGTGTTCGGTCAGATGAACGAGCCTCCGGGCGCGCGTGCTCGCGTTGCTCTGTCAGGCCTCACCATGGCGGAATACTTCCGTGATGAAGAAGGTCAGGACGTTCTGTTCTTCGTCGACAATATCTTCCGCTTCACGCAGGCGGGTTCGGAAGTGTCCGCACTTCTCGGCCGTATTCCTTCGGCTGTGGGCTATCAGCCAACTCTGTCGACCGACATGGGTAACCTGCAAGAACGCATCACCTCGACCACCAAGGGATCGATTACCTCGGTTCAGGCGATTTACGTTCCTGCCGATGACTTGACCGACCCTGCCCCTGCAACCTCGTTTGCTCACTTGGACGCAACGACCACGCTGTCACGCGCCATTTCAGAACTCGGCATCTACCCGGCGGTTGACCCGCTGGATTCGACCAGCCGCGTTCTCGAGCCACGCGTTGTCGGCACAGAGCACTATGAAACAGCTCGCCGCGTTCAGGAAACGCTGCAGAAGTACAAGTCGCTGCAAGACATCATCGCCATTCTCGGCATGGACGAGCTTTCGGAAGAAGATAAGCTGACCGTTGCGCGTGCGCGCAAGATCCAACGCTTCCTCTCTCAGCCGTTCCACGTGGCCGAAGTCTTCACCAACATCCCGGGCCTGTTCGTACAGCTCGAAGACACGATCAAATCGTTCAAGGCTGTTGTTGATGGCGAATATGACCACCTGCCCGAAGCTGCCTTCTACATGGTTGGCGGCATCGACATGGCAGTCGAAAAAGCCAAGAAGATGGCTGAGGAAGCCTAAGTCGGGCCAAGGAAAAGACAATGGCACTGCACTTTGAACTCGTAACCCCGGCCAGACTGGTCCGCTCGGAAGACGTTCACATGGTTGTCGTCCCCGGCACCGAAGGCGAATTCGGTGTACTGGAAGGCCACGCGCCTTTCATGTCGACTATCCGCGACGGTGCGGTTCAGGTCTACGCCAAGGAAGGCGCGGAGCCTGAGCTGATCGAAGTGCGCGGCGGTTTTGCTGAAGTCGGCGAGAACGGTTTGACGGTTCTGGCAGAAAAGATCGAAGAGTAATCTTCTCCGAGTGAGATGAACTTCAAGAGGGCGGCCATTCGGTCGCCCTTTTTCGTTGGATTTCCCTTCACATTCGGCGCTGCAACCGCCACATTCTTGCAAACGGAATTCCCCCAAGGAGAGGACATTTGAAAATTGTTTCGACAATTGCTCTGGCAGGTGCACTTGCCATGACCACATCCCCGGCATTCGCAGATGGCCACGGCCATCACGAGCATAAGGCCGAAGCCACCGACGACGGTGTGCCTGGCCCCGAACAGGATCCCTATATCTGGTTGGAAGAAGCCCGCAGCGAAGAAGCGCTTGCCTGGGTGCGCGCAGAGAATGAACGCACGCTTGCTCATATGGAGGCCGATCCGCGTTTCGAAGAACTGAAGCAGGCGGCGCTCGCAATCTATGACAGCGAAGACCGTGTACCCTACGTGTCCTTCCGCCCGGATGGCCTGTACAATTTCTGGCAGGACAAAGAAAACCCGAAGGGCCTACTTCGCCGGACGACTCTGGAAAGCTACCAGACCGACGAACCCGAATGGGAGATCATCCTCGACGTTGATGCACTCGCAGCGGCTGAAGGCAAGGAATGGGTCTACAAAGGATCAACCTGCCTGCCCCCAGCCCTAAACAAATGCATGATCGCGCTTTCAGATGGCGGGGAAGACGCCACTATTCAGCGCGAATTTGACACCTCGACAAAGGAGTTCGTCGAAGACGGGTTCAAGCTCGAAGAGAAAAGCCAGGGCGGCATCCAGTGGATCGATGAAGATACGCTGTTGGTCAGCCGAGATTTCGGCGAAGGCACTCTAACCGAGAGCGAATATCCGCTGAGTTCGCGCATATGGAAGCGCGGCACATCAATTGATGATGCGCCTGAAGTCTTCCGCGGCGAACCGACAGACGTATGGTCAAGCGCCAGCCTGTTGCGAGACAACACGGGCACTGTCCACGCGATGACCGCGTTTCGTGCTGTCAGCTTCCACGAAACCGAATACTTCGTCTCGATCGACAGCGATTGGGTACGGCTGGAGATTCCGAAGAAGGCATCACCCTACGGCATTGTCGATAGCCAACTGCTATTGAGCACAGATGTAGACTGGGAGGTTGATGGCCAAACATTTCCGGCGGACAGCCTGATCGCAGTTGATCTGGAAGAATGGAAAGTCGATCCAAACGGCGCGAAGAAGACGCTGGTATGGGCGCCGGCTGAACGCCAGACCAAGCGCGGCGGGGCCATCACTGGCAATTCGCTGTTCGTCGGTATGCTCGACAATGTCGTTGGCAAGGTCGTCCAATTCGATTTCGAGGATGGCGAGTGGATCAGCAAGCAAGTTGAGCTGCCGGACAATGCAACTGTAGGTATCGCGGCGTCATCGTCCGAGACCGACCAGATCATGTTCACGGTCACGGATTTTCTCAATCCCACCACGCTGTATTATTCGGACGGCGGTACTCCGGTGGCGCTTAAACAGTCACCCAGCCGCTTTGACAAGGCGGGTATGGAAGTCGAGCAGCACGAGGCAACCAGCGCCGACGGGACCAAAATTCCGTACTTCATCGTCAAGCCAGAAGGCATGGAGATGGACGGCACAACTGCGACGCTGATGACCGGCTATGGCGGCTTCCAGGTGCCGCGCCTGCCCGGCTACCTTGGCGCGACAGGCAAGCTGTGGCTTGAAAACGGCGGGGCCTATGTCTTGGCAAACTTGCGCGGGGGCGGTGAATTCGGGCCCGGCTGGCACCAGACCGCGATCCGCGAGAATAAACAGCGCACCTGGGATGACTTTATCGCTGTCGGCCAGGATCTGGCCGACAAGGGTTTCACCTCGCCTCAGCATCTCGGCATTCAAGGGGGCAGCCAAGGCGGGTTGCTGGTCGGAACCGCCTTCACCCAGCGCCCTGACCTGTTCGGCGGCGCGATCGTGCAAATCCCGTTGTTCGACATGCTGCGCTATCACCTGATCGGACGCGGCGCCTCGTGGATCGGCGAATATGGCGATCCACGCATTCCAGAGCAGCGCGAATGGATCGAGGGTTATTCACCCTATCAGAAGATCGTCGAAGGCGTCGACTACCCTACTCCGTTCCTGTGGGCATCGACGGCGGATGACCGAACGCATCCTGCGCACGCGCGCAAGGGTGCAGCCAGACTGAAGGAATTGGGTCAGCCCTACTTCTACTTCGAAGACATGACTGGCGGGCACTCGGGCGGCGTCGACAATGAACAGCGCGCGAAGCTTCAGGCGCTGCAATATGTCTATCTCATGCAACAGTTGATGGACAGCGGTGACGGCGAGTAGGTTATTGATCTTAAAGTGATATTGGGCGGCCCGATCGGGTCGCCCTTTTCATTTGGGCGTTACTCGGCAACCGGGATTAACACCTCGTTGCGGCGATACTGGGCCGGCACCATCGGGCTGTCATAGAAGGCGTACTCCGGCGCTCCGATGGCTTCGATTTCCTTCTCTTTCATCCATTCGCGCAGAATCACCTCGGCCCGTTCCAAATTGCGGCTGCTCGAAGCGCCGGCAAACCGAACCACGGCCATACGGCGCGCAGGAACTTCGGTCAGCGTGATGTCTTCAGCTGCAGCTGGCAACGTCTCCAAGGTGTATTTGCGGGGCATCACGAACCGCGTGCGCCATGCCCCCTCCTGGCCGGGGTCCTGCATCACTGGTGATGTCATCGCGATCTCTTCGGCTTGATCAACAATGACTGGAGACGTCATGGCGATAGCTTCGCTTTGATCTTCGCCCTCGTCTCGGCGGGGCCGTTCTTGAGCGAAAATGTAAGCGGCCAAGCGGCGAAAACCCGCATTCAGCGCTCTGCCCCGTTCGCCGCGATGCGTGACTTCAGCAACCAGCATGGGCTCATACAAACGAACCTCAAATCGATCTTCTTCAACCAGTGCCTGATAAGCAGGCTGTTCTTCATCTTCCTGAGCGTAGGCGGGCGCAAATACGAGCCCTGCAGCCGCCGCTCCGGCCAGTGCCAAGGCCAGTTTTCCAAAAGTCATGCGATTCCCCTAAGTGCTGAAGTTTCAAGCGAATGAGGAACGGTTTGGTTCCATCTTTGCACTGACCCGTCAGTTAACTCAGATAACCCAATGCGGCTCGTCGCATGGACAGCACCGATGGAGTGCTTAACCTAAAAACAACCATGTTTGGAAAGGCGGAATTAACTCACAAAACCGACGATTTGGCTTCGCGGGGGTTATAGTTTTGTTGGAGAAAGTTGATGGTATACGCCTCAAACGAGAATGTGACTGACGCAATCAAGCGTGCCGGTCTGCCTGAAAACCACGACATTCACTGGTCCAAGGCGCGCAAGGAAGAGGTTGTGCAAGCCGTGCGAGAGAAGCTGATCAGCTTCGACGAAGCACGCTGGCGCTATCTGTTGAGCCACAGCGAATTCCGCCAGTGGGAACAGCAGGTGGATGGCCGCCACGCGCAGAAGGTCACTCCAAAACAACCGCTAGAGCTGCGCAATCGCGAGCTCGCTAAAGGCGGAGAGCTGGAGGAAGCCTGACCTTGTGACCGGCATGGTCGCAGCAGTCAAAGGGTCGCAACCCGTATCGTCACGCTAGCCGCCTGATCGAACGCACTATTTCCTGGTCGGTGCGTGAAAGTCAGGCGGCTTGGAGCCGACCCAATCCACGAACTTGGCAATCTCGGGGTGCGCCCGAATTGCAGCAAGGTCCTCTCCCATCCGCGCCAGCTGCGCATTGGTGAAGTTGGCATGGATAGCCTTGT
>JABDKI010000212.1 GCA_013002295.1 Altererythrobacter sp.
GGCCTCCCTGCTGTTTCACTGGAAAAGCCTGCGTCGCCAAATTCGCATCGAAGGCCCGCTGACCGAGGTCTCGCCCGAAATGGCGGATGCCTATTTCCACTCGCGCCCTTTTGTAAGCCAGGTTGGCTCTGCCGCCAGCGATCAGTCGCGTCCGCTTGAAAGCCGGGCAACGTATATCCGCCGAATCGAACAGCTCGAAGAGGCATGCAAAGAGGCCGGCGAAGTCCCGCGCCCACCGCATTGGACCGGCTTTACGCTTGCGCCGCAGCGGATCGAATTCTGGCGTGATCGGGCGAATCGCTTGCACGATCGCCGCCAGTTTGATCGCACAGCTGACGACGGCTGGACCAACACGTTGCTCTTTCCATGAGGCGCACCCAATGAGCAGAGGATCACTAACGCGTAGCGCCGCCTACGCCTCCATCGCGACGGCGCTATTCCTGGTCGGCTTGAAGATGTGGGCGACATGGCGCACCGGATCCACCGCGATGCTGGGCAGCCTGGCGGACACCGCGCTCGATCTGGTCGCAAGCGTGGCAACCTTGGTTGGCGTTTGGGTGGCAGCGCAACCGGCCGATGAAAACCACCGTTTCGGGCATGGCAAGGCCGAGGCGCTGGCGGCGATTTTCCAGGTTATGCTGATCACGCTTTCGGCGGGCGGAATTGCCTTGAGGGCAATCACGCAGCTGTTCGACGGCGGCCAAACAACTGCAGCGAATGAGGGAATCGCGGTCTCCGTGATTGCGATCGTAGCGACGCTGGGCCTGCTGGCGTGGCAAAGGCACGTGATCCGCAAAACACAATCGCTTGCTATCAAGACCGACCATTTGCATTATCAGTCTGACCTGCTGCTCAATCTGGCAGTGATCGCGGCACTGGTGCTCGACCAGTATCTGAATTTCGGTGTAGCGGATCCGCTGATGGGTCTTGCGATAGCATTCTGGCTTGGCTGGAATGCTTGGAAATCTGGTGGCGATGCGATCGACCATTTGATGGATCATGAATGGCCAGACGAACGCCGTGAGGAATTCCTCGCGGTGCTAGCAAAGCATCCCGATATTCGCGGAGTCCATGATTTGCGTACGCGGACCAGCGGCGCGGATGATTTTGTCCAGTTCCACATGGCGGTCGACCCGCACCTTACGATTGTACAGGTGCACGATCTGATGGATGAAGTCGAAGCGCGCATTTCACGCGAATTTCCTGACGTCGAAGTGCTTATCCACCCAGACCCCAATGGGCTTGCCGACGGAGATGGCGCTGCGGAAGAGCTGCTGCCCGATCGTAAATAGCCATGCATGCAAAACCGATTTTCATTGATGCCTTCGCAGGGGTGGACGCGCGTGGCAATCGCGCGGCAGTTTTGATGTGCGATACACTGCCAAGCGCACCGCAAATGCAAGCGCGCGCAGCGCAGCTCAATCAGCCGGCTACAGCTTTTGTCTGCCTGAATGGGCACGCGGGATTGCATCCGATCCGTTGGTTCGGGGCAGCGCGAGAGATTGCCTTGTGCGGGCATGGCGCTTTGGCTGCAGGCCACGTTTTGCTGACGCAATCGGCCCGCGAGGAGGCTCGATTGAAGACAGCGGACGGCCGCGAAGTAACCGTGCGCAAGGCCGAAGGCGAGAACCGCTATGAGCTTCGCCTGCCCGCGATTCTGACTCAGCCGCGCGACTGGCGTGTGCTTGCGAAGGCCTTAGGCGGGCCGCCGCCGCTGGAAATCCGCTGGCATGATGCGGGATATGCAATGGTAGTATACGAAGAAGCGGCAATTGTTCGCGCGCTCACGCCGGATTGGGCAGCGCTGGCCGCGCTGGGTAACCTCCAAGTCAGCGCCTCTGCCACGGGTGCGAGTGAAGCCGATATTGTTAGCCGTGTCTTCTCCAGTGGGCGCGAAGATGCGGCGACCGGCTCTGCGCATGCTGTGCTCGCGACATATTGGTGTGCGCGGCTGGGCCAGGACAAGTTCACATCGCATCAATTCAGCGCGGGCGGCGGTAGGTTTGAGTGCCGGATTGACAGCGATATGGTCTGGCTGGGCGGCGAATGCCGCCCGGTTACCTGACTGGGTATAGCTCCATCACATCGGCCACTTGCTGCAACATGGCGATCCGCTCTTCGCGATCCGAATGGCCTAGCCGCACGACTGTCAGGCGCTGTTCAGGCGAGACAAGCACATACTGGCCCATATGGCCGATCAGCGCGAACATGGAGTGCGGCGCGCGATCCGGGAACAAGGGATGCCCCGCCTCTGGGTCCTCCAACGGGCGATTGAGCCAGGTTTGCAAGCCATAGTGCGGGGAACGCGGGCTGGGCGCCACCATCCGGTCAACCCAGCGGCTGGGGACCAATTGCTCACCGCTGGGCGAGGCGCCTTTGCGGCGCAGAAACTCGCCCAATTTGGCCCAGTCGCGCGCATTTCCATGAATCAATGACCCGCCGATCAAGGTTCCAGACGCGTCAAACTCTGGCACCATGCTGTCCATGCCTAGCGGGCCAAAAAGGCGCGCCTCGAGGAAATCACTGACCGCTTGACGACGGGCATTGGGAGCTTCGCTGCTGGTAAGTGCGCGCGCGGCAATATCCGCCAGGATCACGCTCGTGTTCGACGAATATTCGAATTTTGCCCCTGGCTCGGCTTCCAGTGGTTGCTCCTTCGCCCATTGTGCCATGTCGTCTCGGCCATCCAGAAACAGCATACGTACTTCGGAAGATTCGTAGGGCGGATCACCCGCTTCAGTATGCCGCAGCCCGCCGCGCATTTGCAGCAGCTGACGCAATGTGATCTCGCCGCGCGGATCGCCGGGCCGCTGCCACATCGCGACCGGCGCGCTTTCATCCAGACTCAGGCGGCCGTCTGCCACCAGCATTCCGATCATGATTGCAGAAACAGTCTTCGCCATCGACCAGCTGATCATGCGGGTTTCCGGTCCATAGCCTTCGCCATAACGCTCTGCCGCTATCTCGCCGTCCTGCATCACAACTAACGCGCGGGTCTCGCCCACGCCTTCTTGAGAGAACAGATCGTCGACTTCGCGCGCAAGATCCTGTGTCGGCGCACCGGCTTTGGCAGTGACTGCACCCAGCGCTTCTTCTGTCAGTGGCACGGGATCGACTGGCACCCCTTCGCATGAAGAGAGGGCTGGCAGCAAAGCGAGAGTGGCGATAGGTAAAAGCGACCGCTTGATATTCATCGCGCCTAATTCGCGCACTGCAATGGGATTGGCAATGGCAAAATCTTCCGCACGAACTGCCACACGATCATCTGG
>JABDKI010000225.1 GCA_013002295.1 Altererythrobacter sp.
ATCTTCAATGAGCTGCCGCAGGTTGATGATCGCGCCTCGCCTTGCACCTGCCATTCCCCCGAAATCGGATAGGCAGCCAATTCCGTCGCCAGCGAAAGAAGATTGGGAGTGTAAAGTTTCGCCGCAGCGCTGGCGTGCATTACTCGCCTTCCGCATCGACACGCAGGCGTTCCCTGCGTTCGGCAATAACGTTCACCAGATCACTCGAGGCAGAATCGATGACTGGGTAAGTGCGTGCCGTAGTGATCCAGACAGGACGCCCCTTGTAACCCCACATACTGTCAAACCCGAGCGCGATGAGCGAGAATGCAAACACCATGATCAGGGCGCCTTTGACCACGCCAAATCCAAATCCCAACACACGATCAATGGGCCCCATAATGGAACCGCGTGACGCTTCACCTGCGTTGTTCGCGATCACTTTCATCGCCGCATACGGGATCAGCAGCAAAAGCGCGAATGCGAGGATAGAAGTTGTTGGTTCTACGTCGAGATACTCGAGCAGGATTTCGGTAAAAGGTTCGTGCAAATAGTAGATTGCAGCAGCGGCCAATGCCCATGCTGCGAGCGAAAGCACCTCTTGCACTAAACCGCGAAGAAAACCGCCGACCGCCGCCACCCCGACAATGATCATTACAATAATATCGAACCCGTTCATGGAGGCGGATTATGACTTTGCCATCACGCGGTCAACGAGGTTTGCAACTTGTCCCAAGCCATTGAACGCGATTTTGGACGAACCGGTCTTGCTGTTCGCTGGGCCGAATGCAGTGGCAAATCCAAGTTTGGCCGCTTCTTTCACGCGCAAATTAGCATGGGCAACGGGGCGCACTTCGCCGGAGAGTGACACCTCACCGAACCAGACCGATTTGTCAGGGAGCGGCCGATCGGCCAACGCGCTGACCAGAGCAGCCGCCACTGCCATATCGGCAGCGGGGTCTGACAAACGATACCCGCCGGCAATATTCAAATACACTTCGGCTGAACTGAAATTGAGGCCGCAACGCGATTCCAGCACAGCCAGCAACATCGCCAATCTACTGTTGTCCCAACCGACCACCGATCGCCGGGGCGTAGCTCCCGATTGTAGTCGGACAATCAAGGCTTGAATTTCGACCAGGACGGGTCGCGTTCCTTCGAGCGCAGGAAATACTGCGCTTCCGGCAAGTGGTTGATCCCGCCCTGATAGAAACAACATGGATGGATTGCTGACTTCTTCCAGCCCTTCCTGCTCCATCGAGAATACGCCAATCTCATCGACTGCACCAAAGCGGTTCTTCAGTGCGCGCAGGATGCGGTATTGATGGCTCCGTTCACCTTCGAAACTCATCACGACATCGACCATATGCTCCAGCACGCGCGGACCAGCGATGCTGCCGTCTTTGGTCACATGCCCGACAAGCACGAGCGCGACGCCGTTCTCTTTGGCGTACCGGATCAATTCGAACGCACATCCGCGAACTTGGCTAACAGTACCCGGAGCCCCTTCGATTGTGTCGGAATACATGGTTTGGATCGAATCGATCACCACCAAAGCTGGCGCCTCCATCTGACCCAAGGAGGTCAGGATGTTGCGAACCGATGTTTCTGACGCAAGCTGAAGCGGTGCATCGGACAAGCCGAGCCGTGCCGCGCGCATACGCACCTGGCCTGCGGCCTCTTCTCCGCTGACATAAACCACACTTTCGCCATTCTTCGCGATGGTCGCGGAAGTCTGTAGCAATAGAGTGGATTTCCCGATCCCGGGATCGCCGCCCATCAGCACCGCCGAGCCGGGCACCAGGCCGCCTCCGAGTGCGCGATCAAATTCCGCCAAACCGGTCGTGCAGCGTTTCGGCAATTCAGTAGGCGCGTTCAGTTCCTCAAAGGCAACGGCACGTCCGCCCGTCGACAGGTCATGTTTCTGGGAGAACACAGTCGCAGGGGCATCCTCGACCATGGTGTTCCATTCGGCACAGTCGGGACATTGCCCCTGCCACCGATGTGTCACGCTTCCGCAAGCCTGACAGACATATCGCTTCTTTGCTTTCGCCATCCGGAAATCGATAAACAGAACATACGCAGAACGCAATTGCCTTCTGTCGCCAATCCCCTAAGGAAATCAATATGCACCAGAAGGAACTTCGCATCGCATTGGTTTGCTACGGCGGCGTCAGCCTCGCTGTATACATGCACGGCGTTACGAAAGAACTTTGGCACCTGGCGCGCGCGAGCAGAGCCTACCACACAGATGAATTACCGGAAGGACCGGTAGCGAAGGTTTATCACGACCTGCTGGCAGAGATAGAGGCAAAGCAAAGCCTTAGATTGCGTGTTCTGCCCGACATTTTAACCGGTGCGAGTGCGGGCGGGATAAACGCGGTTTTCCTGTCACAAGCTGTCTACGCCGGGCATTCACTTGAGCCGCTTACCGACCTTTGGCTTGAAAATGCCGATGTAGATAGGCTGCTGGACCCTGATGCGCGACCGATGTGGAAGTTCGCCAAATTCTGGGCGCAACCGATTGCCTGGTGGCTGTTCAAGCGGCCCGGCAATGTGGTGACGGAGAGCGTCGCCCCCGAAACACGTAGCGAAGTGCGCCGCAAAGTTTCGCGGTTTGTACGCGGGCGCTGGTTCCAGCCCCCGTTCTCCGGCGACAATTTTTCACAGCTGCTGTTCGATGCGATTGAGGCGATGAATTCCGAGAAATCTGGTCCGCCGCTCTTGCCACCCGGCCATCCCTTGGATTTGCTGGTGACAGCGACAGATTTTCGCGGGCACGTAGAGATGCTGCGCCTTCACAGCCCGCCGGTTGTCGAAGAAAGCGAACACCGTTTGCCTATCGGATTTCGCGGCGTGACCCCGGCTCAATCAGGCGAAGGACTGGCTGATCCGCTTGAGCTGACGATCGCGGCGCGCGCTACGGCTAGTTTTCCGGGCGCATTCCCACCGCTTGAATTGGCAGAGATTGATCGTCTGGCGCGACGAAGCAATCACGACTGGCAGACCCGCGGCGCGTTTTTGAAGCGCATCATGCCTACTCATCTGCGGCAGGGTACAACCGAGCAAGTCGCGCTGATCGACGGCTCTGTGTTGGTCAATGCACCGTTTGAGGGCGCAATCGATGCCTTGCACGGGCGCCCCGCGCATCGCGAAGTCGACCGGCGCTTTGTCTATATCGATCCGAGACCTGACCGGATTGCGTCGCTGAAGGATGAAGAGCAAAAGCCCGTCGGATTCTTCGCAGCGATCTTTGGTTCAATTTCCAGCCTTCCTCGCGAGCAACCAATCCGCGATAATCTGGAGGAATTGGAGCAGCAATCCCGCGATGCTGAGCGGCTACAACAGATCCTCGCCGGGCTACGCCCTGATGTTGATCGTGCGGTCGAGAAACTGTTTGGGCTGACCTTTTTCCTTGATCGCCCTACCCTCAAACGCCTTCACGCTTGGCGTGCGAAGGCCCAGCAGTCAGCGGCAGAGGATGCCGGTTATACCTTCCAATCCTATGCCCAGGTGAAACTGGCAGGGATTGTCGAGCGATTGGCAAGATTGGTTCATCAGGCGGCGCCGCAACTGGACCTGCCCGATAGCGATCCAATTGTCTCAACCTTGCGCGGCGAATTGATGCGGCGTGGGCTGGATCAATTGTCCGAGGAAAAGGGCGGTGCGAGCGAGGCTGCAATTGCGTTTTTCCGGACACATGATCTGGGTTTCCGTATCCGCCGCTTACGCTTGCTGGCGCGGCGATTGGCGCGCGATTGGGAGCGTGATCCCGAGATACCGGACGATGCGCTGGACCTCGCGAGGGGTGAAATCTACGCCATTATGCGGCTTTACCTTGACCGGGATGAGCTTGCGGTTCGGCACCCTGACTTCGGTGATCTGGCGGCCAATGTGTTTGTCGATCCCGGCGCGGTACTAGACCACTTGGGCAAGCATCGCTTGCTTCCGAAAATCGATGAGGAAGCAGAGGCCCGCCTTTGTGCTGCGCTGGCGCAAATGCCCAAACAACTTCGTCGGCGGATGCTGTTCGCTTACCTTGGTTTTCCGTTTTATGATGTCGCGACATTGCCTCTGCTGCGGCACGAGGGGTTTACCGAATACGACCCGATCAAGGTGGATCGCATCTCTCCCGACGACGCCCCGTCGATCCGCGATGGCGGCGCGCGCGCAACATTGCGAGGCATAGAGTTTTATAACTTCGGCGCATTCTTTAGCCGTGCATACCGCGAAAACGATTATCTATGGGGCCGCTTGCATGGCGCAGAGCGGATGATCGACCTCGTTTGCTCTACAGTTGACGGCGGTGTTGATAGCCGCGTCTGCCACGGGTTCAAACGTCGCGCATTCGAAGCAATTCTACAGGAAGAGACCGAAGCCGGGCGTTGCCGCACCGGCCTGATCGAAAAACTGAAAAGCGAAATCGCAGCGAAGTTCGATACCGCTTAAGCTCCGGGTTTAGCTGAGGCTTTTCCACACAGCTTCGATAAATTGATCTTCATTTATGAAGCCTTCGCCTCGATCAAAGCTGTCGAGCGGGCGCAGGGCCTGAACTTCCTCCAGCGACGATCCGGAATCACGTAGTGCGCGAATTCGGGTTACTGCCTCACCAACTGTATTGCGATAGGCGATCAACTCGCGGCGATCCGACATCGGGCCGTGGCCCGGAATCACCTTTGTGTCCTCATCCATCAGGTTGATCGCGTTATCGAGCGAATACAGCAGGTCTTCGATATCGCCGCCGGACGCCACATCGACAAAGGGCCAGCCCGGGATCTTGAAATAAAGATCGCCCATATGGACGATGTTCTTCTCACGCCAGCGAACGATGCTGTCGCCATCGGTGTGGCCACCACCGACAAACATTACGTCTATCGTGTCACCATTGAGATGCAGTGTGATGCCGCGATCATAGGTTACCACCGGCAGCGCTTCATCGGGTGCCGGCGGGACAGGGAAGCGTGAACCTTCGGGGCTTCCCTTAACTAGCCGCACGCGAACATTTTCATGCGCGATGATATGCGCGCCCTTCTTGCCCAGGTTCTCATTGCCGCCAGTGTGGTCGAAATGCCAATGCGTGTTCACGACGTAATGCACCGGCGTAGCACCGAGATAAGCAACCGCAGCCTCGATCTTGTCTGTCAAAGGCGCAAACTGATCATCGACAATCAGCGTACCGTCTTCGCCATGGCTAACGCCTATATTACCCCCTGCGCCGAACAGGACTGCCACGCCCGGGGCCAGTTGCTCGGAAGTAATCTCGACCTGACTGAAATCCCGCTGCGCCGCTAATGGCGACGCAATAACGATGGATGCGGTTGCAAGTGCGGCGGCGATGGTGCGTTTCATGGCTGTTCCCTCTGTTTGACCTAGGCTTAAGTCTTGCTGAGAGAAGAGTCGAGAATTGCCCGCAAGTTAACTGCCAAACGCTTCCTTCACCCGGTCGAAAAAGCCCTTGCTTTCGGGGCATTCTTCACCGGTTTCGGTTTCGCGGAACTGCTTGAGCAGTTCCTTTTGCGCCTTGGAAAGTTTGGTCGGTGTTTCCACCGCAATTTCGACGACCAGATCTCCGCGCCCACGGCCCTGCAGCACCGGCATGCCCGCTCCGCGTACGCGAAGCTGCTTGCCGGATTGGATGCCCACCGGGATCTCGACTCGGTTATCGTCCCCTCCCAGATCAGGGATATCGACCGTGCCGCCAAGCGCAGCTGTAGTGAAGCTGATAGGAACGCGTGTGAGCAGCGTGGTGCCTTCTCGCTGGAAAACAGCATGCGGCTTCACATGTACGAAAATGTAGAGATCGCCCGCAGGGGCGCCGCGCGGCCCGGCCTCGCCCTTGCCCGACAACCGGATCCGGGTGCCGGTATCGACGCCTGGCGGCACTTCAACCTCGAGTGCGCGGGCCTTATCGACCACGCCTTCCCCGCGGCAATCACCGCAAGGGTCCTCGATCACAGCGCCGCGGCCGTGGCAGGTTGGGCATGGACGCTCAACCACGAAGAAACCCTGCTTGGCGCGAACTTTGCCGTGGCCATCGCACATCCGGCAATCGCGCTCGCTTGTACCCGGGGTGGCGCCAGAACCATCGCACGTGTCACAGCTCTGCGAGACTTCTATTTCCAGCTCGACAGTCTTTCCGTGGAAAGCATCGTCCAGGCTGACTTCCAAATCATAACGCAGATCCGCTCCGCGCCGTGGTTGCGCGCGCTGTCGCCCGCCACCACCAAAAGCGCTTCCAAAAATGGTCTCGAATATGTCGCCGATATCGCCAAAATCACCTTGCGGACCACGGCCGCCGCCTCCACCGCCGGACATTCCCTGCGTGTATGCTGAATGGCCATAGCGATCGTAGGCCGCGCGCTTCTGCGGGTCCTTCAGGCAATCATAGGCTTCGCTGATAGCTTTGAATTTTGCTTCGCTTTCGGCATCGCCCGGATTGCGGTCCGGGTGATACTTCATCGCAAGCTTGCGATAAGAGCTCTTCAGCGCACCACCGTCGGCGTCGCGAGAGACTTGAAGCAATTCGTAATAGTCGATGTCGGTAGATGCCATGCTGCTGCTTCCCTGCCCTAAACGCTAACCGCCACCGGCGCTGTATGCGCTGGCGGCGGCAGAGTTTCCCATCAGGACATCAGCCCTTGTTGTTATCGCTGTCTTCGCTCGAATTTTCATCGACTTCGGAAAACTCCGCATCGACAACTTCTTCGTCAGCCGAGCTATCCGAAGAACCTTCCGCGCTTGCGTCAGGACCGGCAGCTTGCTCTTTCTCATAGATCTGCTGACCCATCTTCATGGCCGCTTCGGTAAGCGCCTGCGCCTTTGCATTGATCGCATCGACATCATCGCTTTCGAGCGCAGCCTTGGCTTCTGCCAAAGCCGCTTCGACGGCTGACTTGGTGTCCGCGTCAACCTTGTCGCCATGCTCTTCGAGCTGCTTCTCGGTCGCGTGGACGAGACTATCCGCCTGGTTGCGAGCTTCCGCAGATTCGCGGCGCTTCTTGTCTTCTTCTGCGAACTTCTCAGCATCCTGAACCATCTGATCGATGTCGCCATCGGAAAGACCGCCAGACGCCTGGATCTTGATCTGCTGTTCCTTGCCGGTGCCCTTGTCCTTCGCAGAGACGTTCACGATACCGTTTGCGTCAATATCAAAGGTCACTTCGACTTGCGGAACACCGCGCGGTGCAGGCGGAATGCCGACCAGATCAAACTGACCAAGCAGCTTGTTGTCAGCGGCCATCTCGCGCTCACCCTGGAAAACCCGGATGGTCACAGCGTTCTGATTGTCTTCAGCAGTCGAATAGACCTGTGTCTTCTTCGTCGGGATCGTCGTGTTGCGATCGATCATGCGGGTGAAGACACCGCCCAGCGTTTCAATACCCAGCGACAGCGGGGTTACGTCGAGCAGCAGCACGTCTTTAACGTCACCCTGCAAAACACCTGCCTGAATGGCCGCGCCCATGGCCACCACTTCATCAGGGTTCACGCCGGTGTGCGGCTTCTTGCCGAAGAATTCTTCCACGACTTCGCGAACCTTTGGCATGCGGGTCATACCGCCAACCAGGATCACTTCATCGATCGCGCCTTTATCGAGGCCTGCGTCAGCGAGCGCTTTCTTGCACGGATCGAGCGTGCGCTTGATCAAATCGCCAACCATTTTCTCCAGGCTGGAACGCGTGATCGTTTCAACCAAGTGCAGCGGCGTGGAAGAACCATCTTCCATGCGCGCGGTGATGAACGGCAAGTTCACTTCGGTCTGTTGCGAGCTCGACAGTTCGATCTTGGCCTTTTCAGCCGCTTCTTTCAGACGCTGCAGGGCAAGCTTGTCTTTGCGCAGGTCCATGTTCTCTTTCGTTTTGAACTGGTCAGCCAGCCATTCAACGATCGCGCTGTCGAAATCTTCACCACCAAGGAAGGTATCGCCATTGGTCGATTTCACCTCGAACACGCCGTCGCCGATTTCGAGAACGGAGATATCAAAAGTACCGCCGCCAAGGTCATAGACAGCGATGGTTTTGCCGTCATCCTTGTCGAGGCCATAAGCCAGCGCTGCGGCAGTCGGCTCGTTGATGATGCGCAAAACCTCAAGGCCTGCGATCTTGCCGGCATCCTTGGTCGCCTGACGCTGGGCATCGTTAAAGTATGCCGGAACGGTGATAACCGCCTGCTCTACCTTTTCGCCAAGATATTCCTCAGCGGTCTCTCTCATCTTTTGCAGGATGAATGCAGAGATTTGCGAAGGTGAATAGTCTTCACCGCCAGCGTTGACCCATGCATCGCCATTGGTGCCCTTGACGATATTGTAAGGGACCAGTTCCATGTCTTTCTTGGTCATCGGATCATCGAACCGTCGACCAATCAGGCGCTTCACAGCATAAACTGTATTGTCAGGGTTGGTCACAGCCTGGCGCTTTGCCGGTTGACCAATCAATCGCTCACCATCTTTGGTAAAAGCGACGATCGAAGGTGTAGTGCGTGCACCTTCAGAGTTTTCGACGACCTTGGGCTTGCCCCCGTCCATAACAGACACGCACGAGTTGGTGGTGCCGAGGTCGATACCGATTACTTTACCCATGTTTCTTCGTTTCCCATCAGTTCAATTATTGGACACCGCGCATTGTGCTTTCCAAAGTTGGCAAAACAGCTCGGCGGCTCAGTCCGTCAGGTGTGTTACTCGGGTGATATAGGTGCGGTTTTGCTTGGCACAAGGGAACAGGCGCACTAGTTTTTACATGTTTTCAGACCGGAGAAACCTGACATGAAGTTCAAGCAATTGGCCGCCGCGAGCATGCTCGTCTCTACATTCGCCTTGGCAGCGTGTGGCGCAGAGCCGGAGACTGTTGTCGAATCCGAACCCGAAGGTGTGCCTGGCTTGAGTGTCGAGAACGCTCGCCTTGTTCTGGCACCGGTATCGGGTAATCCGGCCGCAGGCTATTTCGATCTAAAGTATGAAAATGACCGCGGGCTCGCGATCCGCCGGGCCGATGTGGGCGGCTCGGAGAAGACTGAAATTCACGCCTATGGCGAGTGGAACGGTCAGGTTACCATGGCCGAAGCGATGGAAATTGCCATAAAGAACGGCACGGAAATCGCGTTCGAGCCGGGCGGTTATCACTTGATGGTGTTCGATTTGGATGAAAGTGTCGCGCCCGGCGATACGGTCGAATTCACGTTGACAGTGTCGGGCGGGGACAAACACAGCTTTGAAGCCGAAGTTCGCGCCGCAGGGGACGAGCGCTGAACCACGTTTCGACTGGAGACGATTTAGGCGTTACTCCGCTCACCTGTCCGGTGGGCGGTGAGCGCGCACTAACTCCGGGCGAAGTCGAATTGGCTCGTTCTGTTTTCGGGTCGGCTGTCGACTACGCTGCGGTCAAGATCCGGCGCAGAAAGTGGTTTCCGTTTCAACCCCGCAAGGTCACGATGGCCCCCCGCGGCCATTTGCATTTCCATCCAAAGGGCAGCGCCTATTGCGATGATTTCTCACGAGAGGAGTTACGCCGGCAAGGCTTCTTTATTCACGAGATGACGCATGTTTGGCAGGCGCAGGTGCGCGGAAAGTGGCACTTGATCTTTAATCGCATGCCGTGGGCGCGCTATCATTACAGTTTGAAGCCTGGCTGGCCACTGACGCGCTATGGTATCGAGCAGCAAGCAGAGATCGTAAAACATGCCTTCTGGCTTAGGAACGGGGCAAAGGTGGCTGGCATCAGCGATGTATCTGCGTATGATCTGCTGGTGAATTTTCCGGGAGCAGCCACATCATGACTTCTGACAGTTGGACAATCAGACCGTTTGGTCCGGCAGATGCCCCCGCCTTTGCGGCGCTAAACCGTCGCTGGATCGAAGAAATGTTCGGCATGGAAGAGAAAGACCTCCGCCAATTGGAACATCCCAAGGACGCGATTCTCGATCCAGGCGGGTACATCGCAGTTGCCGACGCCAATGGTTGGATAATGGGTACCGGAGCCATCCTGCCGGCTGCCAATGCACCTGATGACGGCCGCAAATGGATGGAAGTCATCAAAATGGCGACTGATGTTTCGACCCAGGGACGCGGCATCGGTTCGGCTGTTTTGGAGTCTTTGTTGGACTTTGCGCGCGATCAGGGTGCCGATTCTGTTTGGCTGGAAACCAACCAAAAGCTGGAAGCTGCAACAGCGCTATATGAAAAGTTTGGCTTCAAAAAATTGGAAAATGATGAGGTTTGGCCAACACCCTATGATCGTTGCAATTTGCAGATGATCCGCGAGCTTTAGTTTTCCACCGTGCATGCTTGAGCGATCAAGTTTCAATTGATACCATTTGCTTGCCCAGTCGGCCCAACCCGCGACTGGCCAATGAGTCACTCACATGGAGATCAAGGACTACGGACTAAGCCGCGAGCGCGGCTACCTTTCGCATTACGAAATTGACGAAATCACCCTGCCCTCTCGCTTCGATAGCGTAAAACAGGCAGCAGGCAATCTATCGGGACTGATATCGAGCGGACGCGTTCGCCATTGGCTCGATCAGCTGGACGATTCAAAACTCGAAGAATGGGCCGTCGACGCCCCCGAAGAGGAAGTGCGCACCGCCATGGTGCATTATTCCTTCCTCGTACAAAGCTATGTCTGGGGTGAAGACACACCGCCCGCGTTTCTTCCGGCCAATTTAGCGCGCCCGGTGGTCGCGATTTCTGATCGTTTAGGGCAGGCGCCGCTGTTGCCTTACTCGGGCTATGTGCTCGACAATTGGGCGCGGCTCGACAAGTCCGGTCCGATCAGCCTCGACAACATTTATATGTACCAGAATTTTGCTGGCGGCGATGACGAGAACTGGTTCGTGATGATCCATGTCGCGATTGAAGCCGAAGCGGGCGTGCTACTCGACAATGCGGCAAAGTTGGTAAAGGTTGCGAAGAACGGCGACGCCGCAGAGGCTGAGCGTCTGCTCATCGAAATGGATGAAGCGTGGGAGCGGATCTATGGCCATTTCTCGCGGATGACCGAACGCTGCGATCCCTATTGCTATTTCCACCGTGTCCGCCCCTACATTCATGGCTGGGCGAACAATCCCGCACTCAAAGGTGGCGGATTGATCTACGAAGGTATCGCGAAGCTGGGCGGCAAGCCGCAGGCTTTGCGCGGCCAAACCGGTAGTCAATCGAGCATTGTTCCAGCAATGGATGCTCTGCTTCAGGTCGGGCACAGCGACGATCCGCTCAAGTCATTTCTGGATGAACTGCATCACTATCGCCCGGTCCAGCACCGCCGCTTTATCGAAGATCTGGCGGCGCAATCGACCTTGCGAACGTTTGTTTCTGCTTCAGGCTCGCAATCGCTCAAGGATGCGTTCAACGCCTGTGTAGAACAGGCGGCACGCTTCCGCACGCGGCACCTGGAATACGCGGCGAGCTACATAAACAAGCAAGCGGGAAGCATCGCAGGGAACGATCCCGATGTCGGGACCGGCGGCACGCCGTTCATGAAATATCTGAAAAAGCACCGCGATGAAAACCGCGCACAAGTAGTGACCTGATACGAATTTGGGCGAGGTAGCCCTAGCCGCCTCGCCCTATTCAAATACTGGCAACTAGCTCAGGGCTTCTTCGCGACGCCGACCATGGCAGGGCGCAGCAAGCGGTCCTTGATCATATAGCCGCTCTGCATTTCCTGCACGATGGTGCCTTCTTCTGCCTCTTCGGTCGGAACCTCCATCATCGCCTGATGCTGGTTCGGATCGAGCGGCAGGCCGACAGAAGCGATTCGCTTCACGCCGTGCTGTCCGAAGACTTTCTCAAGTTCGCGCTGGGTGGCTTCGATGCCGGTGACGAGCCCCTTCATCTTCTCGTCTTCGCGCAGGCTTTCAGGGATCGCGGCAATCGCGCGCTCAAGGTTATCTGACACGCTCAGGATATCGCGGGCAAAGCCGGTCGCGGCATAGGCGCGCGCGTCCTGCACATCCTTTTCCGCGCGGCGGCGCACATTTTGTGCCTCTGCCTTGGCGTAGAGAATATCCTGCTTTGCGGTTTCCAGATCGGCCTTCAGCGCGTCCAAAGCCTGTTCGAAGCTGTCATCGGATGACTCATCCGCATCATCCTCGCCATTGTCGAGGAATTCCTCCGGTACGCCTTCGAGTTCTTTCTTTACCGCATCATCGTCTGCTTGCGATTTGTCGTTGTCGATCATGTTCTTACAGTTCCAAAGCTATCCGATAAGCTTGCCCAGCGAACGGGCGGTCAGGTCAATCATGGGTATCACGCGCGCGTAATTCAACCGTGTAGGGCCGATGACTCCAAGCACGCCAACCACCCTTCCCTCACGGTCACGATAGGGCGACGCGATAACCGAAGAGCCGGACAATGCAAACAACCGGTTCTCGCTTCCGATGAAAATCCGTGTCGCTTCGGCTTCGCGTGCACTTTCAAGCAACTCGGCAACCGATTGTTTGCTCTCCAAATCTTCGATCAGGCTGCGCACACGATCAATATCCTGCATCGCCGCGTCATCAAGCAAATTGGCCTGCCCGCGCACGATCAGCACAGGGCGCTGTGCAGCATCTTCGCTGAGCACGGCCAACCCGCGCTCAACCAGATTGCGGCTTGCGCTGTCGAGCTGAGATTTGCCCGATTTGATTTCTGCGCCAATCGCAGCGTTGGCCTCGGCCAGAGTCCGTCCCGTTAGGCGCGCGGTGATGTAATTGCTCGCTTGTTCCAGCACTGACGGTGTCAATGAACCAACCAGCTCGACTACGCGATTCTCGATCGACCCATCTTCGCTGACGAGCACGGCCAAGGCTCTGCCCTGCCCCAGATTGACCAAATTGAACTGCGCCAGTTTCGCTTCGCGGGTTGGCACCATAACCATGCCGGCCGCGCCGGAAATATCGGAGAGGATTGCGCTGGTTTGCTCCAGCGCCTGTTCAATCGGTCCGCCGCCTGAAAGACGCTCCTCTATCGCGGCGCGTTCCTCCGCAGTCGGTTCAGCCACACGCATCATACCATCAACGAACAGCCGCAAGCCGCTTTCGGTAGGCATACGTCCGGCACTGGTGTGCGGTGCAGACAGCAATCCATGGGTTTCAAGATCGGACAGCACCGCACGGATCGAGGCGGGTGAAAGATTTATCGTGCTATCACCGGCGAGCGTTTTGGAACCCACCGGTTGCCCACTATCCAGAAAGCCTTCGACCACGAGCCGGAAGATCTCGCGCGCGCGGTCGGTCAATTCTGAGATGGGCGTCGTGGACATACAAAGCTATCTAGCGCTTTGCTCCACAGCCTCAAGCCTTGCAGGTCATACCACGCACAGCCTATCGCGGCGACAACGAATCAAACCATAAGGAAATTTCATGCGACCTTCCGGCCGCGCGCCTGACGAAATGCGCGCTATCACAATCGAGACCGGCTTTACCAAGCACGCTGAAGGCAGTGTGCTGATCAGCTGCGGTGACACGCGGGTGCTGTGCACAGCCAGCATCGAAGAACGCATTCCGCCGTGGCTGCGCGGCAAAGGTGAAGGTTGGGTCACGGGCGAATATTCGATGCTGCCGCGCTCTACGCATACGCGAAGCGGTCGCGAAGCCGCGCGCGGCAAGCAATCGGGCCGTACGCAAGAAATCCAGCGGTTGATCGGCCGGTCTCTGCGAGCTGTGGTTGACCTGAAGAAACTTGGCGAGCGTCAGATCACTCTGGACTGCGATGTGCTTCAGGCGGACGGCGGAACACGTACGGCGTCGATATCGGGCGCGTGGGTGGCGCTGCGATTGGCGGTGAATAGCCTCATGGCCTCCGGCAACCTCAAAGAAGATCCGATTACCGGTCAGGTTGCAGCGATCAGTTGCGGTATCTACAACGGTACACCTGTCCTCGACCTGGATTATGATGAAGATTCTAACGCCGATGCGGATGCAAACTTTGTCCTGATTACGGGCGGCCAAATCGCTGAGGTGCAAGCTACGGCCGAAGGCGCAACCTATGACGAAGAAGGCCTTTTGCGCTTGCTTCGTTTGGCTAAAATTGGCTGCGACGGTATTTTCAAAGCACAGTTGGACGCATCGAAATGACCCGCAAGCTAGGTGGAGGCTCGCTCGTTATTGCCACGCATAACGAAGGCAAATTGCGCGAAATCTCCGCCCTGCTTGCTCCATATGGTTTGAAGTGCATTTCGGCAGGCTCGCTGGGTCTGCCGGAGCCCCCCGAGAATGGAAAAACCTTCGTCGACAATGCTTTGATCAAGGCACGCGCGGCGGCCGAGGCATCAGGTCTCGCGGCGCTGGCCGACGATAGCGGCTTGTCGGTTGATGCACTTGGCGGGCGTCCCGGCGTCTACACCGCGGACTGGGCCGAACGGCAATGGTTCGAAGGCGATCCGGGCCGCGATTGGTACATGGCCATGGGCAAGGTCGAGGGTATGTTGCAGCAGCTAGGCCCTGACACTGACCGAAGCGCAGCCTTCCATTGCGTGTTGGCGATTGCTTGGCCCGATGGTGCGCATGCCGTTTACGAGGGCAAATGTGCAGGCACGCTCACATGGCCCCCGCGCGGGGAAATGGGCTTCGGTTACGATCCGGTCTTTGTCCCCGAAGGCCGCGATCAGACCTTTGCTGAAATCGATCCATCAGAGAAACACGCCATGAGCCACCGCGCGGATGCTTTTGCCAAGCTGGTCGCGGATCAATTCAACGTCTGAGCGACAGAATTAGTAGGCGTATTGCCCAACGATGTTTCCGGGCGGTGAGTATCGGCAAACGAGATAATCCCATCCACCTCCGGTTGCGAGACCGCAGCCGAGCCGCGTGGTATCGCGCCAGATAATCTGGGTGTAATGCCCGACATCCTGCCAGTTTCCTGTATTGCTGACATAGGGGAAGCGGTCATGGATGTAGTATTGCTTCTCTTCGATCCATCCGCCGACCATCGCATCATATTCAAACCGGCTTGCGGTGCCTGCCCACAGGTTCTCACCCTGGTTCGGTCGCGAGCTTGATGAACTGTGCGCGAAATTTCCGGTGCGCGCCATTTCCTCGGCATAGGCCTGCGCCTGATCGTTGAGATCATCATCAAGCTGCATCTCTGGAATGCCCAGAGCGCGCCGTTCTGCATTGTGCTCTGCCAACATAACCTGAAGCATTTCGTCCTGCGTCGAGGTCCCGGTGGGTGTCGGCGTTGGTGTGGGTGTCGGACTGGGCGTCGGAGTGGGTGAAGGCGACGGTCCGCTACCGGATAATGCAGCCGAGTTTGTGGCCGGACTGCCGCCTCCCCCACACGCAGCAAGCGCCATTGCCAATGCGAAAACGGACGCTTGCCCTGCGCGGGTCCGAAGAAAGTTATGAGCCAGTCTCATACGCATTCAACCTCTGCACCAGTCCCTAAGTTCGCCTGAAACAGCGGGGTAAACGCGCGTTAGTCAAACTTGCCGGTCGCTCGAAATGCACAGGTACCGATGAGTGGTTTACCAGTCTGGGCGAGACGAAATCGTTGTGCAGATTATGCGACGGATTGGCTTTTGACGCTGCGCGCCGTAGATCGGGCCTGTGGCAAAAGCTCTCTACATCCACTGGCCCTTCTGCGCGAAGAAATGCCCCTATTGCGATTTCAATAGCCACGTTCGCGAGCGTGTGGATGCGTCGGTGTGGCGCGATGCATTATTGGCGGATATACGCCACGAAGCAGCGTTGGCGGGCGGCGAGCCGCTCCATTCGATCTTTTTCGGAGGCGGAACGCCGTCACTGATGCCGCCAAGCCTGGTTGAGGCATTGCTTAGCGAAGCAGAGGCGTTGTGGGGTTTTGACGCCAATATCGAGATTACGCTGGAGGCGAACCCAAGCTCGGTCGAGGCGGCAAACTTCGCGGCATTGGCGGGTGCTGGCATCAATCGAGTTTCGCTGGGTGTTCAGTCACTTGAAGATGATATCTTACAATTTCTTGGGCGCTTGCATGGGGCGAATGAGGCGCTGGATGCCGTCGCGACGGCGCAGCGACATTTTGATCGCGTCAACATCGATCTGATTTATGCGCGTCCGGGGCAGGCGGCTGAGGATTGGACGGCGGAGCTGAACCGCGCGCTGGCACTCGGCACGGATCACATGTCGCTCTACCAACTGACGATTGAGCCCAATACGCGCTTTGCCACCGATGTCCGGCGCGGGGTCTTCACTCCGCTAGATGATGATCCGGCGGGCGATTTGTATGTTCTGACGCAAGAAGTCATGAATGCGGCGGGCCTTCCGGCTTACGAGATCAGCAATCATGCCAAACCGGGACAGGAAAGCCGCCACAACCTGACCTACTGGCGGTATCAGGATTATTGCGGAATTGGCCCCGGCGCACACGGACGGCAGGGTGGAGTGGCTACCGAACGGCACAAGAAGCCGGAGAATTTTCTCGCGGCTGTTGCCGAACATGGCCACGGCATCAAACATCAGCGCACGCTGTCTGCTGGCGAGCAGGCATCCGAAGCGCTGCTGATGGGGTTGCGTCTCGTCGAAGGGGTGGATTTGAGCACATTGGAAGCGCGGTTTAGAATTCCAACCGCTGATCTGATCAATTCGGAACGTATTGCGCTGCACAGTGAACTCGGCCTGCTATCCCGAACTGGCAACCGGATAACGGTAACACCTGCCGGAATGCCGCTGCTCGACGCATTGCTGGGCGAAATTGTTGCCGACGGACTGGTCACGGCATGAGAGCAGCGGATCTCCTAGAAGCGTGGAACAATGAGCTGACCAATTCGCGCCGACGCAGTCCGCATACGGTGCGCGCCTATCTGGGCTGTGCGGATCGTTTGCTGAAAGCGCACGGGCTGGAGAACTGGGACGGTGTGGCGTCGCTGGAAGCCCGAGACCTACGCCGCCATTTGGCCGAGCGCCGCGCGGATGGCATCGGCAATGCCAGTGCTGCGCGCGAACTCTCTGCGCTGAAAAGCTTTATCGCTTTTGCGCGTCAGCAATCGGGCGATCCAGATCCCGCCGCACCGCGTTTGCGTGGGCCGCGAGTGAAGAAGGGCCTACCCCGCCCCGTCACGCCCGACGAAGCGAGCAATCTCGCCGATCTCGTTGCCGGCAGTGCCAAGGCCGAGTGGCTCGGCGCGCGCGATCGTGCAGTGCTGTTGTTGCTATACGGCTCGGGCCTCCGGATCGCCGAGGCGCTGTCTCTGAAAGGCAATGATGTGCCGCTCGGCGAAGTGCTGCAAGTGACGGGTAAAGGCCGCAAGCAACGTATGGTGCCGCTCCTGCCGATCACCCGTGCTGCGGTGGCGGATTATTGCGTGAAATGTCCGTGGCCACTTCCCGCGAACGAGCCGCTGTTCCGCGGTGAGAAAGGCGGTCCGCTCAGCCCAGGCATGGTGCAGAAGGCGACTGCGCAAGCGCGCCGCGCGCTAGGCCTGCCCGAAACCGCGACGCCTCATGCGCTGCGGCACAGCTTTGCAACCCATTTGCTGGGGGCCGGTGCGGACCTGAGGAGCCTGCAGGAACTGCTCGGTCATGCGTCGCTCGGTTCAACGCAGATCTACACCAAGGTCGATGCGGCAACGATGCTGGAGAACTATCGCGACGCACATCCACGGGCGAAGAAGCGTTGATTTCCAACAAGAACGTACATTCCTCTAACGACCCAAATGTGGAAAGCAAACTGACGATCGCAGGTTCGCGAAAGCGGACCTAGGCCAACCGTGCCTCAATCGCATCCCAGATCATCCCCGGAGTATCGGTGCCGTTGAACTTGTCGATCGCCATCACACCGGTGGGTGAGGTGACGTTGATCTCGGTCAGAAATTTACCGCCGATCACATCGATGCCAACGAATGTCAGCCCAAGCCGCTTCAGCTCCGGCCCCATCGCGTCGCAGATTTCCTGCTCGCGTGTCGTTAGCTCGGTCTTCTCAGCGCTGCCGCCCATGGCCAGGTTCGAACGGAACTCGCCCTCACCCGGCTTGCGGTTGATCGCGCCCGCTACCACGCCATCCACCAGCACGATACGCTTGTCGCCCTCTGCCACTTCGCGAAGGAAAGGCTGAACCATATGCGGTTCGGGCCAGGTCTGGTTGAACACCTCAAATAGTGCAGACAGGTTGTCTCCATCGGCAGGCACACGGAAGATAGCCTTGCCGCCATTGCCGTGGATCGGCTTCACCACAACCGCGCCATGCTCGGCCATGAAGCGTTTCACTTCGTCAACGCTGCGCGTCACCAGCGTGGGCGGCATAAAGCGGCGATAGTTCAGCACCATCACTTTTTCGGGCGCATTGCGTACGCTGACCGGATCATTGACCACCAGCGTTTCGTCCTTGATCCGCTCAAGCATATGGGTGGCGGTGATATAGCCCATGTGGAATGGCGGATCCTGACGCATCAGAACAACGTCGATATCCTTGCCCAAATCTAGCCGCTGCGCCGCGCCCTTGGTCACATGGTCGCCTTCGACCCGCTGGACCGTCACCGGATGACACTCCGCAAACAGGCGGTCGTCAGCATCCAATGTCAGGCTCTCGACATGATATTCGAAGCATGAGTGCCCGCGCTTTTGCGCCGCCTCGATCAGCGCGAAGGACGAATCCCCGGCTATCTTGACGGTTTCGATCGGGTCCATCTGAACGGCGACGCGTAGTTTCAACTCAATTACTCCAGCGTAACTCGACTGCGCTCGATACGAACGGGCAGCTGCTTCAATCCCATAACCCTTCGTGTCGAGCGAAGTCGAGACATGAACGGAAAGCCTTCAGGGCATCCATGCATTGGTGATGTGGCGAGGGATGCTTGCCGGTGCAAGGAGGATTACGTCAATTCGCATATGATCGCCGTCGCGAACATATTGATGTGCAACCGCTTCCGCGGCCACTGCAACCCTGCGCAAACGGAATTCGTCGATCGCATGATCCAGTTCTTCGCGGCGTTTGCGCCATTTCACCTCGGTAAATGCGACAATGCCGAAATGCCGCTGCGCCGCGCAATCTGGTCAATCTCGCCTAACGGGGTCTTCACACGCTCGGCCAAAATTTGCCAACCTTGCAGGCGCAGAAACATAGCTGCGCGGAACTCGCCTTGCCGCCCTGCCCGCTCAGCGCGCCTTTTGGTAGCGGTGAGCCGTTTCATTCGGCCTTCAATTCCATCCCGCGGGCATAAAGCATCTTGCGATCGATCCCGGTTGCCTTGGCTACTTGCGCGGCGGCCTGAGAAACTTTCATCGTGGTAAGCGCCTCTCGCAGCAGTTCGTCGGGATCAGCGTCTGAAGCGCTCTCGACCGGCGGGCCCGCCATAAGTACAATCTCACCCTTGGGCGGATTGGCGGTATAATGCTCGGCCAGTTCCGCCGCTGTCCCGCTGCGGCATTCTTCGTACAGCTTGGTCAGTTCGCGGGCGACCGCCACTTCGCGGGTGGGCCACAGCTCCCCCATCGCATTCAGCGTTTTCACCAGGCGCGGACCGCTCTCATAAAAGATCAGCGTGGCATTGATGCTGGCCAACTCCGCCAGCGCATCGGCGCGCGCTTTTTCCTTCGCCGGCAGAAATCCTGCAAACAGAAAACGATCATTGGGAAGCCCGGACATGGTGAGGCCCGCAATCGCGGCACACGCACCGGGCAGAGTAGTGACCGCAACGCCGGCTTCGCGCGCAGCCTTTACCAAGCGATAGCCCGGATCGGATATCAAAGGTGTTCCTGCATCACTGACCAGCGCAATCGCTTCGGTGCGGGCACGCTCAACAATGGTCAGACCTGCCTGCTCGCTTGCGTGATCGTCATATCGAATCAATGGCTTATGTGCGCCTAGATGCTTGAGCAGTTTGCCCGTCACCCGCGTATCTTCGCAGGCGACAGCATCGCAATTGCTCAGTATATCGACCGCACGGAGCGTTACATCGCCAAGATTGCCAATCGGCGTGGCGACGATGTACAACCCCGGACGAAGAGGTTCAGACAGGGTTTGTTCAGGGGCGATTGTGTTCACATGATGCTCTTTGGAACAGCCGAGACAGGGTCGGCAAGTATGAAGCGTGGATTGTTCAGTATTCGTGGCGCGATTGTGGCTGCGACAGCGGCGGTTTTGGCCGGTTGTCAGGTGATTCCGAAGACGGGGCCTGACACAACAACGGGGCCTGTCATCGCTCCGACTGAAGAACCGAGCGCTGGCGTGCTGCCCACCGATGAAACGCGTCACCGGATCGGAATTCTGGTTCCAATGTCTGGTCGAAACGGAGCGGTTGGCGAATCGATTGCCAATGCAGCCAACATGGCGATCCTCGATACCAGCGCGGATAATATCCGTATCACGACCTATGATACGTCAAGTGGTGCGGCAGAAGCCGCGGCGCAAGCGGTCGCAGATGGCAATCGCCTGATACTTGGCCCGATGCTGGCAGACAATGTGCCTGCGGTGCGCAACGAAGCAGCTCGGGCTGGCGTTCCGCTGATCTCGTTTTCGAACGATACCAATGTTGCGCGGTCCGATGCCTTTGTGATGGGTCACATCCCGGAACAGTCTATCGCGCGTTCTGTGGCCTATGCCCGTTCGCGCGGAGCGGAACGTTTTGCCGCATTGCTACCCAGGGGGGACTATGGCGATCGAGCGGCTGGTGCACTCGACAATGCATTGCGTGACTACGGTGGGCTGTTGTCGCAGACCCGCCGTTATGACCGTGGCAGCAGCGCAATCATCAGCGCAGCGACGCAAATTCGCGAAACGGGCGGGTACGATACGGTTCTGATTCCAGACGGGGTTCAATTGGCGTCGCAAGGGGCCAATGCGCTGCGGGAAGATGAGACAGGCTTGCCGCCGCGTGTTCTGGGCACAGAGCTGTGGAGCGGCGAAAGTGCGGTGACGCGGACCAGCGCATTGCGCGGCGCGATCTTCTCCGCGGTGTCTAACCGCCGTTTCCAGCGTTTTCGCGATAGTTACCAAGACCGCTTCGGCAGCGCGCCATATCGGATTTCGACGTTGGGCTATGACGCCGTATTGCTGACCTTGCGGGTTGCGCGTGACTGGCAAGTTGGTCGACCCTTCCCCACTCGTCAGCTAACGAGCAATGACGGATTCCTCGGTCTTGACGGGGCGTTTCGCTTTGGTAGCAACGGCGTGATCGAGCGTGCAATGGAGGTACGCGAAGTGCGCCAGAACGAAGTATCCGTTGTAGATGCAGCGCCTGCCCGCTTTAGCGACTGAGTAAAACATTCTGCGCCCGCTTGTCGCCGTGATCGCGCGCGGCATATAGGCTGACCTATGTCCGATGACCTGTTTGAAAACGCGCCAGCTTCCAGCGGCGACTACAATTCCTCCTCGATCGAGGTTTTGGAGGGGCTTGAGCCTGTCCGCCGCCGCCCCGGTATGTATATCGGCGGAACGGACGACCGCGCGCTGCACCATTTGGCCGCCGAAGTGCTCGACAACTCGATGGATGAAGCGGTTGCCGGCCACGCCAACCGCATTGAAGTCCGGTTGGAGGAAGGCAATCACCTGTCGATCAGCGACAACGGCCGCGGCATTCCCGTTGACGAACACCCCAAATTTCCCGGCAAGTCCACGCTTGAAGTGATCCTTTCGACTCTACATTCCGGCGGCAAGTTTTCCGGCAAAGCCTATGCCACCAGCGGCGGCTTGCACGGCGTGGGCGTGAGTGTGGTCAATGCGTTGTCGAGCCACACCCGCGTCGAGGTGGCGCGCGACAAACAATTGTTCGCGCAGGAATTCGCGCGCGGCCAAACGCTTGGCAAGATCGAGAAACTGGGCGCTGCGCCCAATCGGCGCGGCACAATGGTCAGCTTCACCCCCGACACGGAGATTTTCGGCGATCGGCAGTTTAAACCCGCCCGCCTGTTCAAACTGGCTCGGTCGAAGGCGTATCTGTTTGCTGGCGTCGAAATCCGCTGGAAATGCGCGCCGTCGCTTGCGAGCGAAGATGTACCCGAAGAAGCGACCTTCAAATTTCCCGGCGGTTTGGCAGATCATCTGGCCGAACAGATCGGTACTCGCGATTGCGTGACGGCAGAAGCCTTTACCGGCAGCCAGGATTTCCCGGACGACAAAGGCCGCGTGGAATGGGCCGTCGCATGGCCGCTCTATTCCGACGGGTCGACCAGTTGGTATTGTAATACAGTACCCACCCCGGATGGCGGCACGCACGAACAGGGCTTGCGCGCGGCATTGACCAAGGCATTGCGCGCGTTCGGCGAATTGACCGGGCAGAAGAAGTCAAAGGACCTGACCGCCGACGATGTGATGACCGGCGGCGAAATCATGCTGTCTGTCTTCATCCGAGACCCACAGTTCCAGTCACAGACCAAAGACCGGCTTACTTCGCCCGAAGCTTCACGTTTGGTTGAGAACGCCGTGCGCGATCACTTCGATCACTTCCTTACCGCCAATATGGAGCGCGGCAAAGCGCTGCTTGGCAGTGTGATGGAGCGCATGGACGAACGTCTGCGCCGCAAGCAGGAACGCGAAATCAAGCGCAAGACTGCGACCAACGCCAAGAAATTGCGGCTTCCCGGTAAGCTAACGGATTGCAGCGGCGAAGGTGACCGCGAGACCGAACTGTTTATCGTCGAGGGCGATTCTGCGGGTGGCAGTGCCAAACAAGCGCGCGACCGCAAGAGCCAGGCAATCTTGCCGATCCGCGGCAAGATTTTGAACGTGGCCAGCGCCACCGCTGATAAGATCCGCGCGAACCTGGAAATAGCCGACCTGTCGTTGGCTTTGGGTTGTGGCACACGCAAAGACTGCGATCCCGAGCAGCTTCGCTATGACCGCATCATCATCATGACCGATGCGGACGTTGACGGCGCGCATATCGCAACGCTGCTGATGACATTCTTCTTTCAGGAAATGTCTGAAGTGGTGCGCGGTGGATATCTGTATCTCGCACAACCGCCGCTCTACAAACTGAGTGCAGGCAAAGAAACCCGCTATGCCCGCGATGATGCCCACCGGGACGAACTGGAAGAGACTGTCTTCAAGGGCAAGAAGGTCGAAGTGGGCCGTTTCAAGGGCCTGGGTGAAATGAACCCCGGTCAGCTGCGCGAAACCACCATGAATCCCGAAACACGCTCACTCATCAGGATAACCCTGCCCGAACAACATGAGCAGCGTTTTGCGGTAAAGGAACTGGTCGACCGACTAATGGGCCGCAATCCAGAACACCGGTTCAACTTCATCCAGAATCACGCCAGCGATGTCGATCGTGATATGATTGATGCTTAGAATGGAGCGCCTTCGATAGGCTTTGCAGAGTAAATCGATATCTCGGGAGGCGCGATCGCGAGCGCGCCAATCTGCTGAACAAATGCACCGGATTCGGGCACTGCGAAGTGCATTTGTACCGCTTCCATGTCACGCCATTGCTCGAAGAAATGCATTCGGTTCGCGTCCTCGGCATCAATATAGCAATTATGCGAAACGCAACCTTCCTCCACTCGTGATCGTGCAGAGTGTTCACAGCCAAGCCGGATGGCCGCATCTCGCTCGTTTGGATCAAGCGAGACCGTGCCTGTGATGACAATCATTGCGCTACCTCCGTATGGATATGCAAGTGCCCTTCCAACGTGCGGTGGACCGGGCATTTGTCGGCGATTTCGATCAGCTTGGCACGTTGTTCACCGTCTAACGCGTCGCCCAATATTTCGATCTTTCGATTGAGAGCCTGGATCTGCACGTTTTCATCCAGCACATGATCGCAATCCTCCGCGTGATCGCGCTCATGCGTCACATGGATACGGGTCCCGTCGAACGGCCATTGCTTGCGATCAGCATACATCTTCATTGTCATAGCCGTGCACGTCCCAAGCGCTGCGTTAAGCAAATCGTATGGCGTGGGGCCGCTGTCGTCACCACCATAGCTAGCTGGTTCATCAGCAACGAAACGATGGCTGACAGTGTGCACCTCCGTGCCGAACTTACCATTGCCGGTCTGCACGATCACACCCTGATCGGGCATCTCTAACTGATCTTTCTGTGGCAGATACCGCCCCGCCCATGCAGCGATCATTTGCGCAGCAAACTGGGCATCCGCCTCGTTTAGCAGCAAGTGATCGGCGCCCGCCAAGCTGACAAAACTCTTGGGATGCTTAGCGGCGGTGAACAGGTTCGAGGCATGCTCAACACCAACGATCTCGTCGGTCGGTGAATGCATGATCATCAAGGGCACGCGTAGCCCGCCGATGCGATCAAGCAGATCGATCTCGCGCGTCTTGTCGAGGAAGTCTTTGCTCAGCTTGAATGCACGTCCACCGATGGTGACGTCGCCCTCACCTTTACTCTCGATCTCTTCCAGATCGCCTTTGATATTGTGGAGCACATGCGGCACGTCGCTAGGCGCGCCAATGGTCGCAACCGCCGCAACATTGTCACGCCCAAGTTCGGTTGCCGCAGCCAAGACCGCTGCTCCGCCCAAACTGTGCCCGACAAGCAGAATTTGGCAATCGAACCGGTCGATCAAATGCTCTGCCGATGCGATCAAATCTTCGACATCACTGGCAAAGCCTGCGCGCCCGAACTCGCCCTGACTGCCGCCAAGTCCCGTGAAATCGAACCTCAGGGATGCAATGCCTTCGCGCGCCAAAGCCTGCGTCACTGCCTTGGCGGCCTTCGATTGCTTAGTGCAGGTAAAACAATGTGCAAACACCGCCGCACCCCGCACAAGCCCTGTAGGCAATTCGAGCGCGCCGGAAAGCTCATGCCCTTCGGATGTGGTGATCTTCAGATTTTCGGTCGGCATGTGCTTCCTCCTTGTCTGATGTTCGTGAATTCTAGACGATTGGTTACGGCAACGCGATGGTGCGCGCGGTGGTTGAGCAGTTTTCCTACTCAGAGTGTGCCGGCTATACCGGAAACACGCTTTGGACAGGAACACACCTCGTTTGGAAAGTCACACATTCACTTGCGCGAATTTTCTTAGGACGCTGGATTCAGGCGGGAATTCTGGAAAGTCACAGTTGCCCAATGCGTGTTTGGCGTTCCATCGCTTCCCAATTTGGATAGGGGCCAATTCGATGGCTTCCGTTGCGTCACCCTTGCGTGAGCGTGCGCAGTCACTTAACGCGCTCGTCAAGTTTCAAACGAAAACCTCATGGGAAAATTCATGACCGAACAGCCGCAACGTTTTGAAGGTACTAACGACTATATCGCTACAGACGACCTGAAGGTTGCGGTGGATGCTGCAGTCATGTTGCGACGACCCTTGCTGGTCAAAGGTGAGCCAGGCACCGGCAAGACGGTGTTGGCGCACGAGATTGCCAAGGCAATCGGTGCACCGCTGATCGAGTGGAATGTGAAGTCGACCACCAAGGCTCAGCAAGGCCTGTATGAGTATGACGCGGTCGCTCGTTTGCGCGATGGTCAGCTTGGCGATGAGCGCGTTCACGACATTGCGAACTACATCAAGAAGGGCAAGTTGTGGGAGGCGTTCACCTCTGAGGAGCTGCCTGTCCTGCTGATTGACGAGATTGACAAGGCCGACATCGAATTCCCGAACGACCTTCTGCAAGAGCTCGATCGGATGAGTTTCGATGTCTATGAGACGCATGAGACGATTACCGCGCAAGAACGCCCGATTGTCGTGATTACGTCAAATAACGAGAAAGAACTGCCCGACGCGTTTCTGCGCCGCTGCTTCTTCCACTATATCAAGTTCCCTGATCGCGACACTATGCGCGAAATCATCGAGGTTCACTATCCTGGCATTCAGAAGAACCTGGTCAGCAAGGCGATGGATATTTTCTACGAACTGCGCGATGTGCCCGGCCTGAAGAAAAAGCCCTCAACCAGCGAGCTGCTCGACTGGCTCAAGCTGCTTCTGAATGAAGATATGCCGATGGATGTGCTGCAGGACAGCAATCCTAACAGCGCCATTCCCCCGCTGCACGGTGCCTTGCTGAAGAACGAGCAGGATGTGATGATGTTCGAACGGCTCGCGTTTATGGCGCGCCGCAATCCGAGCTAGGCCTGCGACCTGCGTTAGTCGAAGCTGTAGGCCAGCTCGTAGTCACCCCAGCGCTCTCCATTGATGTAGAGCGGCACGTAGACATTGCGGACGACGATGTACTTCTCGCCGTCACCTTCCTGGCGATAAACTGCCATGGTGTACGGCGCGGTGCTCATCTTGGCCTTCTTGTCGACGCCTTCGAAAATGATCCGCCCATTGCGGCAAAAGGCGGTGTCATGGGCCAGATTGCCGGTCGGTTCCTGCGATCGTGCAGATAGATGAGTCGGCAAGAAACCGTTCACATCAGTGCATGCCGCAGCGAGCAAGCGAGAATCGCTGGTCTGCGCCTTGTCGAGGAACGGCCGCCAATGTTCGTGAATCCACGCTGTTCCTGAGGTGTTGAAACGAGGAGGATTGCTGCCGGCGATTTCTTGATAGTTGCGGTCAAACAGAGCCACTTTGTCGACCTTGTTCAGAACAATTGCCTGCTCGGTGAATTCGGCCAGTTCGCGTGCATAGCCCTGAGCCTGTTCAACCATCAGGCTATCCTCAGGCGATAGACCTGCGTGCACGATACGGTCGAACATCTCGCTCGCAGTTAGCTCGAGTTCCTCCATGCGGCTGTGGGCGTTGGCCAACTTGGCCTCATTGTCGGTCGCGGCTTCGTCAAAGCTGTCGAGTACATCACTGACCCGAACAACATGGTCGCTGATCGTCGTTGTCGAACGCGCGATCTGGTCGTTCTGTTTATCAACTTCTTCGACAAGCTCGCCCACGCTCAGGATCGTGCTTTCAATTTGCGCGACAGAGGTCTTCGCGTTGCCGCTCGCGGCGGAACCAGCCTCGATACGCTCGATTACTTGCTGCGCCTCCCCACCCAATGCATCGACCGTAGCCGTGATCTCTTCGGTGGCTTTGCGGGTGTCATTGGCGAGGCTTTTTACCTCACCCGCCACAACAGCGAATGTCCGGCCGGCCTCACCTGCACGCATTGCTTCGATGGTAGCATTCAAGGCCAAAATGTTAGTGGTTTCGGCGATGTCTTCGATATCTTTCGAGCACCGGCGCACTTGCTCCATCGCCGCCGCGAAGCTCGTTACATGCTGAGCCAGCGCCTCAACCAGTTCCAGCACATCATTGATTTGGCCCAGTGATGAATGGATTAGCGTTGTGCCCTCCCCCAATCGTTCAATCGCGCGCTCCGACAATAACCGCGCTTCGTCGCTTGCCTCAGCGACCTTGTGCTGGTCAGCTTCCAAAGCAACGACCGTATCCCGCAGCGAATTGTGCTCTTCGCGCAGAGTTTCGGACGATTTGAGAACAGCCTCAACAATGCCAGCAACATCTGTGCAACCGACGGTCACATCGCCGCAACTCTCCGGAATCATATCGAGCGCGTTTGCGCCGGCTGTATCGATTTCAATTGGCTTCATGCCGTGTCGTGCCCCTGAGTTTCTATCTTGAGATCCTCGGTAACCGCGTATGGTTATCGTTGGGTTAAATTAGCTAGGGATGTGCACTCAGGGCTGGCGAGGCCGCGATAGGTGCGCTATTGAAACCGACATGTTCTTCAATTTCGTAGATGAGCTTCGTGCAGCCGGAATACCCGCCAGCTTCAAAGAGCACCTCACTTTGCTTGAGGCACTCGACAAGGATGTGATCGAGCAAACGCCCGAGGCATTCTATTACCTGTCACGCGCCACATTCGTGAAAGACGAAGGCCTGATCGATCAGTTTGACCAGGTCTTCAACAAAGTCTTCAAAGGCATCTTGTCCGATTACGGCCAAAATCCGGTAGAAATACCGGAAGACTGGCTGAAGGCCGTGGCCGAGAAGTTCTTATCTGAAGAAGAGATGGAAAAAATCAAATCGCTGGGTGACTGGGACGAGATCATGGACACCCTCAAGAAGCGACTTGAGGAACAGCAGAAACGCCACGAGGGCGGCAATAAGTGGATCGGCACCGGCGGCACATCACCTTTCGGACATTCCGGCTACAACCCGGAAGGTGTGCGTATCGGCGGCGAAAGCAAGCACAAGCGTGCTGTCAAAGTCTGGGAGAAGCGCGAATTCAGGAACTTGGACAACACCAAGGAACTGGGAACGCGCAACATCAAGATGGCGCTACGTCGCTTGCGCCGTTTCGCACGGGAAGGCGCACAGGATCAGCTTGATCTGGATGCGACAATTGATGGCACCGCGAAGCAGGGCTGGCTCGATATTCACATGCGAGCTGAACGCCGCAATGCGGTGAAACTGCTGCTTTTCCTGGATGTAGGCGGCTCGATGGATCCGTTCATCAAACTCTGCGAAGAATTGTTCAGTGCAGCGACTAGCGAGTTCAAAAATCTGGAGTTTTTCTACTTCCACAACTGCCTCTATGAAGGCGTGTGGAAAGACAATAAGCGCCGCTGGCAGGAACGGACCAAGACCTGGGACGTGCTTCACAAATACGGGCATGACTACAAGGTCGTGTTCGTCGGTGACGCCGCGATGAGTCCTTATGAAATCACCCATCCGGGCGGTAGCGTCGAGCACATGAACGAGGAGGCTGGCGCGGTTTGGATGCAGCGTGTCACGAACACCTATCCTGCAACTGTGTGGCTCAACCCCGTGCCGGAGAAGCAATGGGGCTATTCACAAAGCACCAAGATGCTGAAGCAGCTGGTCAGTGACCGGATGTATGGGCTTACACTGGACGGCCTCGATGAAGCCATGCGCGAGCTAAGCCGCAAGCAAGGGCATTGACCTTCAGATTGGAATACCAGGGATTTGCGCTAAATATCGCTTGTTAACAGCAACGACTAAGGCGTAGATGTGTCGCGTCACTTTCGTGCAAGCCAAAGAGGCGTTAGGTCGCAAGCCAACCTTACGGGTCGCAAAACCTAAAAGGGGGAATGACCAATGAAACGCATACTATTGAGCAGCATCGCAGCTGCATCTCTAGCCTTTACCGCAGCACCTGCAACCGCGCAGGATGAGCAGGAAGAGGCGCGGACAACATACACCGTGGAATTCTTGCGTTTTGCGCCGGGCAAGGCGGACACATGGACGGAAATGCGCGAAAAGTACTGGGTTCCTGCATCCAAAGCGGCAGGACTTCCAGTACCCACAGTTCATTGGATGATGGATGGAGAGTGGGATCTGATGGTAATTCGTGAGGTTCCACGCGGCATGGCAGCTTTCGACAAGCACGGGTCGCCTGAAGGGGCGCGATGGAACGAAGAGTTTCTGAAACTGGTCGGCGGTGAAGAAGCTGCTGCTGCCCTTCGCGAGAAAAACGGCCAACTGATTGAATCCTCGGCACGTTATTTCAGTCACACTCATCCAGACTAAGCGAAAGTCAGTCTGAGGACACACATTGATAACAAGGGCGCCATGTCATTCCAGATGTGGCGCCCTTGCTACGTCGGAAAGCCACCAAGCGCCGGCATCCGTATTGCTAATACAACAACAAATCCCGCACATCCGCGATCCACGCTGCTTCGTCATTGCTCGCTAACGCATCCAGATCAGCAGGCTTGGCAGCAGAGTCATCGACCCATTCGCGCAACGCTGGTCCGCCGTTGATCACATCAATCGCAAGCACATTGTCCGTGTACTCATATTTGAAGTCGGTCCCGCGCCATAATTGGTAGTCCGGATAGAGGTTGCGAATCGCCTTGAAGGCCAGCGCCTGCATCCTCCACGGCTTGAATGCGTCAGGATCGTAGTGCGGACCCTCTGCGTGTATCATCAACGCGTTACATAGCTTACCTGCATGTTTGTGGAAGGTCGGTTCAAACCAGCATTCACGGATCGCGCAGCCTTCCATCCAGTCAGGTGCGAGCTTCCACATTTCGGCCAAAACCGCCTTCGCGTCGATGTCTGGCGCGCCGAACAGCACCTCCAGCGGGCGCGTCGTCCCTCTGCCCTCACTCACCGTCGCGCCTTCGATCATCACCGTGCCCGCATAGGCGCGCGCCATGTTCACATTGGCTGCATTGGGTGACGGATTGATCCAGATACGGTCCGTCGGCCATCCATGCCCGGGTCCGTCCGGTTCCCAACCGTGCATCTCGATCACGCGGTAATCGACATCAAGATCGAAGTGGCGGATGAACCAATGTCCCATCTCGCCCAAGGTCAGTCCGTGCCGCATGGGAATCGGCGCAGCGCCAACAAAGCTCTCATTGCCCGGAACGAGTAGGGTACCTTCAACAGGCCGTCCTGCCGGATTAGGCCGGTCTAGTACCCAAACGCCCTTTCGTGATTTCGATGCTTCTTCAAGTAGATAGAGCAAAGTCGTGACAAAGGTGTAGATGCGGCAACCAAGATCTTGCAAGTCGAACAAAAACACATCCGCGCTCGACATCATCTGGCCTGTCGGACGCCGCACTTCACCATAAAGCGAGAACACAGGTATGCCGTACTGTGGATCGGTCGCATCCGCAGTCTCGACCATATTGTCTTGCTTGTCACCTTTCAGCCCATGTTGCGGGCCAAACGCGCTGGTGACGTTGACACCGGCGGCGATCAGCGCGTCCAGACTATGCGTCAGGTCTTTGGTCACTGATGCCGGATGCGCGACCAAAGCCACACGTTTGCCATCCAGCTCGCGCAGCAGTGCTGGATCGGCGAGCAGCTGGTCGATCCCGAATTGCACACTCATGCGCCCCTCTCCACGCGCAGCTGGCGACAGACTTCGCTATGGAACTCAGGCTTTCCATCGGGGAAAGCCAATGCCCAGAACTGAATATTGCCCTCAAGGTCCTCGACAATCGCATTCAGAGCCACTTGCGCGGGATCGCGCAGATCCGATGATATACCCGCGCGCAGCAGCAGATCATCGGCCGAATGGGTACAAGCTACCGCGATCGCATCAACCGGCCCATCGCGGGAATTCAGGCGAATATCGTCGAAATCATAGCATGCCCATTTTGAAGAAGGTGACAGGTTGAATTCGCGGTACCACTGGCCGCCATCGGGCTGCCAAAAGATCTCGAAACAGGTTGTCTTCCAAAGGAAATCCTCGCGCAGGGGCGTAGCCTGCGTAGGGACCTTTATCGCTCCGATGTCTCCGTGAAGGCGAAACTCGGCCGTGCAGCCCCCTGCCGTCGGTGAGAGGTTGGCCGTTACCGATGTGATCGGCCCAGGCTTGCAATCTGGATGAAGAACTAGCGTATGCATGGGTTTCAGCCCTATGTCTGTGCGAACAGGCAAGCAAGAGGCTTACGTTCCGGAAAATGCATTGCTAGAGGCCTCTCCACAATGAGCACTTACAAATCCGATCTTTTGCGCGTCCTCGACGAACGCGGCTATATCCACCAAACCACTGATGCGGAGGGCTTGGACAAACTTGCCTGTGACGGCGTTATTCCGGGCTATATCGGCTTTGACGCGACAGCACCTTCGTTGCATGTAGGTAGCATGGTACAGATCATGATGCTGCGCCGTCTGCAGCAGGCCGGGCATAAGCCGATTGTTGTGATGGGCGGCGGGACAACGAAGATCGGTGATCCGTCAGGCAAGGATGAGAGCCGCAAGCTGCTGACCGCTGAGCTGATCGATGAGAATATCGCGGGCATACGCACTGTATTTGAACGGCTTTTGACCTTCGGTGATGGGCCCACCGACGCGATCATGGTCAATAACGATGAATGGCTAAGCACGCTTGGTTACATCGACTTGCTGCGCGATGTCGGCCCGCATTTCACCATAAACCGCATGCTAACCTTCGATTCAGTCAAGCTGCGGCTTGAGCGTGAGCAGCCGCTCACGTTCCTGGAATTCAATTACATGATCCTACAGGCCTATGACTACTTGGAGCTTGCGCGCCGTTACGGCTGCCGGTTGCAGATGGGCGGCAGCGACCAGTGGGGCAACATCGTCAACGGCATGGAACTGTCTCGACGGATGGAAGGGCGAGAGCTGTACGGACTGACCACACCTCTACTTACGACCGCTGATGGCGCGAAGATGGGCAAGACCGCGGCTGGCGCGGTCTGGCTGAACGAGGAACAGCTGCCGGGCTACGATTTCTGGCAGTACTGGCGGAATACTGATGACCGCGACGTAGGGCGATTCCTTCGCCTGTTCACCGACCTACCATTGGATGAAATTGCCCGACTCGAAGCGCTTGAAGGCGCGCAGATCAATGATGCCAAGGTCGTGCTCGCCAATGAAGTTACCAAGTTGGTGCGCGGTAACCAAGCCGCCAAAGCGGCTGAGGCCACTGCCACGCAAACATTTGCAGGCGGCGGAACCGGAGATGACTTGCCCATTGTGGCAGTCGGCCAAGAAGGCATGCGCATAGGCGCATTGCTGACAGAGATCGGCTTCACAGCCTCGAATGGCGAAGCGAAACGCAAGATAGCTGAAGGCGCCGTGCGCCTGGATGGATTGCCTATTATCGACCCTGCAACCTTGGTCGAGGTCGGTGAAGGCGATCAACGCAAGCTGAGCCTTGGAAAAAAGAAGCACGGCATAGTTACGCGTTAACCGCCCTATACATCTGTATCATAACGTCTTTTAGTTAGATCAGCTTGAATATCCTGGCTCAAGTGTCGTTTTGATCCAACCGGTCTTTACCAAATATCAGCCTTTGACGCGCAAACCGCATATACAGAACGATAACTGGAGGTTGTAAGCTGTGAGTGCCGGAGCAAATCTGAGCGTTACTGATCTACGTCGCGCTGCGCGTCACCCGGTGGATTTCCCGGTGATTGCCGAACACCGCCGCCTTGGCGATATTGAACTGCACGTTGCCAATCTGTCAGCCCACGGCTTCATGGTCGATGATGCTGAAGGCATGCAACGCGGAGATCGGGTCATTATTCGTCTGCCAGTTGTCGGACGCATAGAAGCCTATGTGATTTGGACGCGCGACGAACGTGCCGGCTTCCAGTTCGAACGCATCGTGCGCCTGGACGATTTCCTCGCCATTATTGACGAGCTTCAGCCAAACCCGCGTCTGCGCAAGTTGCGCTGAATAGCCAGACCTCGGATCAGATAAATTTTGATATCTTGGCACAGGGCATTCGCCCTGCCATGGCGAATGGGTGAATCACGCAATCTCCCCCACTCCGCATGACTTGAGCGAGCCATCGCACCCGTTCCGTGTCGTCAACTTCCGTTACTATTGGGTCAGCCGTCTCAGTATGACGCTGGCGCAATATGCAATGCTGCTGATCATCGGCTGGCAAACCTACAATATCGCGCGTGATGGCGGGATGAGCATCGCCGAAGCGTCTGGCCAACTGGCGCTGATCGGCCTTCTTCAGTTTCTGCCACTGTTTGTCCTGACCCCGTTTAGCGGGCTCGCCGCAGACAGGTTTGACAGGCGCAAACTGGGCCGGCTCACTGTGTTACTCCAGCTAGCATGTGCTTTGGTCTTGGCTTGGTTCAGTTGGACCGAAGAAATTTCGATCCCGATACTGTTCAGTGTGGCTGTCGTGCTAGGAATAGCGCGCGGCTTTGCTGGCCCTGCGCTATCGGCGCTGTCTCCCAACCTCGTGCCCAAGGCTATACTTCCCACCGCAATCGCGCTTTCCTCTATATCGTGGCAAGTCGGCATGATTGTCGGGCCAGCTTTGGGCGGCGTACTCTATCGGATCGCGCCCGCCCTGCCCTATGCAGGCGCCGCAGTTCTTTTTGCCACTTCGGCCATCGCGCTAACTTTGATCGGTAAGGTTCCCCAGCCAGCCACGCGCAAGGATCAGCGGCCAATTGGTGCGATCATTGATGGGCTGGCCTATGTCGTGCGAAACAAGATGGTCCTTGGCGCGATAACACTCGATCTGTTCGCGGTGTTTCTGGCAGGAGCGACTGCGCTTTTTCCCGTCTATGCACGCGATATCCTGCAAGTGGGCGAGATAGGCTTGTCCATGCTTGCTGCCGCTCCGGCGACTGGAGCGGCGCTTACTGCTCTATTCTTCAGCTTTCGCCCATTGGAAAGCAATGTTGGCCCCAAGATGCTCTGGGCCGTGGCGATCTTTGGCATTGCGACAATCGTCTTCGGTCTATCCACCAGCATGCCGCTGAGTCTCGCGATGCTGTTCATTGTCGGCGCAGCGGACATGTTCAGTGTTTACATCCGCCAGTCACTCATCCAGTTGCACACGCCGGACGACAAACGCGGGCGCGTGTCTTCGGTCAGCCTGCTCACTATCAGCGCCTCGAACGAAGGCGGGGATGCTTTTTCAGGGACCCTCGCTTTCCTTATTGGTCCGGTAGCGGCAGTGGTGGTTGGCGGTATCGGCGCGCTTGTAACCGTTGGTCTCTGGAGCCGAATATTCCCAGTGTTGCGCACGACAGAGACCTTCGATCCGCCAGAAGACGTGCTACAAACAGATCAACGAACAAAATCTCAGGAGGCCTGACATGAAAGCCGCAAACATCCTCGAAACGATTGGCAACACCGCGCATATTCGTTTGTCGCGTATGTTTCCTGATCATGAAGTATGGATCAAGAACGAACGATCCAATCCAGGCGGGTCAATTAAAGACCGGATTGCACTGGCAATGGTGGAGGATGCGGAACAATCGGGCGCTTTGAAGCCGGGTGGCACCATCATTGAACCGACTAGCGGCAACACGGGCATCGGTCTGGCCATGGTGGCCGCTGTCAAAGGCTATAGGCTGGTGCTAGTTATGCCGGAAAGCATGTCGCTTGAGCGTCGGCGCCTGATGCTGGCTTACGGTGCATCCTTCGATCTTACACCAAAGGAAAAGGGGATGAAGGGCGCGATCGAGCGCGCGCATGAACTGGTCGAGAGCACCGACAACTCCTGGATGCCGAGCCAGTTTGACAATCCTGCGAATGTCGCTGTTCATGTAAAGACCACAGCCAAGGAAATTCTCGCGGATTTTGCCGAAGCGCCAATTAACGTGATGATCACCGGCGTGGGCACCGGTGGACACCTGACGGGCTCTGCAGAGGAGCTGAAGCGCCATTGGCCTGATATGAAGGCCTATGCCGTGGAACCGACTCTGTCGCCGGTGATCAGCGGCGGACAACCCGGACCTCACCCCATCCAGGGTATCGGTGCCGGCTTCATTCCGGGCAATTTGCACACACAGGCCATCGACGGCGCGATTCAGGTTGATCCCGAAGACGCGAAAGAAATGGCACGCCGCGCTGCGAGCGAGGAAGGCATGCTGATTGGTATTTCATCCGGCGCAACTTTGGCAGCAATCGCACAAAAGCTGAATGATTTGCCCGCTGGATCCCGCGTTCTCGGCTTCAACTACGACACAGGCGAGCGATATCTGTCAGTGCCGGACTTCTTGCCAGTCGAATAGGCTAGCGAACACCCCACAATACAAAAGGCCCGAAGGATTGCTCCTCCGGGCCTTTCTCGTTCTGTAATTCACATTGATCTAGGCTGCGGTGGCAAAGGCCTCTTCACCGAGTGCCATCATGCTCTCGCTACCGGCTTCGAGCTTGCGTCGTAGCGCTCCCGCATCGGGCAAGTAACGCTCAGCGTAGTAACGCGCGCTGGTAAGCTTGGCTTCGTAATAAGCCTTGTCCTCGGTTCCCCCGGTCAGAGCCTGCGTCGCAGCCTTTGCCATGCGCAGCCACATCCAGCCAAGCGTAACAATGCCCATTATGTGCATGTAGTGATGCGCCCCTGCGCCGAGGTGGTTCGGGTTCTGCATCGCATTGTTCATAAACCACATGGTGGCCGCTTGCTGCTGACCGAGAGCTTTCTCGAGCATGTCCGCGATGTCTTTCAGAGCTTCATCTTCCTTGGCTGAAGCGATGTCTTCACCAACGGTCTTGAAGAAAGCCTGAATCGCAGCGCCTCCTTTGCTCGCGAGCTTGCGCCCGCAAAGGTCCATAGCCTGAATCCCGTTTGTGCCTTCGTAGATCTGAGCAATACGCGCATCGCGGACAAACTGGCTCATGCCCCATTCCTCGACATAGCCGTGGCCGCCGAAAACCTGCTGCATGTTGGTGGCAATGTCATAGCCCTTGTCAGTGCCATATCCCTTGATGACTGGTGTCAGAAGGCCAATCAGAGCGTCTGCCTGCTCGCGCTCTTCCTCGGTCTGCGCCTTATGCGTCAAGTCGACCTGCAAAGCGCCCCAGAGGCACAATGCCCGCATGCCTTCAGTGAAGACCTTCGCGTCCATCAGCATCCGGCGAACGTCAGGGTGAACGAAAATTGGATCAGCCTTCTCTTCAGGTTCCGTTGGGCCGGTCAGCGCGCGGCCCTGACGACGATCGAGCGCATAGGCAACTGCATTCTGGTAAGCGGCTTCAGCTTGCGCGAGGCCCTGGATACCAACGCCGAGGCGCGCGGCGTTCATCATCACGAACATGGCCGCCAGCCCCTTGTTCTCTTCGCCAACCATCCAACCTTTAGCACCGTCATAGTTGAGCACACAGGTAGCGTTTCCGTGGATGCCCATCTTGTGCTCAATTGAACCACACGACACAGCATTGCGATCGCCTAGCGAGCCATCATCATTGACCAACATCTTTGGCACCACGAACAGGGATATGCCTTTGGAGCTATCCGGTGCACCCGGTGTCTTGGCGAGAACCAGATGAATGATGTTTTCAGTGAGATCGTGCTCGCCTGCCGAGATGAAGATCTTCGTTCCTGTGATCGAATAGCTGCCGTCTGCCTGTGGCTCTGCTTTGGTGCGGATCATGCCCAAGTCCGTGCCGCAATGCGGCTCAGTCAAGTTCATAGTTCCAAGCCATTCGCCCGAGATCATCTTCGAGACATATTTCTCTTTCTGTTCGTCTGTCCCTGAAGCGATCAGCGCCGCCACGGCTCCTGTCGTCAATCCTGGATACATGCCGAAGGCCTGATTTGCTGATGCAACGAATTCCTCGATCACGAAACCCAGAACGTGCGGCATGCCCTGACCGCCGAATTCTTCGGGAGCAGAGATGGTGCCCCAACCTGCTTCACGATACTGGTTGAAAGCTTCTTTGAAGCCATCTGGCGTTGTCACGCTACCGTCTTCATGGCGTGTGCAACCTTGCTGGTCACCAATCTGGTTGATCGGCGCCAACACCTCGGAGCAGAACTTGCCGGCTTCGTTCACAACCGCCTCGACCATGTCGGGTGTGGCCATTTCAAAGCCTGGAAGACTTCCGAAGGTTTCCAGCTCAAGCATTTCGTTGATTACGAACCGAGTATCACGGGTGGGGGCGTTGTAGGTGGGCATCTGTGTGTCCTTGCTGCAATTAGGTTGCGACTATGGGGAAAGGCTCACTTGTTGAGGTTGAGCGTTTCGATCTGTTTGATGAATTCGCTGAGCTCTTTGATTGACGAGTCAATGTCTGCGCGCTGGCGCTTCAGCTTTGCAACATGCGCTTTGCATTTCTCGGTTGTAACACGGCGCTGTTCAACACGGCCATCATCAAGATCGTAAAGGTCAATCATTTCGCGGATCTCGACGAGGCTAAAGCCCACATTCTTTGCTCGCATGATCCACGCGAGACGAGCCCGATCCCGCTTCGAATATACGCGCGTCAATCCGACCCTTGCGGGCGAGATCAGTCCTTCGTCTTCGTAGAAGCGCAGCGCGCGCGCAGTGCATTCAAACTCCGTGGTAAGATCGGATATTGAATACTGCTCGCGCTCGAGTTTGTCGGGTCGGTCGATATGGGCTCCGGCATGCTTGCCGTCCTGAGCCGTTTGGTTCGAGTTTGCTGGTGCTGTTGCCATAACACCCGTCCTAGCTTACCCTTACGTTAGCGTCAAATCTTGACCCTAACGAGAGTGCCGTCCCTAACAATCCGATAAAAACACGAATGTTCACCAGTGTGACACGCAGGACCTGCTGGATCGACATACAAAAGCACCGCATCCTGGTCGCAATCTGTACGCATTTCGGTGACGCTTAGTGTGTTACCCGAAGTCCCACCTTTCATCCAAAGTTCTTGCCGCGAACGGGACCAGAAATGCGCAATTCCGCTGCTCTGCGTTTGAGCAATAGCCTGCGCATTCATATGCGCGACCATCAGAACATCTTTAGTCAAAGCCTCGATCACAACCGCGGTGACAAGCCCGGCATCGTTGAATTTGGGCCGGAATTTCAATGTAGTTTCGGGTGCTTCGGATCCGCCATTGTGATCGGTCAAAATGTCTTCCTTCGATGAACGGGTAGTGGCTTACGACGAGATGTTGCAGGATAACCACATTGCCGCTCCAAAATCGATTGGCAAGTTACTTCACACTTTGAGTTTTGACCTTGCAGTGAGACGTAGCGTCATCGGGCCTAGGCTCGACCACCAGACAAAGGTGCAAAATGCGCCGGGTTCAGGGGGCAGTCGGAATGCAGCACTCCAAAAGGTAGAGCGCTTTCGGCAAGAACGATGAGGGATAGGACCCGAACAACCAATAAGGGGGTGGTTGTTCAAGCTTCTCTGAAGTGGGTTCGTTTAATTTCGTCACGTGGCGCCCGGGGCCTTTCGGCCTCGGGCGTTATGTTTTCGGACCTTGGATAATCGCCCGACGTTCTCCATGCAGGGCATCTGACATAACCCTTGCAAAGCAAGCGATGGAAACGGACCGAGCGCCACCTTTCAAAAGAACACGGGTGCACGCATCACTTGTCGCTCCGCTGCTCAGAACGTCATCGACCAGCATGACATCCTGACCAGACAGCATTGTTGCACGTGGAGGGTTCAAACGAATTGCGCCTGAAAGGGTTTTCTCGCGTTGCTTGCGCCGCATTCCGCCTAGCATTGGCGTATTCCGGATTCGGTAAAGTCCCTCGACAAGGGCTTTGCCCTTCCCGAACTTTTCCAGTTCTAGCGCAAGAAGCGCGGATTGATTGTATCCACGCCGCCATAGCCGCCACCTGTGGAGTGGTACCGGCACCAGCAAGGGAGACGACGCCTCACCATCGGTTTGTGGAAGCGTGGACCCAATCATTTCTGCGAGTTGCCGCGCCAAAGCGATCTTTCTGCCATGTTTGAAAGAGAGGATCAGCTTGCGCGATGCATCATTGTAAATCGTCGCCGCATAGATGCCGGAATGTTTCGGCATACGTTCAAGGCAAACGGCACATTGTACGCCATCGCCAGTGGTCATGTCGCTTGGGAAAGGCCTGGAGCAAGTCGCACATGCAGGCTCGCCGGGAATGACAAGTTCGCTCCAACATAGCGCGCAGAGCCCGCCTTGATCGGCTGTCGCGTTCCCGCATATCGGGCAGCGCGGCGGATAAACGAGATCGATTAGCGGTGCAAAGACTTGCGCGGCCTGCGCACGAATCCCTCCGCCCGATCTGTAGCTGGTCATGCGGCCCTCTTGCGTTGGCAATGTAAGCACGGCAGTGATCACACAATGTCGCAAACACAGGTACCTACTATATTCTCAAGGGCACGCCGAGAGCAGCGCGACAAGCGGGCGTCTAGTCGTAGCGGCACAAGCTGGCTCTATGATGCCATGCAGGAAGACATTACGGAGCGGCTCGACTTCATGCGCCACGAGGCAAAGAAATCACTTCTGGTGGGCCACGAGACTTCATTGCTGAATGCATCGCTTGCGGCCTCAGCATCGAATGTCAGCTCGATCCGGTCTCTTGATGAAGAACAGCCACTGCGGTCGGCCGAACTTGATCTGTTTGTCAGCCTCGCTCGCCTGGATAGCGTCAATGATCTGCCGGGCGCACTCATCCATGCGCGCAATGCACTGGCTGACCGCGGGCTGATGATCGCGCAGATTATCGGGGCTGGTAGTTTAACGACCCTTAGGCAGGTCATGTTGGCTGCGGACGGTGAGAGGCCAGCGGCACGCATCCACCCGAAGATTGACGATCGCGCGGGGACTGCTTTGCTCCAACGTGCTGGGTTTTCCAAGCAAGTGGTCGACACACACAAACTCACGGTGCGCTACAAATCATTAGAGACGCTGATTGATGATCTTCGCGATCAGGCGCTGACTTCAGTGCTGGTATCACCGGCTCCATATGTAGGGAAATCGGGCCTGTCGCGCGCGCAGGCGAAGTTCGAAGATCTGCGCGAGGAGGACGGGAAAGTTTCCGAAACCTTCCATATCCTGACGCTGACCGGTTGGCGCTAAACCCTTAGCGAAGATTGCGCCGCCGCCAATCGTGCGATCGGCACACGGTATGGCGATGCGCTGACGTAGTCCAAGCCAACGCTCTCGCAGAATGCAATGCTGGCCGGATCGCCGCCATGCTCGCCGCAAATTCCCAGCTTGATGTCAGGGCGGGTCGCCCTGCCCCGCTCTGCTGCGAGTTCGACCAACTGCCCGACACCTTCGATATCCAGACTCACGAATGGATCACGCGGGAAAATGCCCTTCTCAACATAGGGCGCTAGGAACCGCGCGCTGTCGTCACGAGAGACACCAAGCGTCGTTTGCGTGAGGTCGTTCGTACCGAAGCTGAAGAACGCACCCTCCTCCGCGATTTCTCCAGCCATCAAGGCCGCGCGTGGCAGCTCGATCATTGTACCCACCAGGTAATCGACCGCAATGCCTTGCGCCGCGAACACCTCAGCCGCAGCTTTGTCGATCAAGGCCTTGAGAATCTCCAGCTCTCGCTTGGTTGCAATCAGCGGGATCATGACTTCGGGGATCGGGGCTTCGCCAGATGTCTTTGCTACCTCGCACGCGGCTTCAAAGATCGCCCGCGCCTGCATCTCGTAGATTTCGGGGAAGGTAATTCCAAGGCGGCAACCGCGATGGCCCAGCATCGGGTTGAATTCGTGCAACTCGCCAGCGCGGCGCTTTAGGTGATCCACGCCAAGGCCGGTTGCATCCGCCAGATCGGCAAAGTCTGCATCTTCGTGCGGCAGAAATTCGTGCAGCGGCGGATCAAGCAAACGGATGGTGCATGGCAAGCCAACCATTACTTCGAAGATCGCTTTGAAGTCCGCACGCTGTTCTGGCAGCAGTTTCTCGAGTGCGGCCCGTCGGGTTTTCTCGTCTTCTGCAAGGATCATTTGGCGCACTGCCCGGATCCGGCTTGCGTCGAAGAACATATGCTCCGTGCGGCACAGCCCGATGCCTTCCGCACCAAACTGGCGCGCCATCTTGCAGTCTGCGGGCGTTTCGGCATTGGTGCGCACGCCCATGCGGCGGTGCTGGTCTGCCCATTCCATCAAAATGCCGAAGTCGCCGGCCAATTCTGGCTCGATCGTGCGAACTTCACCGGCCATGATCTGGCCATTGGCACCATCGATAGTCAGCGTATCGCCTTCTTTCAGCTCACGATTTCCGATGCGCAATGTCTTGCTCGCGCGGTCAATCGAAACGGCGGACGCGCCCGAAACACAGGGGCGCCCCATGCCGCGCGCGACTACCGCCGCATGTGACGTCATGCCGCCGCGCGCTGTCAGGATTCCTTGCGCAGCGTGCATACCATGAATGTCTTCTGGAGAGGTTTCCACACGCACCAGGATCACTTTCTCGCCGCGGCTGGACCATTGCTCTGCCGTGTCGGCATCCAGCACGATTTTGCCTGACGCTGCACCTGGTGACGCCGGGAGTCCGGTGCCCAGTATGTCGCGGTGCGCCTTAGGATCGAGCGTTGGGTGGAGCAATTGATCAAGTGCCATCGGGTCGACCCGCAGGATCGCTGTTTTCTCGTCGATCAGACCCTCATTGACCATATCGACCGCCATCTTGAGCGCCGCTTTGGCGGTCCGCTTGCCGGATCGGGTTTGCAGCATCCACAGCGTGCCCTGTTGCACGGTGAATTCGATGTCTTGCATGTCTTTGTAATGCGTTTCAAGCAGATCGAACACGCGCGCAAGTTCGCCGTAAGCCTCAGGCATCGCCTCTTCCATACTTAGCGGCTTGGCATTCGCTCTCTCTCGCGCAGCTCTGGTCAGATATTGCGGCGTACGAATGCCCGCGACCACGTCTTCACCCTGCGCATTGATCAGATACTCGCCGTAATAGGCGCGTTCGCCCGTTGCCGGATCGCGCGTGAACGCGACACCGGTAGCTGATGTGTCGCCCATATTGCCAAACACCATCGCTTGAACGTTGACAGCCGTGCCCCAATCCGCGGGGATGTCGTTCAAGCGGCGATAAACCTTCGCCCGGTCGCTATCCCAGCTATCGAAGACCGCCTGAATCGCGCCCCAAAGCTGCTCGGTCACGTCCTGCGGGAATGGATGGCCCAATTCTTTCTCCGCGATGGCTTTGTATTCAGCGACGAGCTCTTTCCAGTCGTCCGCCTCCATCTCGGTATCGGCATAGAGGCCCTTGTCCTCTTTCGCGATCTCGAGCGCTTCTTCGAACAGCCCGTGGTCGAGGCCAAGCACCACATCGGCATACATCTGGATGAAGCGGCGATAGCTGTCCCAGGCAAAGCGTTCATCGCCCGATGCACTGGAGAGGCCAGCAACGGTTGCGTCATTAAGGCCCAAATTTAGGACGGTGTCCATCATCCCGGGCATGGAGACCCGCGCGCCAGAGCGGACCGAAACGAGCAGCGGATCGCTGGCATCGCCGAAGCTTTTGCCAACTGTCGCTTCGATATGTTTCAGTGCGTCAAATACTTGTGCGCGCAATTCTTCGCCGAATTCAGCGCCTTCTTGCAGGTACTTCACACATTCTTCAGTGGTGATGGTGAAGCCTGGCGGCACTGGCAGCCCTATGCTGGCCATCTCTGCCAGATTGGCGCCCTTCCCTCCGGTAACGGTCTTGTCCTTTTGGCGTTCATCCGAGTGATCTGCCGATCCGCCGAAAGTGTAAACCGTTTGAACCATCAGCCTTCAATCCTTGAGAAATCTGCTACTTGATGCACCGCATCGCGGAAGCGCGATAGCAGCGTCAGGCGCGCGGCGCGCACATGCTTTTCTTCAGCGTTGACAATCACGTCTTCAAAGAAGCGGTCGATTGGAGCGCGAAGGCTAGCGAGGGCAGACATGGCAGAAGCAAAATCTTCGCTTTCAATAGCTGCGACAGCCTTGGGCTCCGCCGCTTGAAGCGCATCGATCAACGCCTTTTCCGCCTCTTCAGCAGTATGCGAAGGCTCAGTCGGCTCGAATTCCTCTTTCTTGAGGATATTGGCCGCGCGCTTGTACCCGGCGACCAGGTTTGCCCCATCTTCGGTTTTAATGAAGCTCTGAAGTGCTTTCACGCGGGCCAGCAATCGAACAAGATCGTCTTCACCGCCGAGTGCGAAGATCGCATCAATCAGATCGTGACGAACACCGGCTTCACGTTGCTGAACCTTGAGGCGATCTGCTACGAAATCACGTACCGATGTTGCATAGTAAACTGGCACAGCTTCCCACAGCGGCAGTCCAAGCTGCTCGCGAAGTGGTTCGATCGGTCCGAGAAGAGCTCCCCAAATTGAGAATCGCAAATCATTCTCAGTGATCAAGCGAAGGATACCAATTGCTGCTCTTCGCAGTGCAAACGGATCCTTTGAGCCAGTCGGACGCTCTTCGATCATGAAAAACGCCGCCAACGTGTCCAGCTTGTCCGCCAGACTTACCGCCACCGTCACAGGCGCAGTCGGCACTTCATCGCCTTGTCCCACAGGCTTGTAATGATCGCGGATTGCATCGCTGACTTCCTGCGGCAAGCCCTCTTTCTCGGCGTAATATCCGCCCATCAGGCCTTGCAGCTCGGGGAATTCGCCGACCATCTCGGTGACGAGATCGGCCTTGCATAGACGCGCAGCTTGGTCGGCGAGGTCAGGGTTGGCCTTGACGATGCCTTCTTCGCAAAGCCAGCGCGCCAGCTTGGCGACGCGTTCGACTTTGTCCGCGACCGTTCCCAGTTTCTCGTGGAAGGTAATCCGCTCCAGCTTCTTGGCGTGGTCCGCCAGCGGTGTTTTCTGGTCGAGTTCCCAGAAGAAGCGCGCATCGGAAAGCCGCGCGGCGAGCACTTTCCGGTTTCCATCGGTCACCACTGCCGGGTCTTCCGCAATGATGTTCGCCGTGCACACAAACGCATTGGCGAGCTTGCCGCTCGCATCCTCGCATACGAAATACTTCTGGTTCACCCGCGCGGTCAGCTGGATCACTTCGGGCGGAACGTCTAGATATTCTTCGTCAAAGCGCCCAAGCAGCGGCACCGGCCATTCGGTCAGGCCGGCATTCTCGATCACCAGTCCTTCGTCTTCGACCAGCTTCAGGCCAGCTTCTTCCGCAGCCGCCTTTGCGCCAGCGCGAACCGCAACCTGCCGCTCTTCATGATCGACAATCACATGGCATGCGCGCAGTTTCTCGGCATAGTCATCAGCAGAACCGATGGTAATCTCGCCTTCGTGGTGGAACCGGTGGCCGACCGTCGAATAACTGCTTGTGATGCTGCCTACGCCGCATTCGATCAGATCTTCGCCCAATATCGCCACAATGCCTGACAGCGGGCGCACCCAGCGCGTGCTTTCGGTGCTGATCGAGGCATCGCCCCAGCGCATCGATTTGGGCCATGCAAAATCTCGAATGATCGTGGGAATGGCATCGGCGAGCAGATCCTTGACCGCCCGACCCGGCTTTTCGATCACCGCGAAATATGTGTTGCGTCCCTTTACATCGCGCAGTTCCAGCTGTTCTCGGGTGACGCCATTCTTGCGGCAGAAACCGTCGATCGCCTGATCCGGCGCACCTTCGGGCGGCCCCTTGGCTTCTTCGGAAACAGCTTCGGTCTCAGTCGGCAGATCGCGCGCGATCAATGCCAGCCTGCGCGGGGTTGAGTAAACGGTCAGATCACCGACCGAAACGCCTGCTGCATCCATCTCGCGGCGGAACAGTTTTTCAAGCTCAGCTCGCGCGCCGGCCTGCATCCGTGCGGGGATTTCTTCGGAACGAAGCTCTAGCAGGAAGTCAGAAGTGCTCATTTTGACCACTCCGGATATTTCTCCGCCCAGACCGGAGCTTCTTTCTCCATATGCGCTTCGCAGCTACCCCGCGCCAGATCGCGTACTCGGCCCATATAGCTCGCGCGCTCTTGAACGCTTATCACACCGCGCGCTTGCAGCAGGTTGAAGATATGGCTGGCTTCGACTGCTTGTTCGTAGGCCGCGATAGGCACATTGGCCGCCAACGCGTTCTTGCACTCCGCCTCTGCCTTGTTGAACAGGTCAAACAGCGCGTCCGTATCGGCGACTTCGAAGTTCCACTTCGACATCTGTTTCTCATTCTCGAGAAACACCTCGCCATAACTTACACCGCGACCGTTGAAGTCAAGATCGTACACATTGTCGACGCCCTGGATATACATCGCCAGACGTTCCAACCCGTAGGTCAGTTCACCCGCGACTGGCTTACAGTCAAAACCGCCCATTTGCTGGAAGTATGTGAACTGCGTGACTTCCATCCCGTCACACCAGACTTCCCAGCCAAGGCCCCATGCACCCAATGTCGGGCTTTCCCAATCATCCTCAACAAAGCGGATATCGTGCTTGAGCGGATCAATCCCGATCACTTTCAAACTGTCGAGATACCACTGCTGGATGTCCGGCGGGCTCGGTTTCAGGATGACCTGATACTGATAGTAATGCTGCAGGCGATTGGGATTCTCACCATAGCGGCCGTCAGTCGGGCGGCGGCATGGCTGAACGAAAGCGGCATTCCATGGCTCCGGACCCAGCGCACGCAGCGTAGTTGCGGTGTGGAAAGTGCCAGCACCCATCCGCATGTCATAGGGTTGCAGGATCAGACAGCCCTTCGCATTCCAGAAATCATGGAGTGCAAGGATCATGTCCTGAAAAGACCGCTTTGGATCGCGTTTTGGCGGGTCGAAACTCATAGCGCAGGCCAATGGCTCAACCCCCTGCCCTCGTCAATGCTGCGATGCAGCGATAGAGCCCGTAAACTCAATTTTCCCCACGATCCGCAGCAAGACTTCATTGCGTGTTAAGGGCAGGTGCGGATACGGTCGAATTCAACATTAGCGATACAGGATTAACCCGAAGATGCGCTTCAAGATAACCACAGCACTTACCTTGTCTGCTTTTCTATTTGCCGGGCCGGCGCTAGCACAAGATGAGGCTGCGCCTGAGGTAATAGAAGAAGCCGCGGCAGAAACGGGTTCCCCCGCGCTTTGGAAAGTGGCTGACGAGGACACCACCATCTATCTGTTCGGAACCGTCCACGCGCTACCTGAAGACGTGGAATGGTCAACGCCTGCTCTCGAGAATGCGCTAGCAGAATCCGACAGCATCGTGACCGAGATCAAAATGGGTCCTGAAATCGGACAAGAAATGCAAACTCTTGTGATGACCAAGGGCGTCTTGCCGCAAGGCACCACGCTGCGCAGTTTGCTATCAGGGGAACAAAAGACTTCATACGAGGAAGCGATGGGCAAACTTTCTGTCCCGCCTGCCGCGTTTGACCAGTTCGAGCCATGGTATGCGGGCATGATGATGAGCATGTTGCCGCTCTTGCAGCAGGGATATTCACCGGATGCTGGCGTCGAAAAAGTGCTACTGACAAAGGCTGGCGAAAAAGAACAGCAAGCGCTTGAGACGATCGAATTTCAGATCAGCGTTTTCGATGAGCTGCCGCAGGAATCGCAAATTGGCTTTTTGATCGATGCCGCAAATGGCATCGACGAGATCAAACCCATGCTGGACAAGATGGTGGCCGAATGGGTTGAAGGTGACGCCGACGCGCTCGCGAAACTGATGAACGAGGGCCTGACAGATCCCGCGGTAGCAGAGAGCCTGCTCTACATGCGCAATCGCAACTGGGCCGACTGGATTGACACTCGTTTAGACAGCCCTGGCACGGTGTTCATCGCCGTAGGTGCTGGCCACCTGGCAGGTGACAAAAGCGTTCAGGACTATCTGGCAGAACGCGAGATCGAAACAGTCCGCGTTCAATGATCACAAGGTTCGTTCTATTGTTGGCGGGCGCATTAGCCCTCGCCAGCTGCAATCCGGGAGATGACCCGGACGAGTCTTCCAAACCTTCCCCGTCGCCAATCTTGTATGAGATTACTGACGCCGAAGGCGAGGCTCAGGGCTGGCTATTTGGCACTATCCATGCGTTGCCAGACGGGGTCGAATGGCGAACCCCTGAGATCGAAAGAGTTATCGATCAAGCACAGCTTCTTGTCGTAGAGGTCGGCGATCTGGCCGACACACGCTCAATCAGCAGCACATTCTCCGTTTTTGCGACAACCCCGGATCAGCCCGACATTCGAACCCGCGTGCGGGCCGAAGACCGTCTGTATCTCGATGAAATGATGACAAAAGGACATTTTTCCTCGCGTGATTTCGGCAATATCGAAACTTGGGCAGCAGCGTTGATGTTAGCGCAAGTGTCCAGCACTGGCTCTCCGCGCAATGGAGTGGATAAGGCATTGCTGCTCGAATTCCCCGATCACCGGGTGCGCGAGCTCGAAGGCACGCTCACCCAATTGCGCATTTTTGATGATCTGGCACCTCAGGATCAAACTGATTTACTGACCGGAATTCTCGCCGAATACCGCTCGCTTGGCGACAACCCAGAGCGATTGAGGCTGGCATGGCTCAGCGGAGATGAGGAAGGACTGATCACAGCAACTCAATCGGGCATAATGGCTGATCCCGAACTCTATGATGCGCTCCTTGCCGGTCGAAACCGAGCCTGGATGAACGAGATCGACAGACTTCTGGCCGATGGGCCCAATCCTCTCATCGCTGTGGGCGCTGCCCATCTGGTTGGCCCAGACGGTCTGGCGACCCTTATTGGACAGCGGGGATACACCCTCAGCCGCCTGCAATAGCGCTTGCCAATCATCTGCCCCCCCTCTAAAAGCCCGCGCTTCGGCGTCATGGTCATCCCTGGAGGTGTGGCGCGCGAAGTAACCAAATAAGCATTTCGAAAGGTAAGCGACATGAGCGACGCTCTGACACTTCCGGCCGAGACGCGCGAACGGGCTGGCAAGGGAGCCTCCCGTGCACTGCGTCGCGAAGGCCGAGTACCCGCTGTTATTTACGGCGGCAAAGAAGCACCAACCACTATCCATCTAGAAGAAAAAGAACTGGTCAAGCAACTCGGGACCGGTCACTTCATGAACTCGATTGTCGAGATCAAGCTAGGCAGCGAATCCATTCGCACCCTTCCCAAGGACGTGGCGCTCCATCCGGTCACAGATCGTCCGGAACATATCGACTTTCTACGCATGACCAAAGGCGGCAAGATCGAAGTTTCGGTCCCGGTCGTATTCGTCAACGAGGACGATTCACCAGGCCTCAAGAAGGGCGGCGTTCTCAACGTGGTTCGTCACGAGCTGGAATTGGTCTGCGAAAACGACAAGATCCCAAGCGAGATCGAAATCGACGTTACCGGCAAAGAAGTTGGCGATTCAATCCACATCAGCGAGCTGACGCTGCCAGCGGGCAGCGAAAGCGCGATTACTGATCGTGACTTCACCATCGCAACTCTGGTTGCTCCGTCTGCGCTCAAGAAGAGCGAAGATGAGAGCGCCGATGGCGAAGAAGAAGCGGTTGAAGGTGCAGAAGGCGCAGAAGCTGAAGGCGGCGAAGAAGCTGCTGAACGCGAAGGCGGCGGCGACGAGTAACTCGCTTACACCCACTTTCTTATCGAGAAATCACCAAGGCGCCGGGCTTCGAAAGAAGTCCGGTGTTTTGTTTTGTGCGTTCGCTCGCTAGGGGGACTCCATGCAAATTTGGGCTGGCCTCGGAAATCCTGGACCGCAATACGCGATGAACCGGCATAATGTCGGCTTCATGGTGGCTGACGTGCTGGCTGAGATGCACAATTTCGGACCCGTGCAGAAGAAGTTTCAGGGTTGGGTGCAAGAGGGCCGGATCGGATCCGAAAAGATTCTGCTTCTCAAGCCAGCAACTTTCATGAACGAAAGCGGGCGCTCGATCGGGGAGGCGCTGCGCTATTACAAGCTTGGCCCACAAGACCTGACCGTGTTCTATGACGAACTCGATCTTGATCCATTCAAGATCAGGGTAAAACGTGGCGGCGGTGCTGCTGGACACAACGGAATACGTTCTAGCATTCAGCATATAGGCGAGGATTTTCGCCGCGTTCGTATCGGCATAGGCCATCCCGGTCACAAGGAACGCGTGCACGGTTATGTCCTTGGCAATTATGCCAAGTCCGAACAAGACGATCTGGTCCATATGCTGGGTGCCATTGGGAGCGAGGCCGAATGGCTCGCGAAGGGAGATGATGCACGTTTTATGAGCGATTATGCTCTAAGAATGCAGGGATAGAACAGCTCACTCAAGCATTTGAGTGAGCAAGGAGATAGAGATGCCACATATCAACCGTCGCTCATTGCTGGCCGGAGCTGCTGCAACCGGGAGCATTGTTGCAACCGCAAGTGTTGCGCAGCCCGATCAGATTGCTCCTGGTCAAGATATGTCTGGCAAGAGCGTCCTCATCACGGGTTGTTCCTCCGGTTTTGGCCGTTTGATGGCGGAAGATTTTGCGCGAAAAGGTGCAATGGTTTTTGCGACCATGCGCAACTTACCGCGCCCAGAGGCTGACGAGTTAGAGGCGCTTGCCGATCAAGAGAATCTCGATCTGCATGTGATCGAAATCGATGTGATGTCAGATGAACAGGTGGCAGCTGGCGTTGCCAAGGCCGAAGATATGGCTGGCGGCGCAATCGACGTGCTGATCAACAATGCGGGCATTGGCTATGCAGGCCCGATCGAGCTGCAGGATATGCAGGCGACGCAGTTGATCTTCGCCACAAATGTTTATGGCCCGCACCGCATGTCACGCGCGGCACTGCCAGCCATGCGCCGCGCCAAGAGCGGCTTGATCTTCAACATCTCCTCTCAGCTAGGGCGCGTAATCGTTCCATCAGCAGGGCATTACTCTCCAACCAAATTTGCACTGGAAGCGATGAGCGAAGCCATGGCTTACGAGTTGGTCCCGCACGGCGTAGGGGTATGCGTGATCGAGCCGGGCGGTTACCCAACCAAGGTCTGGGTCAACCGTAACAAACTCGCCAGTGAACTTAAGGAACGCCTCAACTTCGATGAGCGCGCCGCCTATCCGCAACTGGTTGCACGCATGGGGCAGGAAGATGGCACTCGCCGCACTGCGGACCCGATGGATGTACCCAATGCCATTGCTGAAATCATCGCCAAGCCTGCTGGCACCCGCCCGCTGCGAAGGGCGGTTCATCCGGGTAGCAAACCGCAGATCGCGATCAATGATCTAACCGCGAAGGTTCAGGTCGATTGGCTGGGAGAGACCGCCTTCGGTCCCTGGATCAAGGACGTTCACAACGTCTGATCATTCAACTACCCGATCGGGCTTCCCGGTGGCACCCTGGGCAAGAGATTTTCGTCATTGATGGCTATGTCCAGCGCTTCACGATCACTCAGCAACGCGCCCAGCCCCCTGGCCCAATCGCCCTGCGCACCACGTTTGCGGCTTTCGCTCAGCTCCGCCGCCCACGTCGAAAGCCGTCCATCGATTTGCAGCCCGATCGAGCGGGATAGTGTCTGTT
>JABDKI010000236.1 GCA_013002295.1 Altererythrobacter sp.
GTCTTCAACCAGTCTGAACAGGCGCGGCTTGGGATTGCCTGCCTGCGGCCGCGGCGTGACGGAACCAACCTCTGTGAAGCCAAATCCAAGCCCCAGCAGCGCGTCGGGCACTTCAGCATCCTTATCGAAGCCTGCAGCGACGCCCACCGGGTTGGGAAAGGTGATTCCTGCAAGCTCCACAGTCAATTTTTCGGCCTTTGCGGGCGCACGGCGCGGCATCAGGCGCAACCCTTCGATCGCCATGCGATGGGCTGATTCGGAATCGAAAGCGAATATGGCGGGACGGAGAAGGCGAAACAACATGATGTTCCGCCTATGACAAGGCACGGCAGACCTGTCGAGCGCGTAGCTTCACTTGACCCGTTTAGTTAATTATTTCAAACTCATGGCGAGAAAAAGTTATGCCCAGTCGCACTCTTGTCGTTTGCATACAATTCTAGCGCGAGTGATTCGGCTAACAGGGACCTGCGACCCGAAGGGCTCGGAGCAGCAATGTGAAGAGTTCCTCAACTTTTAGGGCGGTCCCGTTTAGTGGGCCGCCCTTTTTTTATTCGGCGCGAAAGTGGCGCCAAGAGACGAGTCGCAGAGGGACATATGGATCAGCTAGCTAGCGCTATGGAAGCGCATGAAGGTGAGCCTATATCGCTCACATCGTCGCGACATTTCCAGCTCGACTATCTGCCCGTGCCGACTCAGATGAGCGCGTATATCACCACGCTATATCACTATCGCTGTGAAGAGCGCGACATCAGGGATGTGCAGCCCGCTGCGATCGGGCATCTAGCGATATTTCCCTATGGCGAAGGCAAGATGCAGTTCCGCGACGGTAGCGTAGACCCGAGCAACGCCGTCAATTTGTTGACGCCGTTCTCGGTGGCTGCACCGTTCATGGTCGATGGGCCGTTCCACGCCATTGGCGCGGTTCTGACCCCGCTCGGCTGGGCTTCGCTAACCGGACTGGATGCGAGCGCGCATGGCAATCGGTTGTACCGCGCAGCTGACTGGCTGGGTGACGAGATCGAACAGCTTGGATTGGCGCTTTGTGAGGCTTATCGAGCCGGCGAGAAGAGCGGGCCCGAATGCGCTAGCGCGATTTGTGATTTTATCGGCAACAATCTCAAACCTGTTAATGCGCGCCACGCCAAACTGATCAAGAACGTGAATGCTTGGCTGAGTGAAGATCTCGATCCGCCGCTCGAGAAGCTGTTTGAACGCGCCAATTATTCGGAACGGCAGGTTCAGCGGTTGGCAGAGCGTTTTTTTGGGCTCCCGCCTCAATCGCTGTTACGAAAGTACCGAGCATTGCGAGCGGCAGGGTTGCTCTCGCTACCCATGCTAACACCCGAATTCGAAGCCAAGGTGCGCGAGGCGTTTTACGACCAGTCGCATATGATTCGTGAGATACGTTTGTTCGCAGGGCGAACTCCCGCGCGCCTCACCGACGAAGAATCGCCATACCTTGCAGAGATGCTCGACCTGCGGAACTTTCGTGAGATCGATTCATTGGGGCCTGAAGACTAACCGCGAAGGATATAGCTTGGAGCTGGAGGGTGCTTCTTCGGACGGACCCGCTACAGATGTCGCTGAGATACAAGGGATGCATTTCAAACCGAGTTACTTTGCCCGCGTTGTTGGAACAGCCTGCTCCACACCGGGCAAGGCATCCAGCAATATGGGGCGGCCTCTTCTGTGGCCGGGTCGCACTGGTTAGCCATGCCGCCCCATTTTACCCTCGAGTACTTTGATCCTCCTGCCACGCTTGAACGGCATGTGCTGACGCTGTTCTATTTCGTTTGGGACGAGGAAGACATTCGCGAACGGCATCCTGGTGCACTGCCGCAGCTTACTCTTTTCCCGCACGGGCAAGGGGAGGTCAGCTTTAGCGATCGACCAGAGCATTTTTCCGGGGACGCCCACATGCTGAGTGGATTCTCTACAGCGGTGCCTTACCGAATAAAGGGCCCATGGCATGCGATCGGGGCATCGCTCTCACCTTTGGGTTGGGCGGCATTGGCAGGACAACCTGCGGGTAAATGGCTAGATCGCTTCTACCCGGCGAAAGACATTCTTGGCGAACAGATTGAGGTCTTTGCCAAGGGTATCAACTCACGCTACCGCGCCGGGCAGCTTACCGGAGAGGTGGCCTGCAATGAGTTGGCGCGATGGATCGAGCCTAGGCTGGGCCAAGTACCGCAAGCGCATGAATTGCTGATCCAGCAAACTGTTGCTTGGCTCGGGCACTCGCTTAGACCCAATATCGAAGAGCTTTTTGCCAGCCTCAACTATTCGCGCCGTCAGGCAGAGCGGCTGGTAGAACGATATTTCGGCTTTCCGCCAGCCGCACTAGCGCGCAAACACCGCGCAATCCGTGCCGCATCGTTGCTCGCAGAAGAGGCCATATCTGACGAACAAGAGGCAGAGATAGCGGAGGCTTTTTACGACCAACCGCATCTGGTGCGCGAGATACGCCGCTATTGCGGCTACACTCCGACACGTTTGGGCGGCTCCCAGGAGCCCTTGTTTCTGACCATGTTACGGATGAAAAATCTCGACCGGCTGCGAAAGACCACACAAAGGTCGAACGCAAAGCGCTAATGACTCGCAACAAGGGTTTTGGCGTTGAATCTGCAGAATTCCGGCCTTATCTCGCAAATCGGAACGAATCAGTCCAATTTGCGTAGGATTAGTATGCGACTGTCCAATCTTGCCGATTATGCCGTGGTCATCATGTGCGCTGCCTCGCGCCACTGCGGTGGCGGTCGCGTGTCCGCAGGAGAATTGGCTGCGGAAACAGGGATTCCTGCGCCGACAGTGCAGAAAGTCGTCAGCAAATTGACTGGCGCGAGCTTAATGCGATCAGTACGCGGCGCCGGTGGCGGATTGCAATTGGCGCGACCTGCTGCCGCGATCAGCGTGGCAGACATTGTCGAAGCGGTCGAAGGGCCGATTGCGCTGACCGCGTGCATCGAAGGGCCCGATTGCGCCATGGACCACAATTGCTCAGTCAAACCCCATTGGCCGAAGATCAACAATGCTTTGCGCGGCGCACTGGCGGATATTTCGCTGACGAGCCTCACCCGAATTGAAGAGATAGCATGAGCGAAGAACTCGACATTCAAGACCGCCCAGAGATGGGCAAGACCGAGATGGACGGGGTCGAAATGGATCGCGACGCAAAAGAAGCCGCCGCGAAAGCTGCTGACTATGAGCATGGCTGGTCCGCGGATATCGACACGGAGTTCGCAGAAAAGGGCCTGACCGAAGACACGGTGCGCTTTATCTCGGCCAAGAAGGGTGAGCCTGCATGGATGCTCGAATGGCGTCTTAGGGCATTCCGTCTCTGGCAGACCATGGAAGAGCCCGATTGGGCCAAGGTCGGCTATCCCAAGATCGATTATCAAGGCGCCTATTATTACGCCGCGCCGACCAAGAAGGTGGAACTGGATTCGCTCGACGATCTCGATCCCGATATCAAGGCGGTCTATGACAAGCTCGGCATCCCGCTCGGCGAACAAGAGGTTCTGGCCGGTGTAAAGGGCGCAAAGAAAGTCGCGGTTGATGCGGTGTTCGACAGTGTTTCGGTCGCGACCACTTTTCGTGAAGAGCTGAAGAAAGCGGGCGTGATCTTCCTCTCGATCAGTGAGGCGATCAAGGACTATCCAGACCTGGTGAAGAAGTGGCTCGGCAAGGTTGTGCCGCAGCGCGATAACTTCTTCGCAACATTGAACTGCGCGGTCTTCTCCGACGGGACATTTGTCTACATCCCCGAGGGCGTACGCTGCCCGATGGAGCTCAGCACCTACTTCCGCATCAATGCCGAAAACACCGGCCAGTTCGAGCGCACGTTGATCATTGCCGAGAAGGGTTCTTACGTCTCCTATCTCGAGGGCTGCACCGCGCCGATGCGCGATGAGAACCAGTTGCACGCCGCTGTGGTAGAACTGGTCGCGATGGAAGATGCGGAGATCAAATATTCAACCGTCCAAAACTGGTACCCCGGCGATTCTGAAGGCAAGGGCGGTATCTACAATTTCGTGACCAAACGCGGGCTGTGCCAGGGCGATCGATCAAAGATCAGCTGGACTCAGGTCGAAACCGGCAGTGCGGTGACGTGGAAATATCCGTCCTGCGTGCTGAACGGTAAAGACAGCGTCGGCGAGTTCTACTCGGTTGCGGTGACCAACAATTACCAGCAGGCCGATACCGGCACCAAGATGATACACAATGCGCCAGGTTCGCGCTCGACGATCATCTCGAAGGGCATTTCGGCGGGCAAATCGAACAACACCTATCGCGGCTTGGTGCGCGTTGGCCCCAATGCCGACGGCGTGCGCAATTTCACGCAATGCGACAGCCTGCTGCTGGGTTCGGAATGCGGCGCGCATACCGTACCCTATATCGAAGTGAAGAACCCCAGCGCGCAGATCGAACACGAAGCGACCACCAGCAAGATCAGCGATGACCAGCTGTTCTACGCGATGCAGCGCGGGCTCGAGGAAGAAGAGGCTGTGGCGCTGATCGTCAACGGCTTTGCGAAGGATGTGCTCAAAGAGCTGCCGATGGAATTTGCCGTCGAAGCGCAGAAGCTGTTGGCGATTTCGCTTGAAGGGAGTGTGGGGTGACCGATCGCAAGACTCTCAAGCTGTCCGACACTCCGGCCACCGACGCGCCCAATCTCAAGAAGAAGGGCCGCGGGTGGGAAATCTCGGATAAGCGGCTCGATGCGCTCCATGATCAAGCGCGCGAGATGAAGCGCTTTGCCTCGCCGGCGCACAAGGCGCTTGCGGCGCGTTTCGCCAAGGCCGATCTGGGCCGTTACACGTTCAAACGCTTTGCCGTGGTCGGCAGCGCGATTGTCGATTTCAATTGCCACAATCTCGGCATGGCGATCGCGATTGACGAAGAGGGGCAGAACGACGCCATCGCGAAGCGCCGCGACAAGAGCCTGGAAGCGGTCAACATCCGTGTGATGCGGATCAAGGCGTCGGACATCCTAGAGAATATGGACGCTGTGCTCGAGCGGATCACTGCCGGTATGCGCATGCGGATTTCGGACAAGCGCGATGCGCGCCGCGAGCATTTCGAGCGCTCAACGCCGCGCCAAAATAAATATAGCGACAACACGCAATCATCGGGCCGCACCAACGAGCAAAATGGGGGCGACGAATGATACCTGGACTTAATGACCTGTTTGCGCCGGACATGCAGAAGATCTTGTTCTTCCTGATCCCGGCACTGGCTGCACTTTCAATGCTGGTGATGAATCTGACGCGCGGATTTTCGATCCCGGGCAAGTTCTTGATGGTGCTGTTTGCGGCGATCTCGATCTATTTCTTCCCGCAGTTCATGGAGGTTTTCTGATGCTTTTGTCTTCAGCCGTTGTTGCGCTGTCATTGCAGGCGGTGCCTGCTCCGCGGGCGCAGGACAGGGCGATCAGCGAGACCTGGGAATTGGCCTATGACGTGGCGATTACGCCATTTGTCGATGACTATCGGCGCTGCCTCAACTACGGCAATCGCATTGCGCGCGGCGTGCCGGATTTCGAACAGCAGCACCGAAGCGATCTTCCGCGCTGTACGGAGGTTTATGAGGAGTCGATCGAAGCCTCTAATCGGATGATGAAGCGCCGCGGTCGTGACGAACTGTTCACACCCGAAGATGTGACCCGAGCATTCGACACGATTGGCTACATCCACGTGCAGCGCGGCCGCTTCGTTGATGACACTTTGCGCCACCGTGAACAAAGGCTCGCACGCTACACCACTACACATGCGCCGTCGCAGGCGCCGCTTGATCAACCTGAACAGCAAGCCCAACAGGAAGTTTCGTTACCCAATGCTGAAAATTGAAAACCTCCACGCCGAGATTGACGGCAAACAGATATTGAACGGGCTAACGCTTGAAGTTGCCGCCGGCGAAATCCACGCCATCATGGGCCCGAATGGCGCTGGCAAGTCGACGCTTGCCTATGTTCTGGGCGGCCGCCCTGGTTATGATGTGACCGAAGGCGCTGTCACATTCAACGGCGAAGATCTTTTCGAGCTTGAACCGCATGAGCGCGCGGCGGCAGGCATGTTCCTGGGCTTCCAATATCCGGTCGAGATACCTGGCGTTTCCAACGTCCAGTTCCTGCGCGAGGCATTGAATTCGCAGCGCAAAGGGCGCGGCGAAGATCCGCTTTCTGGCGGCGAATTTCTGAAGCTGGCCAAGGAGAAGGCCGGCTTGCTGCGCATGGATATGGAAATGCTCAAGCGGCACGTGAATGTCGGCTTTTCTGGCGGGGAAAAGAAGCGCGCGGAAATGGTGCAAATGGGCATACTTGATCCGAAGTTCGCTGTGCTTGATGAAACCGACAGCGGTTTGGACATCGATGCACTGCGCGTAGTGGGTGAAGGAATCAACGCGATCATGCGCGATCCCGCCAAGGGCGTGCTGCTGATCACGCATTATCAACGCCTGCTTGACGTTGTGAAGCCGGACAAGGTGTCTGTGCTCGCCAAGGGTCGGATCGTTCAGACTGGCGGGCCTGAACTGGCGCTCCGGCTTGAAGAAGAAGGCTATGACGCGGTGATGGCAGATGCCTGAAGCGGCAGCTCTTGAACGCCCAACCAACTCGCAAGAGGCATGGCGCTATGCGGACGCGGGTTACCTCCGGGAGGTTGAGCTATCCATGCTGACCGACTGGCAGGATTTGGCCGTCGCAGCAGGCGAAACGCGCGAAGACACGCGTATAGTCGCGGCTGGAGTAGAGCGCTTAAGCGTGCATCTGGGCAAGGGTGCGCGATACGCGATGTTCGCATTGAACGCGGCGGGCCCTTACGCACGGCTCGAGCTTGAAGTGACGCTGGAAGACGGCGCGCATTTCGAATTTGGGGGCGTGACGGTAGGCGGCGGCGACGCGACCCAGGAGTTTGTCACGCGCACAATCCACGCGAAGCCCAATGGCACGTCGAACCAGACCGTGCGTGCGGTGCAATGGGGCCGTTCCTCCGGGAACTTTCTAGGCCGCATTGATGTGGTGAAGGATGCGCAAAAGACCGACGCGGCGCAGAACTTTCGCGCTTTGCTGCTGGAAAAGGGTGCCACGGCCAACACCAAGCCAGAGCTCGAAATTTTCGCGGACGATGTTCAATGTGCGCATGGTGCTGCAATCGGTCAGATCGACGAGATGGCTCGGTACTACATGGCGGCGCGCGGCATAGCACCGGACGTAGCGCGCAAGCTGTTGGTGCAGGCCTTTATCGGCGATGCATTCGTGGAAATGAGCGATCACGAAGAGGCCGAGCGTATGATGGCTCTGGCTCTCGATGAACTGGAGGGAAACCTATGAAAATTTTAGGACAGTCAATTCCAACATTGGCGCTTTCTGCGTTGCTTTTGAGCGGTGCAGCTGCACTTTCGGCTGGCAACTCGGCAGCTGACGCGGTCCCGCCTCAAGACGCATTCACGCCAATCGAGCGCTATGGCATCACATATGACAAGCCGCGCGACATTGCCGAATTCTATCTCAACCAGTTTGGGCTCCACCGTAACGATGCCAATTTGCGCGAGGTTCGCCATCCAAGTGACCGTTCGATGCGCATTCTGATTGTGACGGTCGACGAAGTTGAGGATCCCTCCGTAACAGGCGTCCAATGGCGCCTTGGTGCCCGGTTTTCCGAAGGGCAATGGCAGGCTATTGAAGCCGGCATGCGGCGCAAGTGCGCGCGCGGCGAAAACGCAGGCGAGTGGACGAAGAGCGTATGTCCCTGACGCTTGCCTCTGCGCCTCTTGCTGACAACAAGCCGGATTTCCCCGGCCTGATGACAGCTGACGGGAAGGCTTGGCACTATCTCGATACCGCAGCGACGGCTCAGAAGCCGCAGGCGGTTATTGACGCGATGGCGCATGCGCTGGGCCAAGACTATGCCACCGTACATCGCGGGGTCTATTCGCGCTCGGCCGAGATGACGTTGGCCTATGAAGCGGCGCGTCGCCGGACAGCTGAATTTATCGGCGGCCAAGACGAAGAGATCGTATTCGCGCGCGGCGCAACCGAAGCGATCAATCTGGTCGCGGCAACTTGGGGTGCGGCCAATATCGGCGAAGGCGACCGCATCCTGCTCTCGACGCTTGAGCACCATTCGAACATCGTGCCCTGGCAAATGCTGGCCGAGCGTGTCGGTGCGCATATCGATATCTGCCCGCTCACCAGTGATCACCGGATCGACCTGGACGCTGCCGAATCCATGCTGACCGAGCGCCACAAGCTTGTCGCGCTCGCGCATGTATCGAATGTACTTGGCTCGGTCCTCGATGCGAAACGCGCTGCGGATCTGGCGCACGGAGTTGGCGCGAAGCTGCTGCTCGATGGATGCCAGGCGGCGCCTCGTTTGAAGCTTGATGTCGTGGCGCTTGATTGCGATTTCTACGCCTTCAGTGCCCACAAGCTCTATGGTCCGACCGCTATTGGCGCACTTTGGGCGCGGAGCGAAATTTTGGCCGCCATGCCGCCATATCAGGGCGGCGGCGCGATGATTGATCGCGTGACATTCGACAAAACCACTTATGCGCCTGCGCCGCAGCGCTTTGAAGCGGGTACGCCGGCCATTACCGAAGCTGTCGCGCTGCATGCAGCGATCGACTATGTTGAGGCCATCGGCCTGGACGTGATCCACGCGCGAGAGACTGCATTGGTTGCCCAATTGCGCGATGCGCTCGGCCCAATGAACGACGTGACGATTTATGGCCCAGCGGACAGCGCGGGAATCGTTAGTTTCATGCTCGATGGGGTTCACCCGCATGATTTAGGCACCATATTGGACGAAGCCAAGGTCGCGGTCCGCGCCGGGCATCACTGTGCGCAGCCACTCATGGATTATCTCGGCGTGCCCGCCACTGCGCGCGCAAGCTTTGGATTGTATTCGGACGAAAGCGATGTCGAAGCGCTGCTCGACGGGATTGTTAGAACAAGAAAGATTTTCGCTTAGGAAGCGCCTATGAATAAGCCATCTGAGGAAAAGGAATTCATTGCGGCACCTTCGCCGACGGAGCAGGTGGTGAAGCCTCCACGTGCGCGCGTCGAAGATGCGGTTGACCCTGATTCTGAAAGCGCAAGCGAGAAGCTTGAGCGCAAGCGCGATTATCTCGAGGGTTTCCTTGCGAAGAAGCCTGAGAGCCTGTCACCGGCTGAGCCGGGCGGCGAACTGCACGATGCGGTGATCGCAGCGCTGAAAGAAATTTACGACCCGGAAATCCCGGTCAACATTTATGATCTGGGCCTGATCTATGGTGTCGAGATTACCGATGATGCCGATGCCATGGTCACAATGACGCTGACCACACCGCATTGTCCGGTGGCTGAAACCATGCCGGGCGAAGTTGAGCTGCGCGCCGCCAGTGTGCCGGGCATCCGCGACGCTGAAGTGTCGCTTGTATGGGACCCGCCATGGGGCCCGGACAAGATGACCGACGAAGCGCGACTTGAACTGGGGATGCTGTAAGATGACAGACACCAAGACACGCCAGATTCCCGCAGCCGTGACACTCACCAAAGGTGCCGTGGCTCGGATTGCCGAACTGATGAGCCAAGCGCCTGGCGATGCGATTGGGGTCAAGCTGTCGACCCCGCGCCGCGGCTGCTCTGGCCTCGCCTATTCGGTCGACTACGTCACTGAAGAAACCAAGTTCGATGAAAAGATCGAAACACCTGGCGGCGTATTCTACATCGATGGCGCGAGCGTGCTGTACCTGGTTGGCTCAATCATGGATTGGGTCGAAGACGACTTCACCGCCGGTTTCGTGTTTGAAAACCCGAATGCCAAGGGAGCTTGCGGCTGCGGCGAAAGCTTTATGGTCTGAATTGCGCCGGCTCCTGCTGCAATGTCAGCCTCAGCCTTCTTCGATGATCCTTGAGAGCAGCGCTCGCTCCAGGTCATCGACTTCGTCATCAGCATCGACCATCTTCTCCAGCCAAACCTGCTCGAAATCATCGACCAGATTGCCGGCGGCTGCCGCTTCGG